>CAZHRF010000031.1:0-38253 GCA_964534625.1 uncultured archaeon | reverse complement strand
TACTCTTTCTTACAAAATGGTCCTATATAAACACAACATTTTGTACCCAAAAGTGGCCAAAAAAACTCATGGTGAAATGATTATAATTACCTACTCATTTCTCTTTCTAAAGTGACTATAAGAGTAAGTACATGAAATAGAGTTAAAAGTTTCAGAGATACTCTGTTTATTGTTTTATTCTGGAGGTTTAATACACCCATCTTTCATTGTTAATATGAGTATTGCAGAAAAGGGAAATATATAAGAATGAATTCTTTAAAAATGATTAGATATTCATGAATCCACATTCTTTGGTTTGTAAAATAGTAGTAGCGGGTGATGGAGGCGTTGGAAAGACAACACTTGTTTACTCTATTGTTGGAAAGGACAAAATGGTAAAAATGACTCCTGGGTTGGAGATAGAAAATTTTTCTGTTAGCCTTAAAAATAATGTGGAAGCTGATGTTGTTTTTTGGGATCTTGGTGGTCAACAGCAATTTCGCTTTTTCCAAGAGGACTTTCTTCACTGTGCAAACATTGTTTTACTTGTTTATGATTTAAATCGATACCCCTCTTTCCACAGAATTGAAAAAGAGTGGTTACCCATGGTGTCTAAGGAAGCACTATTGAATGAAGGGGTGAAAATATTAGTAGGCAATAAGTTAGATCTAGGTCAAAGCATTAATGATGCCATTATAAATGATTTTGTATCAAAGCATAATTTTGCTTCCATTAAAGTATCTGCAAAGGAGGGAATAAATATGGACAAACTTGTTGATCTAATTCTTGACCGAGTAAAACAATGTTATGACGGATTTGTCACCTTATAGTTCTGCTTCTTGCAAAGTTAAAAATACTGTTTGTCCTGACATCACATATTCAAGGACAATGTTTACTTTTTTGTTCATATGTTGTTGAATAGCATCTAAAACCCCTTGAGCTGTACCCACAATAAATTGAGGAGATATCGCTTCTTTTATAACTAAAGTGTTACTATCAGAACGAGTCTTTTCTACCTTGCCCATTTTTTCAAATATAGGTGTAAGTTCATTTTTGAGTAATAAATTTGGTTCGATCTGAAATACAGCGCCCATTTTTAGTATTGGTTCTCTCCTTTTCTTCCAAATGTATTTACCAATTTCTCTACCTGCAATGAATAAATTTTCAGGGGCTTTTACCGCTCCTAAAAGTAAAGATAGGAAGGAGTAAAAATCTTTCATTGGATCTCTTTTTTTTCTGAATTTTTCGACTAATTGGGGAATGTCGCCCTCTGTTAATGATGAGCGTACAATTACTGATGATTCATCATCTTTTACAAGGAGTACCCTTTCAACACTACGTATAACTAATTGTTGATCCACATACGCAGTAATAAAATGATCTTCATGTGAAATCAATATAGGTATTACACCCATTTTTTGGAACTCTGCTTCTAGTGTTTTTTCATCTATCTCATATTCAATTTTTTGTCCACAAGTGCAATCCAGAGAAATTATTGTCATAAGTACTCGAAATATGTTATTATTTATTAATATTTATCTCTTTTGAGAGAGAAAAAACAAAAAAAGAGAAAAACCTATGCTAAAAATGATAATAGGTTTAAAATAAAAAGAAACAATCCTAATAAGATTGAAAGCGGAAAAATGATATAATATATTGGGGTCTTAAATGGTCTGTCAAGGATGGGCATCTTGATCCTTAAATAAAGAGCAATGATCCCAGCAGGTATCATAGATGAAAGTAGAACTAATCCTATACCGATAAAACCATAAAAATCAATTATTGGGCCACCATAGATTGGTAATAATCCCATCATCAAACCGCCCATTGCTGCTGTTATAGTTGTTATCACTACAACATTAGCATAGTAGATATCGTTTTTTGTTTTTGCGAATAATTTAGGAAGACTCTCATCTCTCGCCATGACCCTCAATTGGTGAATTGAAACAGCTTGAAGTGAGTATAAAGTGCCGCCTGCAGATATAGCTGCGAACAAAGAAATTATTCTTAAAGAAATACCTGTTTGTTCTGATAAAAAGGCTAATACAGCTATTGTATCATTTGGGTCATCTAAAGCGCCTATTTGCACAAGACTTGCACCACCAAGAGTGAAATATATATAAACAAACAATATGATCATAAGCGAAAATATAATACCCAAAGGTAATTTGCGTTTGCTTTTTATTCCTTCGTCATTTTTCTCTACTTCTCCTGCAAAAATCAATATCACTTCAAAACCAAGCAAAGCAAATATTGAACTATATATAGCTGTTTGAAAACTATCCCATGTTAATGTACCTGCTGTAAAATTGGCTGTGTTTCCATTAATCAAGGCAAGTGTTCCTACGATGACAAGTAATAGTATTTTGATGCTAGCCCAAACAAACGAAACATGTCCAAATGTCCTAGGAGGGGATATGCCTGCAAGAATTCCAAATATGACAATATAAACTACTGTCAACACAGTTAACCATATATCTTGTTGGATGCCCAGCGTAATAAAAGTAAATAGAGCAGTTAGAAAACCTAATATTACAGTAATAAAGAAGTAACCCACAATATATAGGATCCCAACAATTCTTCCCCATGTCTTGTTTATTGCACCTCCTACATAGGAATAGGGACCTCCTGATTTGGGAAACATACTCACACATTCTGCAAAGGCTAAACCAGCTGTCATCATAAGTAACCAACTAATAAGAATAGCTATAATTGCAGTAATACCAGCATAGTGAGGCCAGGTTAAACCATCTCTCCAAATCCCTGAGCCAATAACTGTAGTCAAACCAATTCCGAGTATACCTAAAAAAGTAATTCGATTTTTCTTTTTTGATGAATCTTCAGTCATAATATATTATTTTACTCTCTTGTATTTAAAGATTTAATATGAAAATTGATTCATTGGATAAAACTTGACAAAGAATAACTGAGTATGCGTGTGTTTACTTGTTTGCTTTAATTTATTTAGTGACCACGTTTGAGTAAAAAATGTACAGTTTATAAAGGAGTTACTCTAACTCTTTAAATTTTAATCCGATTATAGTGTTAATTTGTTTCCATCTTTTGGATAATGCTTGATTTTTTGTAGTATCTCTTCTGCTGTTAATATCTTTTCAACATAATCGATTATTTGCCCCTCATTAAGATAAATTACTAATGGAGGATTAATTTGATCTAAATCGATGTTTAACAAGAATCTAAATAACTCATTATCCTGAATGTCTTCGAGAAATAGCACTCGAGCATTATTAATTATATCGTCTATAATTCTCTCTAATTCAGTAATTTGGTTCATACAAAAATCGCAATTTTGCCCCACGACAAATATGAACATTGGTCTTTTGGGGTTAAACTCAATAAATTCCAGAAGTTGATCAATATTATCTAATCTTATTTTTTCTGGTACAACTAGTGCTTTTTTCTTTTTTTCAGGTAATAAGAATAAAACTCCTAGAGAAATAATAAATAAACCTACAAGGGTTAACCATGTGGATAACCCATCTACTAAACCAAGAAAAGCTAAAACAAAGGTTCCAACTAATCCAAGTGTAAACATCGGGGCAAGATCATAATGCTCATAAAAATCACAATTGCAGATGTCTCCGTGTCCTACTTGTTTACAGATCCATGCTGGCCAGCTAATAAAAAAGTTGTAAACCATCATGGCAAGGAAAGAGAACCAAAAAACAAAACGAATACCAGAATTTAAAGTAAAAGTAAAAATAGCAATTAACCATCCAGAATACACAGAACCATACAAATTAATACGCCAAAAAGTTATCTTTTGCGCAGAAGGATTAACATTACGACATGATTGGGCGTCTCTATATTCGTAGATAAAGTAAGCAATAAGTCCAAAAAGAATAATGAATGTGATAGTAATAGCAACCCAATCAATCAACTGTAAAGTAAGAATCAAATCTAATATTAACATATTATCGCACTTCCCAACAACTCTTAGAAGTATAATATGATATGTTACAAAAAAAGTTTGTTACTCTGACAAAAAAAATAATGATTTTGATTGACACATAAAAAGGATTAAAAATAAATTATTCGGGAGCAACTAATAATCTGACATTTTTAGCAAACAGTCCATTATCTTTAATCTCAAGTAAAAATTCCACAGTATCACCAACAGCCAATTTATCAAAATGACCACTAGTATCAGATTGATAAAAAATGACCTCTTCTCCTTTAACCTTACGCTCAAAAGTTTCGATAATACCATAACCTTGTTCTTTGTGTAAATTCTTTATCTTGCCTTGCATAGATAACTCACCTAGAGAATCAAATAGTAAGAAGTTAGATAATATTTAAAAGCTCGGGAAAATAAACAAGTCTAGTAAGACAGTGAAATAAATAAACATACAAGAGAGAAAAGAAGTAAAGGAAAAAAGGGATAAATTCATAACTGTTAGGTTATGCTGTTTATATATTACTTTTAATAGTAAATAGATAATTTAATCTGTTTATTCAACACGAGTTAAATCATTAGCCTGTGGGCCTTTAAATGTAACTTCAACAGTAAATTCGACTAAATCTCCTTCACGAAGATCATCAAAATTAGCTGATGCTGAGCGGTGGAAAAAGATGTCATCATCATACTCGTCTGAGCTAATGAAACCATATCCTTTACTGCCAATAATTTTTTTAATAGTTCCTTGCATGTGAGTTTACCTCCTTGGTATTTTATAAATAACCTAGCAAAAACAAGAAGCATGGTTCAAAATAATTTAACGTTTGAAATTTAATTTGAAAACAACAACCTTGTACCTTGACTATGTATATTTACATGATTCTGAAGTAAAGTTGCTATATAAATGCTTTGATAGATACTATGGTTTTCTAAACTATTTCGAAAAAGTGTGGGTTTAATAAACTAAAAAGACCTCTTACACCATAATTGTGTATCTATATCTCTGAGTAGCCATCTCAGTTTTGTCTTTGTTACCTTTAATATTCCTCGTTTCGTGATCTTCATTCTGAAATTATTACATTTCAGGAGGATTACGATGAAAATCTTTAGCTGCAAATAGCCTTAGATATCCAATAGGAAATTTTGTCTAAAATGATTTGCATAAATTTCACCTATATGTTAAATATGTTTTTTAAATTCTATATGGTGTGTAGAAGCAACACCCCCTTTTTTTTGGAATTAAATTGGTAATAAAAATAATGATTTTGAATTATGAAAAAAGTTGTTAACCCCCTTTTTTGAGGGTTAATATTTATTATATTATAATTTTTAACTGTTGAGACTATATTTTAATTAATTAATGAGACGCCTGTAGCTTGTGGGCCTTTGAATGACTGCTCGATAGAAAATTCTACTGCATCGCCTTCTTTTAGATCATCAAATGAACCTTTTACAGTTGTACGATGAAAGAAAATATCTTCGTCATTTTCATTTGTTTCAATAAAGCCATAGCCTTTATGACCAATAATCTTTTTGATTGTTCCTTGCATATTCGTTTACCTCCTTGGTATTTTTTCACTTTAAAGAGTGTGATTTCTTATAAATAAAATTCGTAAAAGAAGTTGAAATGTTTGAAATGCTTGTGAAACAATAAACCTTAACTACCTACGTATTTACTTATGATTATAGCTACTGATGTCCTTTTATAAACGCTTTGATTCATAATAATTAGTAGTACTTTATCTTTTATTTTTTTCCTTATCATCATCTTTAATATGTAGTAAACCTATACCCTGAATAAAAAAAGTGATAGTTTCACTATACACAATTATTTTTTGTCCTACTGCTTGAATTATTCTTCCAGTTGCGCTTCCACTAGGTCCAAAAAAAAGTAGAAGGAGATAAAAGACACTTAATAAAGACAATAGCAAAAAAAAACTTTAATTGGGGATCACACTTTTTAGTTTAATATATGGAAAACATACTTGTATATGATGTTCTATTTCTGGTTCTATTGAATCAAGATCTACAAAATCTGAATTAATTTTTTTAATTAAAGGAGGATCCATAGTTGAGATAAATCTTTTTAAGGATTTTTTGAATAACGCTGTATTACCTAACGCTATAACCACTAAATTTCCTTGATTTTTACCGATTTTGTTAAAAAATATTTGAAATTTTTGTGCATTTATATGCTGAATTTTAGCTTCTGTTCCAAGGGATTCTTCAACAATACCGCCTATTGCTGTAAAAGCCCCACTCATCAACAACCCTTTAACCTCACCAAAATATTCCTTTGTCTCAACTTCTTTGAAGTAAGAAAGTACACCATTCTCATTATAGATCATAAAAGAATGAATAGGGAAAGGCAATAAATACAAGTAATCAGGATGAAACAAATAGGTGGCAATTATACAAATAATACCGATTACTGCAGTCGTTAAAGCAATCAAATACAATACTTGGATTTGTTCAAAAGGAATAATAAACCTAAATCCAAAGGTAGAACGATAAACTAAAAGAAAAAGTAAACCAGTTAATTCCATTATTGTTGCTCTATTGGGTGATCTTTTATTGATCTTAATCATAATAATAATAGCTTGTACTAAAACAATTAAAGAAATTAAGATGTAAAGATTAAAAGATACCATAAGTGAAAATTTCATGTTATATTCTAACTCTAACACGTTGATATTTGGAGAGAAAACAAGAGGATAATTTTTTCCTTCTGGAGTTAAAAAGAAGAAAATCATTTTTAAATCTAAAATGACACTTGCTGCAAAAAACATAAAAAGAGTACTGATTATCAACAAATTTGGTTCGGCTCTCGCAATTCTTTCATAGTGAAAATAAATAAAAATAAAGCCAATACCCATTATAATTGATCCAATTCTATTTGAAATATTATTAGGGAGAATAGCCCCTATATTACCTAAAGAAGAAAATAATAATGCTAATAGAATAAAGTTAATATCAACTTCTAATCTTTTACTTTTAATATAAATAATATAAAATAACACTAGTAATATCCCAGATATGATTATTGCAATAACTCTAACTAAATCCATTAAGATATTAATGATAGAACCAATTTAAAAACATATTCTAAGTACGTGCCCCATCCTCAACATTTGTTTTTTTTCTAATCAAAAACAATACTAGTTCTTTTATCATAGATTACCCACATTAAATAATAGTACTTTCAAATAAACGTAAAATTCAAGACTTTATCAATTTAGAACACATCTTTACCTATTTAATGGTTGAAATCATAGCAGCAGAGTAAAATTAGTAAACTTTAAATGATAATTTACGAGTTATTAATCAAGATGATAATAGAAAAGATAACTGAAAATGTTTACAGCGTGACAGATGGCAGTACGCGAGGTAATATAACAGCATTAATACTCCCTAATCAATGTATTTTCATTGATACTGGAATGGATATTCCTAAAATGAAGGAATTTCGAGAGTATGTTGAAGCGCAAGCAGATAAGGACGCCTCAATATTATTTATTACACATGAACATGGTGATCACGTTTTTGGCAATCAAATTTTTGAAGATTGCAGAATAATTACTTCATTCCATAATCATGAGGCGATGAAAAAAGCTAAAGAAAAGGAGTGGACACCAGAAAATATTCAAGAATGGATAGCAAATTCTGAAGATCCTCAAGCATTAAATGAATTAAAAATTGTTTTAGCGGATGAAACATTCGAAGAAGAGTATGAATTAATAGATGAAAATATAACTGTCCTTGTAAAACGAACAGGTGGGCATACATCAGGATCGAGTTATGTGTATTGTCCAAATTATAAAATATTAGTTGCGGGAGATAATCTCTTTAATGAAAGTTTTCCATGGGGTGGAGCTGAAACTGCCGATCCTTATGCGTGGATACAAGCACTAGAAGAATATCTTTCTTTGGATGTAGAGTACTATATCCCTGGGCATGGACCTGTTTCTGGAAGTGAAGAAGTAGAAAAATTTTTGGCTTATTTGAAGGAAGTGCTTTCTTTAATGGAAGATCATATAGCTGAGGGTATGGAAAAAGAGGAGATAATCAAAGCAGCAGATAATATAGAGTATTATCCCCCAAGCAGAAAAAGCTGGAAAAAAGCCACACTAGAAAAATGGTATAATTGTGCGGTTGAACATTTGGAAAATGATTAGGTCAGATCCCATATTTCTCTTGTTTTCATTTCTAATTTTTCTAATGATTCGATAGACGATTGGTTTTCCTGTTCTTCTATGGTTTTAACATAGTTTACTATATATTCGTTAAGTGGTACATCTATTCCATATTGTTGCGCTTTTTGTACAATGTATCCATTTAAATATGCTATTTCAGTTTGTCTCCCCCTTTCAAGAGAACGTAAGCTAGAGGAACGTTGACCTTTAAATTTTCTTCCAATAAACTGGATAATCATATTTTTCAGCCACATTGCTATTGAAAATCTTTTAACATGTTTTTCTTCAATAGCGAGAAAGGGAATATGTAATCCATTCAATTTTTGGAATTGAATACCCATTTTTTTTCCAACTTTGATCCCTTCCGTAACAACAGTAAGAAAGGCTAATCTGGTTTCTTTACGTTTCACCATAAATCCTAATTTTTCACCGCTAATAACGCCAAAAGAAGCAACAACTGCATTAATCATTAGTTTTGTATATTTGTATCCTTTTATATTATCAGCATACTTTGTTGGGACAGTTGAAGACAATAGAGAAATGAGTGTGTCATCAATCTGTTTCCTTGGTGTATCGAATCTACCTATTACTATTTCTCCTTCAGATGTTTTAATCGATTCACCTGGCTTAACCATGGTGGCAGCAAAACTTACTACGCATCCAACCACATTACTGGGTTCTAATAGTTTTGTTAACCGTTCTTCAAACATGCCATTTGTCATATTCAAAAAAGAATACTCTTGTGCTAATTTTGTTTTAATCCTAAGAACTGCCTCTTCTGCATCGGGTAATTTGGTGATTAAAAGAATAACCTCTAATCCATTTGGCAAATCTTCTATAGTCAATACTGGCTTGATATTATCTTTAACTATATAATCCCCATGAACACCAGATACTTTGATCCCTTGAGATTTAACTGTTTCAAGTGTTTTCTGATGTTTACAAACAACATAAATGTCTTGGCCTTTTTTGGCTATATCAGCAGCTATCACCGATCCAATAGCCCCCAACCCTACTAACGCAACTTTCATATGCACTTAGTTCTTAAATGATATATAAAATTATTTTGAAAGCGTTTTGAAGAATGGTAAAGCACCTGTTGTTTTTTATATATTTATTGTAAAAAGAAAAAACATATATATGGTAAATAGTATACTTAGGCGGTAGACAAAATTATGACGAAACTAGCTGATACAGTATACATTTGTTCCTTATGTGGCAACTCATTTAAGAGTGAAGCATGTTTCGAGCATATACCTGTAGGCATTAAAAATGATGAATTAAGAGAAAAAATGCTTGGTCCAGATCCTTTGTATTATGAATTGCATACATGTCCTAGATGCGGATTCACCGATTATTTCCATTCGCAAATATTAACTGATGAACAAAAGGCAAGAATACGTTCATTCTTAAATCAGTATTTGAAAGACAAAGAGATTACAGAATTGGCATACTATGAAAAATATGAACTAACAGCTAAAGTATATGAATTGTTAGCTATTGAAGCCTATACAATTGCTAAATCATATTTGAAAGCTTCATGGATAGCTGATGATAAAAAAATTCCCCACTTGAGAGAAAAATATCGTAAGCAAGCATTAACCTATTTTGAGATTAGCTTAGATGTTAATAATTTCATTGATGAAGAAGAAAAAAACAAATGTAAGTATCTAATAGGAGAACTAAATAGAAAGCTAAAAAATTATGAAAAATCAATAAAATGGTTTAATGAAATTCAAGTTGAAGAAAACTGGTTCCAAGAATTACTGGACCAACAAGAGCAAAAAGCTAAAAATCAAATACGTGTGTAATTAAGTGTTTGATCTGAGCCTAATACGGGGTTTGTAGACTTTTTTAATCTCTTTTTGTTTTATAGTCTGAGGATAAAATTAAATAATCTAAATAATGCTTTTCTTTTAACAAGAAAAAAAGGTGGATACTATGGTAGATATAAAACCGTTTGAAGGAATCAGGTATACTAAGAAAGCAGGCAATATGGACAATTTGATTGCACAGCCTTATGATAAGATAGATTCTAAGATGCAAGATGACTACTACAAATTATCAGAATATAACATTTGTAGGTTGACTTTGCCAAAGGAAAGCAATAGATATGAAATTGCCAATAACCGGCTTCATTCTTGGTTAGACGAAGACATTATGAAAAGAGACAAACCCGCTGGTTTTTATGTTTATTATGTTGAATTTAATGTCAATGGAGAAAGGTTAACAAGAAAAGGCTTTATTGGGGCGTTAAGATTACACCCTTTTGAAGAAAATATTGTTTTACCCCATGAAAAGACTCATAAAGAACCTAAAATCGATAGACTGAACATGCTTAAAAAAACCAAACATACCTTAGAACCTGGATTCATTTTGTATTCAGATCCTAAAATGTTAACTATCACTATTTTTGATGAGATAACAAAAGATAAGCCTATAATAGAAACAAAGGACGATTTCGGATATATTCATAAAATATGGAAATTAGAAGATAAAGAAAAAATCAAACAAATTCAAACTGTTTTTGCAAATCAACAGTTAGTAATAGCTGATGGACATCACCGATATGAGACAGCATGCACATATAGAGATATGCGTAGAGAAGAAGCACAACAGTGGAATAAAGATGATGCATTTAATTTTAGAATGATCTATTTAGTTCCAATAGAAGATCACGGTTTAAAGGTTTTGGCTACACACCGATTATTAGCAAAAGTAAAAGTAGAAGAAAAACATGTAGAAGAATTCAAGAAATATTTTGAAATAAAAGAAATAACTAAAAAAGAGATCCCTGAATTCCTTAAAAAACATGAAGATATGCATGCTTTTGTGTATTATCAAGATGGAAAAGCCATGTCGCTTTTGTTAAAGAAATCACCTGAAGAATTACCCTTTTTGCCAGAAACAACTAGTAAAGAATATAAAAATCTTAATGTTGTTATTTTAAGGGATCTGATTTTTAAAGGTATAATGGACTTGAAAGATTTGCACATAGATGAAGATATTTTTTATATACGATTCTGGAATGAAGCTGTTAAAAAAATTGATAGTGATGATCTTCAAGTTGCTTTTCTTTTGAATTCAACAAAAGCTGAAGAAGTACTATCTGTAGCCAAAAATCATGAAAAGATGCCACAAAAAAGCACGGATTTCTTTCCTAAGATGATTTCGGGGTTAACTCTGATGAGTTTGGAAGAAGGAGAAAAACTAAATTAAGAAAATAATTTGGAGAAAAAGCTCTTATCAGCCATTTTCATTTATTTCATTTATTTTTTTTAAATCATAATTTTATCATTAGATTAGTTGGATCAAATGTTTAGTTTGTTTATATCATATCTAGTACTTCCGAAATAGCAGTTACATTTATCAAGAACAATGAAAAAAGAGATTAAAATAACATCTACGTATATTTACAATACACTTTTTTCTTAATTCGGAAGTACTAATATCACAAAAACTTTTTAAGAAATCATTTAATTTCAACATGATATCATGATAAATAATATGCGCACTAATAGAATTCTATGGTTAATTGATGCCACTTTAGCTTTAATAGCTGGATTAGTTGGAACTGTTTATCCTGATTTATATAGAAAGACAATCCCTGATGAATTTCTTCTTGGGTTAATATCCCAAGATATAATGAGTGTCATTGCCTCTCTTATTTTACTTATTTTGCTTATTAAACTCAAAGATAGTGATTTAACCAAGATATTAATAATAATAGGTATTATAGGATTTTATTTTTATGCATATGGAATCTATGTTATAGAACAAGTTTATACTTTATTGTACTTAGTTTACATGGCTATTTTTAGTCTCTCTTTCTTTTCACTGATTTATAGTATCTCTAACCTTAAAAAAGATGAATTACAGAAAATAACTATTCCTCCCCCCCTAAGATTTGGGTGTCTGGGTTATCTATTTATAAATGCAAGCATATTCTACTTTTTATGGATAAGTCAACTAATTCCATTAATGAAAATAGGAGATAGGATAGAATATATGTTTTCAATTTTCATATTTGATCTTTGTTTTATAATGCCCTCTTCTATTATTTTGGCGATTATGAACATTAAAGAGAAAGCGCTCGGAAAAGGTTTGATACCTTCTTTCTTTATTGTAGGTTGCTTTATATTATTTCCACTAGTAATTGCAGAAATAGCTAAACCTTTATTATTTGAAAGTCCAATACTAATAGAATCTCTCTTACTTTATCTTATTCTACCGTTAATTCTTTTATCTCTAACAATAATGTATTTCTGGAAAGGAAAAATGACTGACTAATTAACCTTAATTCTTCTTCATTTATTGATTATTAGTTTAAATTCAATAAAACACATGAGCTAACAAGAAAAACACGAAATCATTTAATTTCTTTCCCATATTCAATCCATTTTTCCATTTCTTTAAGAGTAGGCATGATTTGTGCAATTAGTAGATAGTACTTCCGAAATAGTGTTTAACTATTATACTTTCAGTATGCAAATAGGCAAAGATGCATCTAAATTGATAGAAACTTTGGTTTTTACCTTAATTCGGAAGTATTCATAGATTAAAAACATTTATTAAGAAAAAATCCCAGTTATCCGAAATCAATATAGGAGTGATAAATAATGTTTGGATTTGGAAAAAAAGACGAAGAAGAAAAAAATGACCGCTATAAAGAAGAGAGCGAATATGAAAAAGCTATGAACATTAAAGTTGAAGAAACAATTACAGGTAAAGTGGATAGAGAGGGTAAAGCCATTGAACTTAAAAAAGAAGGTTTATTAGAAATTTTAAACTCTGGTTCAGATGACATCATATTTGATGTAAATGTAGATTTAGAAAATGTTGAAGGTTTAGATTTAGAAGAGCAACTACATATAGCAGAATTATTCCCCGGAAACGAATGGCATCAAGAGTATATTATTGAAGAAGCCTCTGAGGACGAATTACCCTTTTCTGTAAATGAAAAGATAAATACTGCACCTGATGGAAATGAAGAATCGACCGTATTGGCACATGGTCATGAGCAAGATGTAGAATTTAGTCTATCGTTCACTTTTAAGAGAGCTTTAGATACTGTAACCATAGAAAAAACCTTACCTAGTGGTTTAAGTGAATTTGAAATTGTATCTAGTGATGGAGATGCTGATTTTGAAGATGAAAAACTTATCTGGGAAATAAACGAGATAGAATCAAATCTAGAATACTCGTGTGTTTTTAGAGGATCTATTACAGTAGATGATATAGAGCCTAAAAATACCGGAGATATTTATGTCAAATATTCAGGAGAAGGGAAAGAAGCGACCAAACTTGTTGTTATTGACGCTACAGGTTCAGTTAAAGGACGAACGTACATTGAATCAGATGAACAAAATGACGCACCTGATGTATGGGATAGTACATTGCGAGTTGAAAATCGCTCTGAATTTCCTGTAAAATTACAAGAAATAAAAGTCTATGATGACGATGGAGAATATATAACAGAAGTTTTTGATGAAGATTCAATGGAATTCATTGATGCCAATGGTACTTGGGTATCGAATGTTTGGGAAAAAGAAAGCGAGACTATTCCATCATTTAAAAAACTTGTTAGATATACTGTATTGCCTAACATAATTGCTAATGCGGCAGGATCATTAACTATACCAGAAAAACAACTCGCAGTAGCGTATGGATTGGGTAATAAGGAATATTCACAAATGGAATTAGCTTCTTACCGTGATACACCTGTAGAAATTGTTGCCACTGTGGAAAATGCTGGTAGCGTTACTTTTACAACCTTAACTATTAGTGATCAGTTACCTAATTATTTTGCTGACCCTGAAGATGAAGACATCAGTGTATGGATTGTGAATGAAGAAGGAGAAGAAATACAAATAGAAGCTGATGAATATGATATATCTATTGAAAGTGATGATATTGATGAAATCAGAGAACTACAATGTGAGATAGAAAAAGAGATTAAACCTAGTGAAAAAATCATTTTGAAGTATACCACAGTTGTTACAAAACCACCTAAAGACGCAGTATTTGAAGCAAAACCAACTGCTCATGCAGAATTAGATGAACCAGCTCCACTTTTGGAAATACCAATAGAAGATTTATTGGAATCAGTGTCTATCACACATGCGAGAAGGAAAGTGACATTCTACAAAGAAGTGTTTCCTGCTCGAGAAAAAGATATGTATGAGATATTGATTTATTTCAAGAATAGAGGAAATATTGTACTTAACAATATTGAAATCCATGATCTTATACCAAATGGGTTCAAATTAGTTGAAGAAGATGAAAATATCAAAAGTGAGGATCTAAAGGATACCGACGAAGGTAAGGTAAAAAAATGGATAATTGAAGAAATTGAAGAAGGACAAGAAATTGAGATAAAATATACGCTCAATGGAGAAGGAGATTACCAAGGTAAAGATTTACTTATCTCTTACTAAAATTTTCCATTTTCATTTCTTTTTTACGGCTTTTTTAAAATTTCAATTATCAACCTTTTTCATCTAATCTGGCTTAGTTAATCGTGAAATTATTACTGATAAATATCAGTTATTGAGAAAAATAGTTAAACAAGGAAGTAATTTTTTCTAGTAATATATCATATGTGTAGTCAAACTATCCCAGAGTTGGCTTTTTTGATGACAAGAAATAAAAAAATAAAAAGAAAAAACATTTCACATAACTTTATGATGGAATAACTTCACAGGATCTTCAATTGATTGTGATTTTCTTACAGTAAGCACTAGTTTTTCAATACCCATTTTTTCGAGTTCATCTAATTTATTTTTGATATCTTCTGGAAAACCAATTAAATTATCTTTAAGGACGTCTTCTTTGGTAGGTTTCTTATCTCCACTACCTTTGATGATTTTATCGATGAGTGTATCTAATGCCTCTTGTTCTTCTTCTAAAGTTATACTATTAAACATGGATATTTCAAATTCATCAGAATTACGCTTAAATTTGTTAAGATTTTCTTTGATGTAAGCAATTCTGTTTTTTGTTTCGTCCCATTTTGTATATGGCAAATTAGCTCCATCAGCTTCTCTTGTTGCAATTTTTAACATCCTATTGCCAGACGTGCCCAAAACAATCTGAGGCCAGGGATTTTGTACGGGTTTAGGATAATTTCTATTGTTTTCTAAGGTCCAAAATTTTCCTTTGAAGTCTGTTGAGTCTTCAGTAAACATTTTCTTGTAAATTTCAAGTGATTCTTCTAGTTCATCAACTCTTCTTTTCGCGGAGGGAAAGGGGTAGCCATAGGCTTTATACTCTTCTTCATACCAACCCGCACCTAGCCAGATTAAAGCCCTACCATTAGAAATATGATCTAAGGTTGAAATCATTTTTGCTAGATATGCTGGATTTCTGAATGAATTACACAAAACAATATGCCCGAGTTTAATCTTTTTTGTCTCTACAGCTAATGAACTCATTAACATCATTGATTCAAGATAAGGTTCGCGTTTATCTTGAGATTTGTCAAAACCTATTAAATGATCATTAACATGCGCTGAATCAAATCCCATAGATTCAACACGCTGTGTCAAATCTCTTATTTCAGGATAAGTAAGTGGGGATCTCACATAGTAACCAAATTTCATATTAGAATCTTGTTGTACTACTATTTAGACCTTACTCTCTTTCGAAAATAGAACAATTCGAATAATATAAAGTCACCAATGTAAGATTAGAACAACTAACCTATTATTTTAATATTAAACATTACATTGTCATCTAGAATGCATAAAAGCCTATCTAAAGAACATTACCAATTGGAAGAGGATCTTATTGTAGAATATACAGGGGAAATAAAGAATTGGAGTTGTATCCCCACTAAATTGAATCCTATTTGTTACGTGGAAGCTGAAAAGGGTGCTTTTGTTGTTAAGAAAAACATTAGAGGTTGGGGGCACTACGAATATAAAGCCATGCAAACTTTTTACAACGAAGGGTATCCAGTTCCTAAACCTTTAACTTTTATTAAACAAAATTATGAAGGAACAGGCTATGGTGGACTTCCTACTATTGTTGGATTGTTAATCTATGAATATGTAGAAGGTAGAAGTCTTCAAAAATCTTTATCTGAAAAATTGATAAAACAAGCAACAGATCAATTGAAAAAGATGCATGAAGATCCAAGACATGATAGAAAACACTCGTTTATATCAAATTATAAACAAACTGAAATAAACAGACTGAAAATGTATTTAGATAAATTATCAGACCATTATGGAGATTTAACCCTTACAATTGATGAATTGATAAAAGAGTATTGGTCCTTGAATTTAGAGTATAAGTTGATCCATGGAGATTATAGGCCACAAAACTTGATTTTACACAAAGAAGATGAAAAACTATACATGATCGATTTTGAAGGTACTAGTAATGGAGCTGAACCAATGAAAGATTTGGGTGTATTCTACGCAGAACTTTTAGTACTAAATGAAAAATACGCAAAAATAGCTCTAGAATGGTATTTTGATAATAATTTTCCACTCAATACATCATTAAAATTTCATACATTGAGAAGATTATTAGTTTTAGCAAGTCATTATAAAGATGATAGATTACATATTAAAGAAAAAATACTAAAATTATTGGTAGAATAAAACGAAAAAAATAGGAATTTTTCAACTTCTAATTAATCTAGCATCTAGCGAATAATTAAAATTAAAAAATCGAAATAAGAATATATGTTTCATTAGATTTATATAATAAAATTAACCTTTTAGAATTACAAATCTATCCGGATAGAATTGAAATAGTGGTGCAAACATGGCAGTGAGTGTAATTATTCTCAGCATTGTGTTTATAGTATCGGTTGTTTTAATTATAACAGAAAAACTCAACCGAGCGATTGTAACAATGTCTGGCGCCCTCATAACTTATCTTGTTCTTACTTTCATAGAGGGGAAAGAATTCCAAGTAATGATAGATTTACTTTTTGGAACAACTGTTGATGGTTTCGTTAACTTCCATTCTTTAGTACTAATATTGGGCATTATGTTTATAGTGCAGGTAGCTGAAGAGGCAGGTACTGTCCAGTTCGTTGCCATTTATGCAATAAAAATGTCGAGAGGAAAATCAATAGCATTAATGACAATACTTTGTTTTCTTTCTGTAATATTCTCTGCAATCATAAACAACATTTTAACCGTGATGGTTTTAATACCACTAACCATAACAATAAGCAGAATGTTAGATTTGGATCCGACGCCCTATATTTTAACACAAGCAATATTGGTAAACAATGGAGGAACACTATTCGTTATCAGCTCGATCCCAAATATTTTGATTAGCACATATGCCGATATTTCCTTTGCTGATTTCTTTATCAATGTAGGGTTATTTTCAATTGTAACAGTTGGTATAACCATCCTCTTCTTTATTTTTATGTATAAAAAAGAACTAATTGAACCAGAACCTAAATTGGTAGCCAACCTAGATGAATTCAACCCTTGGAACGCAGTGCAAAATAGACGGCTGTTTTACACTTCACTTGGTGCAATAATCCTATTGATGTTAGCTTTTATAATTGTACCATCCGATATTATCCCTCCATCAATGATCTGTTTGATAATTGCTATGGTATTAACGATAATAAGCACTATAGAAGGATTAGATGCAGGTGAAATAATAAAAAAATTTGATTATGAATTGCTTTTCTATCTTTTAGGTATATTCGTCATAGCGGGAGGTCTAGAAAAGATAGGTTTGATTGAAACTATAGGGATAGCATTCAGGGGAATAGGCGCCGGAGCACCAATATTTCAAGTGGTAGCCCTCCTATGGTTCTCTGCTGTAGCAAGTTCATTGCTAGACAATGTGCCGATGACACAAGTTTTGATACCTATAGTTGCTATAATGGCTCAAGGATCAATTCTCTCATCACACCAATATTTTTATAGTTTAGCTATCGGAGCAAATTGGGGAGACAACCTAACGCCATTAGGCGATAATATTCTAGTTATACAATTAGCTAAAAAGAATAAAAGACCAATAGCTGTCATGGACTTCTGGAAATTAGGATTCGTGGCCACTATTATACAGTTAACTTGTGCGACTGTCTATCTCTTATTGGTGCTTAAACCATTAATGGGGGTTACAATGGTATTAATAATTTTGACAGTACTGACAATATTTATTATACTCAATAAATATAGTACGTCTAAGATACAAAGTATGACAAATCAGTTAATAGAAAACTTTAGAAGTATTATTCTTCATAGTAAGGTGAAAAAATGATTATAGATAATATAGAACTCATAAAAAAAACTTTGCCTGAAGTTGAACATGTAGTCATCTTTTATAATGATGGCACAGTATATAAAACAACGTTTGAGCAGTTTGAGGCTTCAGTAAATATTCCTAAATTAGGGGATAATCTTTCAGAAATTTTACATACGTTGAAAAATTTATATGAATTATGTAATTATAAATATCAACGATATAATAAGTTTTTATTTGACACAGATAATATTAGTGTCATTATTATACGATTAGGGGAAGATACCAACGCCGCATTATTTTTCCGAAAACTAATTAAAAATGGTGAATTAGAACTAGATTCTATTCAGCGTTATTTGGAAAAAGTAGAAGATTTGTTGGATATCGGCAGAATTGAATTATTAGAAAAACAACTTAAAGCTAAAAAAGAGCACCTCAGCGATCTCTATACAGCTCTCGAAGAACAACTCAACAAACAAAAAGAGTTACAAAAACAATTACAAGAAGACAAAGGCCATGACAAAGTTTTGGAGCGTATTAGAAGTGAAATAAATAGGTTAGAAAGTGACTTAGCATCTTCACAAAACGAGCTCCAATCTCTGAATGAAAGTTTAGAAAGTTTAAAAAATAAGATTGAAGCTCAAGAAGGAAGGATAGATGTCATTGAATCTGAAGTTAAACTTAAGCACAAATATATTCAAGATTTTCAACATGATCTAAAAGAAGCAGAAGAAAAGCAAAAAAACATTCAAAATATGGAAGAAGTTGACCAAGACAAAGTGGCAACAATAGAAGAGCAAATGAAGACAATCCAACTAAATATAGAAAAAACTGAAAAAGAATTGGAAGAGAAAGAAGCGGCATTAAAGACTTTAAACGAGAAAATCTCCGCTGATAAAATGCGTAAAGAGTCAATGCAAGCAGAAAAGGAAGCAGTTAAAGAATCCATTACAGATATTAAGGAAAATCTTCAGAAAGAGCAAAAGAAAGAGGAAATCCTAGTTACACAAATAGAAGATAAAGGAGATCTTTCTAAAACAGAAGTCATTGAAAAGGAAATAAAAGCAATCAAAGAAGAAATTGAAACAGTAAAGATAAAAATAGAGGAAAAAGAAGAAGAAAGAGAATCATTGAAAAAACAATTGGAAGAGGATACAGAAAAAATAGCTGAAGACCAAGAAAAAATAGCTGAAGATAAAAAGAAGATAGTCGAGCTAGAACAGGAATTAGAAGAAAAAAGAAAGAAAGAAGAAGAACTCGATCCTGACAAAGATGAAAAAACGTTATCAAAACTTAAAAACCAAATACAAAAACTGACAGAGGAAATTGATTCTATCACCAATGCTATCCAAAAAAGGCAAGAGAAACTTGAATCTCTCAAGAATAAATTAACTAACATGCGTGAGAGAATGGGTATGTTAGAGCATGAAATTGAATTAAAAAATCAAGAATTAAACACGCTTTATAGACAATTGGATGCGGAAATGGCTATATTAAAATCTTTACAGACACAATCGGACGAAGAAGTAAAAGACAAGAAAATCAAAAAAGCAGCAAAAGAGATTGAAGAAACAAATATTGAATTAAAACAACTTAAAACTGAAATTGAAAACAAGGAGAGAGAAATAGACGAGCTTAAAGATAGATTGAGTATAGATTTAGAAAAAAAATAATTAACTTTTTTACTTATATTGCCTCTTTTCTTGTATTTTTGTTACATATCTGTACTGTATTGTACTGTACTATACTTGATGTGATTAAATTTCAAGTATAGTAAATATTTAATAATAATATTAAGTTTGATAAATAGGGACTTATATGGTAGCGAGTGCAATCATTCTTATTCTTGTTTTTGTAATTATTGTCGCTTTGATTATAACTGAAAAAGTTAATCGAGCCGTTCTTTCTATGTGTGGTGCACTTGTGACCTTTTTTGTTCTCACTTTTCTGGAAGGAAAAGAATTTGGGATT
Source organism: uncultured archaeon (assembly GCA_964534625.1). Classification (GTDB taxonomy): domain Archaea; phylum Asgardarchaeota; class Heimdallarchaeia; order Heimdallarchaeales; family Heimdallarchaeaceae; genus CAZHRF01. Next base: position 17,964 of record CAZHRF010000031.1, on the reverse strand, counting down.
ATTATTGAGTTGTTATTTGGGACAGAGCATGATGGATACGTTAATTTTCATTCGCTTCTATTGATTCTGGGTATTATGTTTATTGTACAAATAGCAGAAGAATCTGGTACGATCCAATTCGTTGCTATTTATGCAATTAAAACGTCAAAAGGTAAACCATTTGCCTTAATGTCTATTCTTAGTGTTTTGGCTGTAATTTTTTCTGCTATACTAAATGATATTCTAACTGTTATAATTCTTATTCCCTTAACAATTACTATCAGCAGAATGATAGATATAGATCCGACCCCTTATATATTATGTCAAGCTATGTTAGTGAATGTTGGCGGGACACTTTTTGCCATCAGCTCAATTCCAAATATTCTGATTACAACATACACTGGTATAACCTTTATTGAATTTTTTATTCATGTTGGTCTTTTCTCTATTGTTACTGTTGGCATAACTTTGGGTTTTTTCTTTTTCCTTTTTAATAAACATCTTGTTGAACCTGAAGAACAATTAATTAATAACTTGGAGAATTTTAATCCTTGGAACGCTGTACAAAGTAAAAGATTATTTTACTCGTCCCTTGGATCTATCGGGTTATTGATGCTTGCTTTTCTTTTTATTCCAACGGATTTTCTCCCGCCTTCTGTGATAGCTTTATCAATAGCTATGGGTTTAACTCTCATAAGTACATTTTCAGGACTTGAGGCTGTAGATATTATCCAAAAGTTTGATTACGAATTGCTGTTCTATCTGCTTGGTATATTTATTGTAACAGGTGGATTAGAGGTAGTGGGCGTTATTGATGCTCTCGGTGCTATATTCCGTAGAATTGGTGCTGGGGCACCCGTGTTTCAAATAGTAGCCCTGTTATGGTTTTCATCATATGCGAGTGCTATGATGGAAAATGTGCCTATCACACAAGTTTTAATTCCTGTAGTAAATATAGTGACAGAGGGGTCACCCATTCCCTCGCATCAATATTTTTATAGCATGACTATTGGAGTAAATTGGGGCGATAACTTGACACCAATTGGCGATAATATGCTCGTTATTCAACTTGCAAAAAAGAACCAACGACCTATTAGTGTTATGGATTTCTGGCGGTTTGGTTTTGTCGTCACAAATATCCAGCTTGTTTGTGCAACTATTTATCTTCTATTAGTGCTTAAATTTTTGGTTGGTTTATTAGTATTACTAAGTGTTCTTGCCTTCCTCACAAGCTTTATTATGGTCTATAAATTCAGTAAACCCAAGACAAGAAATATCTTAAAAAGAATTCTAGAAAATATTAGACGAATCACTCCTCATAGTAGTAGGTGAAAAAAATGATCATAGATAATATAGATCTAATTAAAAAAACTCTTCCTGAAGTTGACCACGTTGCAATTTTTTATGATGATGGTACTATCTATAAAACAACCTTTGAACAAGCTGAGGCTGTAAATATTCCCAAATTGGGGTCAAATCTTTCAAACACCCTCAATAAAATCATCAATCTCTATAAAGTGTGTAATTACCCTTACACTGGCTATAATAAGTTATTGTTAGATACTGACACTATAAGCACCATTGTTATACGTTTGGGCGAAGATACCCATGCTGCCCTTTTCTTTCGTAAAATTACTAAAGCTGGTAAAGTGATTCGTGATCCCTTTAAACGTTGTCTACTGAAAGTTGAAGATTTACTTAAAATAGGTAGGATTGAAGTTTTACAAAAAGAGCTCACTGTAAAGACAGAACAACTAGATCAGTTATATAGTACTTTAAAAGAAAAAATAAGCAAACATAAATCTATTCACAAAGAGGTATATACTGGTGAGAACCAGAATCAGGTTTTAGAACAAGTAGAAAGTAGGATTGATTCTTTGGAAAAGCGAATACAATCTACTACGAATGATCTTTTTAGTTTCGACCAAGAGTTGCAAAGTGTAAGGTATAAAATTGAAGCGGAAAGGTGTCGTATTCTTGTATTTGAACAAGAGATTCATATCTTGGAAAAGCGTTTGTATGATCTTGAATTAGAGTTGGAACAGAAACAAGAACAAAAACAAGTCTTGGAAGAAAAAGCGGATGTTGATAAACAAGAGCTATCTGAATTAAACAAAGAGATTCAAGAGATAAATACTACTATCATGGAACTTGAGCAAAAAATAGAACAAAAGAAAAGCGATTTAAATTCGTTAAATAACAAGTTATTTTCAGATTCATTACGACAAGAGGAAGTACAAAGAAATATTGAGATTGTCCAAAATCAGCTCGAAGATTTAAATACAACTCTTGAAAAAGAAAAATCGAAACGTCAAACTTTTACCAAAGACATAGAAAAAGCAGGAAATATGTCTAAAATAGAGCATACAGAAAAGGAAATTGAAAGTATTCAAGATGAAATTGCGATTCTTAAGAATAAAATTGCAGAGAAGGAAAAACAAAAAGACGAATTAAAAAACCAATTGGAAGAAAACACTAATAAAAAAGCAGAAGAACAAGAGAAAATCACAGAGATAAGAGAGAAAACTGAGCAACTCCAAAGCGATTTAGAACAGAATAAGCAAAAATATGCAGAATTGGAAACTGATTCAAAAGATGAAAAACAATTATCAAAAATACAAGAGCAAAGAGAAAAGATCATTGAGAATATCAAGACATTGGATACTGAAATAGAAACACATCTTAAGGTTATTGAAACAATTGAAAATACTCTGGAAAATATAAGAGAAAAAATTCATATGCTTGAACAGGAAATGGTTTTACATAATAAAGAATTAGGTACGTTCTATAAACAGTTAGATGCAGAATTAGGAATACTTAAGACAACACAAGATCAATTGGGTTCTGATAAAAATAAGAAAGTTAAGGAAATAAATCAAGAAATAGAACAAATCAAAAAAGAGATCCAACAAGTTAAAAACGAAATAGAAGAGAAAGAGAAAGAAATAGAGCAATTAAATAAATCAGCTCAAAATCCAATAGTAAATTAATTCACATTACAATTTTGATGAGTTATTCACTCATCTTCTTTATACCAATATTAAATGATATTTTTATCTTACCTGGCCAGAAAACCCACTCCTTTAGGGTGGGGTAGTTCATCACAGAGATACCTTTTATTGTTAACGATGTTGGTTTTGTGAATACGGATATCCAACAAGTTAAAAAAAATACTAAAATACTAAAAGTTAAATATTTTAAATACATAAAATTGTGCAATAAAGGAAGAATGAAATTCAATAGTTTTGTAACACTTGATATTCACTAAATGTGTTACTAAAGCAAAGAATCTAATGAGGTGAAATATTATATTTAGTGCCATTATAATTTCTTTTGTTTTTATCTTTACAGTACTTTTAATACTAACAGAGAAATTAAACAGAGCTATTGTTGCATTAAGTGGGGCTTTAATCACCTATTTGGTTCTCACCTTTATAGAAGGAAATGAATTTAGTGTAATGATAGAGTTGCTATTTGGAACAACGGAGGATGGGTTCGTTAATTTTCATTCGCTTCTATTAATTTTTGGGATAATGTTTATAGTGCAAATATCTGATGAAGTGGGCACATTTCAATTCGTAGCAATATACGCTATTAAAATATCTAAAGGTAAACCAAAAAACTTGATGTTTATTCTTGCTGTTCTTTCAGTATTTTTTTCAGCTATTGTAAATAATATTCTTACTGTTATGATTCTTATCCCATTAACAATTACAACTAGTAGGATGCTTGATTTAGATCCCAAACCATATGTTTTGACTCAAGCTGTTCTTGTAAACCTTGGCGGTACAATTTTCTCGATCAGCTCAATTCCAAATATATTGATAAATACCTATGCTGAAATCACATTTAAGCAATACTTCCTAAATGTGGGCTTATTTTCTATTGTTGCCGCCACCATAACAATATTATTTGATTTGTTTTTATATGACAAACATCTGGTAGAACCTGAAAAAAGGCTGGTTGAGACTTTAGCTGAATTTAATCCCTGGAACGTAATCCAAAATAGGCGAGTGTTCTATTCAACAATAGTATCGTTCGGGATTTTAATGCTCTCCTTTCTACTCGTTCCGCCTAACATATTGCCTCCCGATATTATAGCCCTAATTATTGCTATGGTACTAACAATAATAAGCAGTTTTAGTGGTATGGATGCAGCAGAAATAATGAAAAAATTCGATTATGAATTGCTTTTTTATCTACTTGGCATATTTGTTATGGCAGGTGGAATGGAGCTAGTTGGAATAATAAAATTTCTAGGAGCAAGTTTCAATAAACTTGGTACAAACTCTCCAATACTTCAGATTTTATTAATCCTATGGTTTTCTGCTATACTCAGCTCGCTTATTGATAACATTCCCATTACCCAAGTCTTGATCCCCATTGTTGGCATAATAACTACGGGTTTAACTACAAATAGGAATCACTATTTTTACAGTCTTTCAATTGGTGCCAACTGGGGAGACAATCTGACGCCTCTAGGTGATAATATCCTTGTTGTGCAACTCGCTAAAAAGAATAAAAGACCAATATCCATTAAGAGTTTTTGGAAATTAGGGTTCATGAGTACCTTGTTACAGCTTTTTTGTGCTACAATATATTTCCTCTTGCTCCTTAAACACCCATTAGGTTTTATCAGTTTATTGATTGTTATAACCTTTTTAATTACTCTTTGGGTTGTTCTTAGATATGCACCATCTAAAACAAAAATAAAATTAGAGCTGGTATTAGATAAATTTAGAACTGCTATTATTTCTTAATGAACTACCATTGCTGCCTAAAGCCAGATGGTTTCTTGCTTCAACGAAGTTACCTCAAAATGAGGGCTGACCTCTTCTCCACAAGCGTCGTCTATAGTTCCTATCGCCCCGACAGTACATAGTTCTAGTGTACACAACGTAACAACTCTACATAGGAAGTCCTCAATACCCTTACTTAGGTAGATACGTATGACCTTATCGTTTTTTAATGTTTAGTCCTCTCTTCTACTTCCATCTTTTTCTTTTTGTCTCGTACCACTCTTGGTTTTCGAGATGAGTTTATCTACCATTTTAGGGTGTAAAATAATATCTATAGTGTTTAAAAAAAGTTTTAATTCCTTTATGATCTTGTCTTGTTTATCTTTTTCATTAATAATCATAGTCAGTTCCTGGGTTATAAACAAGTACATTGGTCGAGGAAGATTAGGAATGGTAACTTTAATGTTTCCCTCACAAAAGGCATCCCAAGATAGTTTTACTTGTTTAATAAGTTGTTCTAGACAGCCATTTATTGATTGGTGATCTTTTTTGTCTTCTAAAACTACAATTAATTCTTTTGCACATGTGCGCATTCCGTCAATCATCTATGCCATTTTAGGCTCTTATTTGTCCACTAAAATAGTTAATGGTAGAACAAAATATAATTGAAGCATAATGATATTAAAAATTTCAAATGCAAAGATTAGTGAAAGGTGAATCTTTAAAGTAATCGTATTGGTTGTAAACCATGAATTCTTCGCTAAAAGTTGGAGCACATGTTTCTATAGCTGGTTCTGTGGATAAAGCCTTTGATAGAGCCAAAAGTAAAAAATGTCAAACATTTCAAATATTTACCAAGAATCCTAGGGGTTGGAAGGCAAGAGAATTAAGTGAAAAAGAAATAAAAGAGTTTCACTTGAAAGCCAAAAACTATCCTATTGATCCTGTTGTGGCACACATTGCATATCTGCCTAATTTAGCTGCACAAGATGAATCTATGTATACAAAATCTATTCAATCTTTTGGAATTGAGATAGAAAGATGTAAAATACTAGGCATTCCATATTTAATAATTCATTCTGGAAGTTACAAAGGAGGATCTTTTGAAGAGGGATTTAACACCTATGTGGATTCTATCATGAAAGGAATTGAATTTGCCGAGGGACAAGTACAGATATTGATAGAAAATACAGGTGGAGAAAAGAATTCTATTACTGATAAGTTTGAGAATATTGAACATGTATTGAATGAAATTGGCGACCATAAATCTATAGGAACATGTTTTGATACCTGTCACGGCTTTGTTGCAGGTTATGATATGCGAGATAAAAGTAAGGTTAACCATACTGTTGAAGCTATTGATAGCACCTTTGGTGTTAATAGCATTAAAGTGATTCATGCAAACGATGCAAAAGGTGAATTGGGATCGAATCTGGATCGTCATGAGCATCTTGGTCTAGGAACTATTGGTGAGAAAGGATTTAAAGCTTTAATTAATCATCCCAAACTAAAAATAAAACCATGGATTATTGAAACCCCCGTAGATGAAAGAAGAGGGGATAAGGAGAATATGGCTTATCTGAGAGACTTAGTGCAACAATAATACGTTACTCTCATCTCAGATAGAGTAGATTGATCCATATGGTCAATAAATAATTTAATTTTGTTTTATTATTTGAACATTCACAGAATTGATAAATATATATTAGCATTATCTATTATGAATTACAACCATATTGGAGAAGAGTTTATAGAAAAAACAAAATATCCTTATTTGTCAAAATCAGATCAACAAAAAGGAATAGAACAACCACCTTTAGTTAAAGGCTATGACGATACTAAACTTATCATTGATCTTCCAAAACCTGATCAATTAGATATAGATGGGCTTTCCAGTTATTCTTTGAAAGACGCAATAGAAAAAAGACGAAGTGTAAGAAAGTACGATACTGATGCTTATCTTAGTTTAAAAGAACTTTCGTGGCTATTATGGAGTACACAAGGTATAAAAGAAAAAATGGGAACTCGAGCTACTTTTAGAACTGTTCCTTCAGCTGGTGCAAGACATGGTTTGGAAACATATTTACTTATTAATAGAGTAGAAAGCATCCAACCAGGAATATATAGATTCTTACCTATTGAACACAAATTGATTGAAGTAACAACAAAAGAGCATATCGCTAGTGTTGTTGCAGAGGCAGCCTATGGTCAAAAAATGGTAGAAAATAGTGCAGTGACATTTATTTGGACAGCGATGGTCTATAGAATGTTTTGGCGATATCTAGAACGAGGATATAGATTTCTGTTTCTTGATGCAGGTCATGTTTGTCAAAACTTGTATTTGGCAGCCGAGCCTATTGATTATGGCGTGTGCGCCATTGCAGCTTTCCATGATAATCAAATGAATGAACTGCTTGAGATTGATGGAAAAGAGGAATTTACGCTATACTTGGCTTCGGTAGGGAAAAAATCTAATGATTAACTGAAAGTGTTTCCTGCATAAAGCATTAAACGACTTTTATTCATTTTTTCATTATAGATTAGCTTATTTGACATAGAACGCCCCCTATTAACACGTAATTTATCCCCGATTTATTCAGCCCTTTTAAACACTTATTCAAAAAGTTTCGAAATGCATCTTCATTTGGTTCCATTTTCTTTCTTCCTTCGTTTTTCAAGTATCTTTGTAATTTCAAGCAACTTTTCTCTATCGCGGTTATTATGAAGACTTAAAACACCATTAATTAACTCAATAGCTAAGTTTAGCGTATCTTCACCGCTTAAATTTCTCTCCTTAATCTTAGCAATTTCTAGTTCAATATCTTCCTTTCGTCGGCTTATTTTAATCATATTATAAACAAACATATGTGATTAATATACATAAAGGTATAGGTTAGAGGATGTGGAATAACGAATAAAGACCACATTTTGATAAATCAATGAAGTATTAGCAAAGCTTTATCTTATTAAAAATACAATTTTTTGTATTAAAATGACAGAAAAAGCGAAAAAAACATAGCCTTAGAATTCCTGTCACTTGAGAGATATATGGACAGCTAAGTATGATTAAACCATTGTAAACATGTTTACTGAGATGACTTTGAAGTTCATGAAAAAAAACTTAAATTGCGGCTATAAACAATAAAATATGAGATATAATTTTGACGAGGAAATTGACAGAAAAAATACTTTTTCTATTGAATGGAACTTTATGAACATCTTTTTCCCAGAAAATGATTTGTTGTCTGTATGGGTGGCAGATATGGGTTTCAAATTCCCTCATCTAGTGATTGAAGTTTTAAACTTTATTCGTTACAATCTAGGGGGTATATAAATGAGTAAGTACCCCACTCTAGATCAAATAGCTAAAGTTAAAGATTCTATACTTGAAAAATATGAAGCTAAAACTGGCAGATCAAAAGAGATCTTTCAAGAAGCTCAAAATTTTTTACCCGGAGGAGGAACTAGGAACATAGCCTATTATTGGCCTTATCCCTTTTTCATTACAAAAGGAGAAGGAATATATCTTGAAGATGTTGATGGAAACAAGTATATAGATTGTCTGAACAATATGACTGTGTTGCTTCATGGTCACGCAGATAAAGATATCACAGAAGGCATTCGTGAACAAGCAAAAAAAGGAACAGCTCATGCTGCCCCGATGAAGATACAATATGAATTAGCCAAAATAATCTGCGAACGTACACCATCAGTAGAGTCAATACGTTTTTGTAATTCAGGAACAGAAGCAACAATGTTTGCTATTAGGGCAGCAAGAGTATATACTGGTAAAAATAAAATCATTAAAACTGATGGAGGATATCATGGAGCCCATGATTATGTTCAAGTGAATGTCAAGGCAGATTTAACGTCTACTGATCTCCCTAATGTGTTACCAGAAAAAGGTGTACCACAATCAATAGCTAGAGATGTGTATATTGTACCGTATAATGACATTAACGCTGCAGAAAAAATAATGAAAAAACATCATAAAAAGATAGCTTGTATGATAGTTGAACCAGTAATGGGCTCGGGTGGAGGAGTTGAAGCCACAAAAGAATATCTCAAAGGATTAAGAAAATTAACCTCCAAATATAATATTTTGTTAATTTTTGATGAAATTATTACGTTTCGCCTATCATTAGGTGGGGCGCAAGAATTATTTGATGTCACTCCTGATTTAACTGCTTTCGGCAAGATAATTGGAGGTGGTCTACCAATTGGCGCTTTTGGAGGTCGAGAAGACATTCTTGATCTGTTTAATCCTATAAACAAAGATCATGTTGAACATTCTGGAACGTTTAGTGGTAATGCCATGTCCATGGTGGCTGGTAAAATTGCTCTTGAAAAATATGATAAGCAAGCCATTGAGCATTTAGATGTGCTTGGAGACCGTTTAAGAAAGGGATTAAGAAAAATTATTGGTGAATTAGGAATGAAAGCAAGAGTGGGCGGGATACAGTCCTTAACCTATATCCACATGTTTGAAGAAAAACCTGTAGATGTTAAACAGCTCTCTCTCAACACTATCCCTTTTCTGGATTATTCTAAGTATCTCCAAGTGGCTATGGCTATTAATGGCATTTATACTGTTTCACGAGGGGTTACCGCTTTAATATTATCTACTCCTATGGAGGAAAATACCATCGATGAGATACTCAACAAAGTGAAACAATCTTTTGAAATGGTTCTCCCTCTATACGAAGATGCAAGTAAGTATCAAGGGTTTGCAGGTATTATTTACACTATGTTAAAAGGTTTAAACCAAAACCAAGCCTTCAAAGACAAATATGCTGATCACGATTATTCTCTTCTTATTGTTGCTGAAGATGATCGTTGGGCAGTCAAAGTTAGTTTTAAAGCAGGTAAAGTGAGTTTTGAACAAATAGAAAATACACCTAAGATTATAAAAGAAAAAAAGAAAATATCCGATGCTAGTATTGTGACAAACAAATCAACATTTATAGGTCTTGGAATCGGAAAAATTAAAGTGATAAGGGTTATATTGAATGGTAACTTAAAAATTAAAGGAATTAAACACATCCTCAATTTTGCGAAATACTTCAAGCTGCTAAGATAGAATTTTTTTTGATCTTTTCGCATTTTCTATCTTTTTTGCTTCTCTTTTCTCGTCATTTTCACGTGGGTTATGTTTTCTCACTGTTTCCAGTACAACTGGTTTTTTTTGTGAGTTTCTTCTTCCACGTCTACTCTTTCTTACAAGATGGTCCTATATAAACACAACATTTTGTACCCAAAAGTGGCCAAAAAAACCCATGGTATATTTCATTTATTCTCCTAGAGTCCACTATTTGGGTATGTTTATATATGCAAAGTGGATATTTATAATTTAGTCTAGGTGTTTTTGATGAAAAACAGACCAATCCATTTTTTTGTTTGTATTATTATTGCTCTTATTTTAGTAAGTCTTCATGGAGCGAAGGCAGATACTATTTTTGATGATCAAATAACGATTAATCCCTATGGTGTTTCTTATCTTGAAGTTGAAATTTCCCATACTGCTGAATTTACTATTAGCTTCATAGCATCAGAAGCTATTGATTTTTGGGTGTGCGATCCTGGTGATGTTATTGCTTATTGTGAGGGCAATGATATAGATGTATACGTCCTGGAAACTGATATCAGCAACTTTAGTGGAATCTTTACATTGGGAATTGGTTCTTATGAATTTGCTTTTGAATCATGGAATGAATATGATTCTATTACTGTCAACGCAACTATTGATTTACTCTATTTAGAGACTACTGAAACTTTGGATGAAGGTAGTTCTATTTTCACTAATCTCTTCTTACCCTTTATAATCATAGGGTTAGTAGTTGGCATCCCAATTTTTCTAATAGTTCGTTCTCATAAAAAAAGAAAAGAGAGAGAAAATATAATGACAAAAACACCATATCCAAGCAAGTATTCATCAAATTATCAAAGTAATGCTTGGCAACAGCAATATAATAATGAACAATCATATGATGGTTTAAATTATGGAAGTAACAATCTAAATGAAAGGCAATCGATTTCATCTGACCAAGAAAATTATGGAAATAAGTATAAATCAAAGACTGCGCGATTTTGTCCTAATTGTGGAGTTCCCGTAGAAGAGATGACTGCAAGGTTTTGTTCTAATTGTGGAAGCAGACTAGATTAGTTGTGTTTTGTTTTCGTTTGTTTTCTTTTTTACTTAGTTTTTGATGTTATTCTTATCTAAAGCGAATTAAAAGAAGAGTAAAAAAGTAGGGAAGCTCCTCTTTGAGAAACTTTGTTATACTTGACAATTTAGAAAAAGAAGAAAAATAGATTTAATATGGGGTCAGTATACACAGAAGTTATAAGTTTCTAAATAAAAATATAAACATGTGTTTTTTTGAAGAGTTTGGAAATGCCTTCCGTGTGATCATTGATTTGTGTTTTATTTTCGCGCTCTTCTTATTTTTCTTAATAAATAGTATTGCATTTAAAATGCTTAAAAAATATAAGAGTAAAAAAGTCTATTTAACTACTTTTGGTTATCTTTGTTATACCTTTTGGGCTGTAACTACTTTTATTTCAGTGTATCTCCCTGACACAATGGCTGTGCAAAGATACAATATTTTTATTACTTTACTTTTGGTTGTAGGTTCAATCATTCTGGTTTATAATAAATCTACTCGGAATAATCTAGTTGAAAAAATATTCAAGAATTCATCCATAATTATTGGCAGTATAATCATAGGGTTCATCTTAGTTCCTGTTATATATCCCTCAATTAGATATGTAAGGGTGACAAAAATAAATGACTTAATACCAAAATCGGAACTTGATCCGTCGATGTTATTTTTTGGGTGTTTATGGGGTATAGTAACAATATTCGTTATAGGTTCTATGGGACCAAACAGATCAGATTGGAAAAAAGGTACATCTGCAGAGAAAACATACATCATTGGAAAAATTTCTCTTTCTTTAGGAGCTTTGATTTTTCTAAGTGAATTTTTTCTCACTTCCTATCTTATGCTATATAGTTTTCTTTATATTATCAATCGTCTGATAGTATTAATAGCAACCAGTTTCATATTTTATGCTTCTTGGGTGGAACCGGGGAGGACATATTCATATTCGAGAATTTTGATAAAAATGATAGAAAATGAAGAAATTTCAATAATTTCTACATATTTAACTGATATAGGGCCAGAAATATTGCATTTTACGGGGTTAAAATTTATCCAAGGAAGAGATAATAAAATATCTTTAATAGAAAACATGGCAGTCTTAGGTTTAACTTTGCAAGGTAGTTGGGTGAAAAAGGAATTTAGCAAAGGTTCAGCAATTATAACAGTTCCCACATCAGAAAGTTATGCAGGGTTAATCTTGACAGAGCACATAGGAAATGAAGCGAATGAAAAAAAATCCAAATCCTTAAGTTATATCTGTTTACTTATAATAATCCCTAAGGAATTTGAGTATTTACTTTTAAATCGTGAATATTGGGAAAAAAACTTTGAAGATTTTGTAAAAAAAATTGAGAAGGTTTCTAATTATCCAAAGAAAGAACAAGTAGTTGAATTTTTCAAAGATAGGTTCGTATATATTGCATTAAACTCATGAAAAGCATAAAAAGAAAAAAGTAAAAGAAAAAAAGAATATACATAGAAAACTCTTTATTTTAGTCGTCTGTCAAAGAAGTCCAACATGAGTTTAAAGGTTCGAATGCGCATGGATATATCAGACATTGCCCCATGTCCCTCTTCACTGAATTCTACATATTCATATGTTTTATCCCCTTCTTCAGCTTCTTCCCAACCCATTTCAATAAGGGCGTCACGGAATTGTCTAGATTCTTCAACAGGACATCGGGGATCATTAACCCCATGGATCATCTGAATGGGCGATTTAATCTTTTCAATATGATTCATTGCACTGCTATCTTCCCAAAGTTCCTTATTCTCTTGATATTTGCCTAGGTGGCTTTCTACGAAATATTTGAAATGTGGTTTAGATAGATCATAGAATGTTTTTAAGTGAGAAATCCCTATCCATGCAGAACCAGCAGCCCAACTAGCATCGGCATATTTGGTCATTTGAAGGAAAGTCATAAACCCACCGTAAGAACCGCCAAAGACTCCTATACTGTCTGCATCAACATAATCTAATGTTTCAAGATACTTCTTGCCACGAATAACATCCTTAGCATCGCCTTGTCCCCAATCTTTGTAATTTGCCTCCATAAAGTCTTTACCATAACCTGTAGACCCTCGGATGTTGGGCATGAGAATGACAAAGCCATTATGGGCGAAAATTTGACCGAACATATTGAAATTTCTGAAATATTGCCCCGTAGGGCCACCATGCACAAGTACAACTGCAGGATATTTCTTTCCCTTTTCGATTTTAGGTTTACACATGATAGCTGGAATTTGTGTACCGTCAAATGAATCATATCTGATATATTCTGTACTGTAGAAATCCTTCTCTTGTAGATCTGTTTGGGGTTGAATGATTATTTTCTCTTTCTTAGCGTTAATATCATAAATGGCTGTCATCTGAGCATGTAAAGGATCATTTCGTGTATAGATGATTTTACTATCATCTTCGATGAACTTTACATCACTAATCACTCCACCAGGATTTATTTCATGCATTAATTCTCCAGTTTCTATATCATAAATTAAAGCTGAAATCTCTGCTTCTTTGTTTCTACCAACTAAAGCCCTTTTACCATCTTCTGACAATTTTTGCGCATATTCGTCGTATTTGCCTTCACCTAACCATGTAATTTCCTCTGTTTTTAGATTATAGATTCCTGCTTGATTGACACCAGATGCATTAGAATTAACTAAAAGGAACTTACCATCCTTGCTGACAGCAGCAGCAGATTCTTGTGAATCGTCAGTGACTTGAAGTACACGCTCAATTGTACTACCATCACCTTTTACACGATAGATGTCTCTATTACGAAGATTTTTGGTTTCATTGGTTGAATAATAGATCAAATTGTCTTTAGACCATATACCTTCAGACCAAGTAGGGGCTTTGTGATCGGTAAGCTGTTCTACTTCACCAGTTTCAAGATTTAGTTTGTGAATATTCATCTGTCCATTTCTAGTCGAGTTAAAAGCCAAAAATTGACCGTCGGGACTAGTGTCCAATGGTGTTTCTTGAGCATCAGGTGTTTCTGTTAACTGTTTTGTCTTTTTTGTTTTGATATTAAAGAGAAAAATATCGTGTTGTTCATTGCCATCTTTGTCACGCGTGAACGTAATCTCTTCATCTCCAGGTAACCAAATATATCCAGCACGTATAGCTCTGGGAAGCTCACCATCTGTTAAGCGTTCCCATTTGTATGTCGTAAGATCAAGAACATAGAATTCATTTTGACCGCTTTCATCCCAGTAAAACCCTACTTTATCTTTGGCTTTATTGGGCTTAATTAACTTGACAAGGGGTATACTTGCTAATTTTTCTAGAGTTATTTCTTTCGTCATAGTAATCGTTGTTTACTCTGAGAATTATGATAAAAACTTTTCTCAAGACCAAAAAGAATAATTCCAAAAAATGAGAAAAACACTTGCGGATAACTCTAAAATGAGTAAATAAAAGAGAATGATACCTCTCTAATCTTAGAGAAAATACGATGGTACGAATTGCAATGTTAATTTTTTTGAAACAAGAAAAAGAGAAAAAGACGGTGAAAACTTTATTAATTCATTATTAATATTACATATACTTCTATAGGAGGTAAAAAAATTATGTCAATAAAAGAAACAATAGGCAGAAGTTGGCAGATCACCAAACTTTCCTTCGGGGTCATAGGCAAAGATAAAGAACTACTAATCTACCCACTATTAAGCGGATTTTTCTCACTTCTTTATTCTGCAGCCTTGTTAGTCCCAAGAATAATCTGGATTATGATTCAAGAAGGAGTTGGTGAAGTCGAGTTTCAAATTGTTGAGTATATACTCGTTTTTGCCACATATCTGGGTTTGGCGTTTATAGCTACATTCTTTAACGTATGTACTGTTTATACTGCAAAAATGCGTTTTGAAGGGCAAAATGCTACAATCGGTAGTAGTTTAAAATTTGCTTTTTCTAAAACGTGGCGAATATTCCAATGGAGTTTACTCTCTGCAACAGTTGGTTTACTTATGTATATCCTTGATCAACTTGCTCAAAAAGCGGGTAAATGGGGAAGTATATTACTTATTATTGTGAGAAATATTGTATCTATAGCGTGGAATATAGTGACTATATTTGTGGTTCCAGTGCTCGTCTATCATGATGTAGGACCAGGTGACGCGATTAAAAAATCGGTTCAAACGCTTAAAAAGACTTGGGGCGAGAGTTTAGCTAGACATTTTGGTTTGGGTATAATGCAAGCTATATTCGCTTTTCTAGTACTTGTTCTAGGCGGAATATTAACTGTTGTTCTATTCATGTTAATTGGTCCAGTTGGTTTATTCATTGGCCTAGGTGTTACAGCTGTAGTCTTCATAATTCTACTTCTAGTCTTTGGATTAGCCCATCAGATCTTTAATACTGCATTATTCGTATATGCAGATACAGGAAAAGTACCTGGAGATTATGACGCTAATACCATGCAGAATGCGTTTAAACAAAAAGATGGACAAGCAACACCAGCTTAGCCCTGTTTTTATATTTTTTTTTATTTTTTGCTTTAATTTTGTAGTCTGTTATCTGGTGAAATAAAAAATGAACTACCCCACCCTAAAGGATGAGGTTTCCTTTTCATAGAAGCACCCTCAAAAGAAAAAGAATAACGAAGACTATGACCAAACAAATGATAATAGAGAAAACGCAGAGGAATGACAACTTCTCCACAGGCGTACGTTCCCGTAGTACCTACGGTACAATGATGGTGAGTAGTAAGAAGGCGACAACCTTCAACAAATAAATTATGGGCAGCATTAGTATCTCTATCGTGGGTAGCAGAACAAGAAGGACAAACCCAAGTGAGTGGGCATTCTGGCTAGGTTAGGTAAAAATAGAAAGTTCTTCACTCACTAGAGTTTCACGATCTGATTTTCTTTATCTGCTATTTCATCTAACACCTTAAGTTCATCGTCTCCCTACTATCTAGTAAGATCTCTTGTATTTTCTAATATGGTGGGATATTAGATAGGAGACCTACTAGGAAGATAATTTATAAAAAAACTAGAACACAGATAAATGTAAGTGTTTCATCCCCTATTTAGATTAGACTAATAAAGAAACGGAGGCACATTTATGTAAAGAAATAAACAATTTCAAACAAAACTCGGACTTTATGAAATATATCACCAACAGTTCTCCCTTCATCTGCTTCCTAGGGGTGAAAAAAGTACAGATAAATCGTTATTCTTTATGCATAAATCATTTTTTGATATGGTTGCTCCTTTTTGTGTTGATTCAAATCTGAAGAAAGAACCACATAAACAACATAGAAATGTAAATAATCCTATCTAAATAATTAAGTTATCAAACTGCTTAGATGCATAAATACAATGGAAAAATTAGATTACATATTCTTAAATACCTCTATTATAGCATATGTTCTACCAATCTTTGTACAGACTTAAAATAATAATAAACAATAACATTTGAATGAATGAACAAAAATATCCCCTCCCATGCCTATTGCAACTAATTTGACATTATTAAAACCAATATAAACCCAACTTGCAAGTAAAAGATAAAATTAAGGGTTGTAAATTAGATAGATTTGATTCAAAAAAATGCAACGCGTATGGAGTAATTTAGATGAAAAAAATATGTTCCTTATTCAAAAGATTTTTTGATATGAAGGAAGAGGAGTGTGTCCTCTTTTTTATGGAAATAAACGATAAATAAGACATGAAGAATCAAAAAAACTTGGTACTCAATTTGACAATATTAAATTATTATTCAGAATGATTTTGAAATTATTGAACTTAGCTTCCTCTTTCAATATGTCTAGGGTTCTCTTATCATTCTTAGACATTTTGTTAAGTTTAAACTCTTTACCTGTAGTTAATTTTAGGATAGGTTGTGGTTCATAATAAATACCTTCAGCTTGGACTTGCTCAAGATTAGTAAAAAGAATCATCTTGAACAACCCTTCCTTGATATCACTCTTAGATGGTAATTTATCTTTTTTAGTGTGTTTAGCTTCAATTAGTTGGATAGTATTATCAATGATGTTATACTCATCACAAGTAAGATAATAATTGCCTCCCAAGAAATTTTCGATTGTAATTGTGGCTTTTTCCCCCCTAATCTTTTCTTTGGGTTGAATAGTTAGTTCTTCACGTTTTTGAGCTTGGTGAGCTAACTCACGAGAGAAATCTTTGAAATTTTCTAATCCTTTTCTCAATTCTTCTATTCTTTTTTTAGCACCTACAACCGAGTGCATTTGAACGCCTGTTTTCTTAGTAATCTTATCATATGAATTGAGAGCTTGCAACGTGATAACTTCAATTTGTTCTATTTGTTTAATATTCCAGTGTAGGGCGTCCCACTGATGTTCAAGAAGGGAAAGGATTTTGGATTTAAGATAATCAGTATTATGACGTTGCCTTGTAATTTTATGGTCATAACGAGGATTTTTAATAGCATCGACATAAAACCCCAAAATTACATTAATACTCAAAAGACTCATAAGAGCAACGGTATCCCATTGAAGATAATCCCGATCACCATCTTTTCCCTCATCTTTAAAAACTGGTATAATTGTTAAACGTTTACCATTGAACCCTAAAGTATCATAAACCCTACTAAAAGGATAAGAACGGGTACGTTTAGGAGTAACCCAATAACTAACAGCAACTTTAGAAAAATTATCGACATCAAGGATAAAAACTGAACTCCGACCAGCTAAAGCTTTTTGAAGATTATCAAGTTCATAGGTGTTCAAGTTCTGCCGATGCAAAAAAGTTTTGTAATTTATTTGAGAAATTTTGGCAGTAATGTCCATTTGTAAGCACCAAAGATATTTGCATGAAAATAAGATAAATCTCACATTTAAACTTTTATAATAAATTAGTTATCCGAATTAACGTAAAAACTAAATGATCTATGAAATAATCCTCCTCACTTGATTGATTGTTATGCTAATAATGGATTTGATTGTTAATAATGACTGGTATTATTCTTTTATTTTATATACTCATAACTTTATAATATGTTTGAAGTACCTATCCCTATCGGTACTTAAACTGAAAGTGTGCTTGGTTGCACAGAACTAATCTTTAATAAGATTAGAAAATATTATAGATATGCATGT
>CAZHRF010000030.1:0-40845 GCA_964534625.1 uncultured archaeon | reverse complement strand
ACTTTCTGTCTGTTCCTATTTAAATCCCTCACTCTCTTACCCAAAAGTACCCAAAAGAACTCATGGGATAAATAGTGAAGTTGTACATGAACTTGCTTGGGATATCTTCATGGAATTAAGCAAAATGGCAAGAGAAATTGGTCTTTACGGAGCAGGACAGGACCTGTTGAAGGACACTTTTAGTGGTAATATTAAAGGAATGGGTCCCGGAGTGGCCGAAATGGAAATAGAAGAAAGCCCCAGTGAACCTTTTGTAGTGTTTGCAATGGACAAGACAGAGCCAGGGGCATTTAATTACCCGATATATCAAGCATTTGCAAATCCATTTAACACAGCAGGATTGGTTATAGATCCCAAACTACATGAAGGATTTAAATTTGAAGTGATGGACATTTATAAAGATAAATTTATTACTTTTTCAATGCCGGAAGAAATATACGATATGCTAGCTCTGATAGGTGCTCCTGGAAAATACGTTATTAAACATGTATATAGTAAGGATCCTAAACTTGGTATAGCCGCATCAATCTCAACAGATAAGCTAGCAAAGATAGCGGGAAAATATATAGGGAAAGACGACCCAGTTGCTATCGTTAGAAGTCAAAGTGGGTGCCCAGCAATAGGTGAAATATTAGAGGCATTTGCATTGTCACAT
This sequence comes from uncultured archaeon, assembly GCA_964534625.1. Lineage (GTDB taxonomy): Archaea > Asgardarchaeota > Heimdallarchaeia > Heimdallarchaeales > Heimdallarchaeaceae > CAZHRF01. The sequence goes on along the minus strand of CAZHRF010000030.1, from coordinate 40,190 downwards.
TTGGTTAGCGGATGGATGCGAGGAAGTCATAGAGGCCCATTGATGCCTGTACCACTGCACTATAGTCAAAATGGTAGGTTTGATGGCCCACCTAGATGCGTCTCTCTTGGATTTCAGTTAAAAGAAGGTATGTTAGTTGGACCAATAGATCTTTTTGATGATCCTTCTTTCGATCGAACGAGGGAGCGTGCTCAAGAAATAACAGATTACATGAGAAGTCATGGACCATTTGAACCGGGAAGATTACCCTTAGATGAAATGGAATATACAACATTGCCAAATGTCTTAAAAGATTTACAAGGTCGATTTAAAGAAAAATCCGATAAAACTTAGTTGGAAATTAATTGTCCTTTTTCTCTCTTTTTTTTCTATTTTCTTGCTCTTTCAATAGTTTTTTGACATATTCTTTAATTTCTGCAAATAGTTTTTTATGCTTTTTTATTCTTATATCTCTATGATGTGGGCAGTCTTTATCAACTATTACACATTCATTTTCAACATCGTAAATCAAAGGATAAAATTTACATCCTTGTGGTCTTATATCATATATTCTACATTTTCCTTCTCTTAGGAACACACATGCACCCTTGAAGTTTCTTAGTTCCAAGAACCCATCAACTTCTTGAATAAACTCTTCTCTTTTGAATCCTTTTTTAACTATTGTTTCAACTTCTTCATTTGTTACAATCATTTCTGTTTCTTTACAACATTCAAAACAATTTATTGCATACTTACAAAAAAAAGAAGAAGTAACCATTATATCGTTTTTTCTCATGTTTTTTTTAACCTTGTAAACCTTTGAGTTTCTCTATTGCATTTAATGTTTTTGTTTTAAATTCTAGAGCCAGTTTTCCTAGTATCTCTTCGTTATCTGCTTCTACTGTTAACCTAATTATTGGACTTGTATTTGATGGTCTAATTAACACCCATCCTTTATCTAATTCGACTCTTACACCATCCATAGTATTGATTTTTGTATATTCTTCTCTAAATTTGCTTTTAAGGTGATCTACCACTTCAAATTTAATTTGATCTGTACACTCAATCTCTTCTTTTTGTACTGGATATGTTGGTATTTTATCAACGATGTCACTAAGATTCTTATCTGTTTTATCTAGTATTTCAGCTATTTTTAAAGGAATTACTAGTGCATCATCAAATAGGAAATATTCAGGTAAAATAAGGTGCCCACTAGATTCTATTCCTAGAGGTGCTTTTTCCATTTTTGCTTCAATAGTTAAGTACGTATGCCCAACAGGAATTTGTTTTATTGAAAATCCTAGTGGTTCAAGCTGTTCTTGTACTGATTTTGAGCATTCAACATTTACAATTATTGTCCCTTTTTTCTCTTTTAGTCCATATGTACCAATGATAATCCCTGTTTGATCCGCAGATAATATTCTCCCTTTATTATCAATGATTACTGATCTGTCTCCATCTCCATCAAATGCAACACCAAAATCACATTGTTTTTCTTTTACTATTTCAACTACCTTGTTTAAATTTTTAGGTTTGGTGTCAGAGGGTCTTTTTGAAAAACTAGGGTCGGGTTCACAATATATATACTCTACATCTAATCCCAACGCATCAAATACTTCTGGTGCGGACATGGTTGTACTACCTCCACCACAGTCCAAAGCAACTTTAATAGGATTATCATAATTGAACTTTTCTTTAAAGAAACTTATGTAATTTGTAGTAGGATCCTCTCGCGTAACCGTTCCTATTTCGCTCCACTCAACAAGTGAATACTCTTCTTTTATTGCTATATCTCTAATCTTCATAAGTTCTTCTTCACTAAAACCTACTCCATCAGTATGATAGAATTTAATTCCATTCCATTCTGGAGGTAGATGACTTGCTGTTATAAAAACAGAAGCGCCGGTTTTATTTTTCCATCCTTTAAATAATGCTTGACCAAATGCTGAAGTACCCACAGTAATTACATTAATTCCAGTAGAAACAACGCCTGCGATAAAGGCATGGATTAATGGAATGCTAGACTGTCGGATATCATTACCAACCGTTAAATTTTCCTTATTAATTATTGTTTTAATATAGGTACCCGCAGCAAGACCAATTTTATGCATGATTTCGGGTGTAAGATCTTTATTGTATACTCCTCTAATATCGTAAGCACGAAAGATATGTGGGGAAATTGTAGTTTTCATCAAATAGTTTAATCCTAGTCCTCTATAAAAATTAATTGTTCATTCAAGGTGAGAAGCTTTTTATTAAAGCTGGTTATTTTATAAACATGATTTATACTTACCTTGTAGATTATGTGTTCGTCTTTGTTATAGCTTATATGTTGGGTTCAATTCCTTTTAGTTGGATTATTACTAAATGGCGAACAGGAAAAGATTTGCGTGAAATAGGTTCAAAAAACGTAGGTGGAAGAAATGTCTATAGAGCTACCGGATCATGGTTTTGGGCCCTCTTAGCCGGATTTTTAGATATGTTAAGAACTCTTGCAGCTATTATAGTTCCACATATATTAATTGAATATGGAAAAAATAACTTCATTGGTCTTACAGATGGGCGCTTTTTATTAACAGTAGCTGGTGCTGCTGCAATTCTAGGGCATAATTGGCCATTGTATTTTAAAACGCATGGAGGAAGAGGTATTACTGTTGTTTTGGGAACAATGATCTATATGAATCCCATTTTAATTGCTGCTTGGATTTTGTTGTGGCCAATTTGTATAATTATTGTTGGATATTCTTCTATAACATACATAGTTACAACACTACTTGTTGGAATAATAGGCTTATTTATCCCCTGGTTAATGCCTTGGAATCCAATGGACAATCTGGAAATAGGTATTCTCTTATTTATTATAGCCTTGATTATGCTTACAAGACAGGGAGATAATATACGGAAAATAAAGTCAGGAGAAGCAAAGAAGATTGAATTAATAAAGGCATTAAAAGGAAAAAGGAAACTAAAAGAAGAAATGCTTCAATAAATCTATTTTTGTCTTTTGAGAGTCTAAAATCTAATGAACACAAAAACAGGCTTGGAAACTCATGAAAAAAGCAATATTACTTACTGGTACTCCTGGTACAGGTAAAACCACTATTGCATTATATCTTAAAAAAAAGGGTTATGTTATAGTTAATACAACAGAACTTGTACAAGAAGAGCAATTATATGAAGAGTATGACAATGATAGAGATTGTTATGTTGTGGCTGAAAAGCAGTTGTCTCAAGTATTACATGCATTAATCCTTAATAATGAAAAAAGTCTTCCTATAGTTATTGATGGACATGTGGCAATTATAGATAAAAAGTACTTAAAAAAATGTATCGTCCTCAGGTGCTCTATTCAGCAATTGAGACAACGATTACAACAAAGAAATTATAGTGATGAAAAAGTTGCTGAAAATGTACAAGCTGAAATCATGGAAGTAATTTTAACAGATATGTTACATTTATATGGTGAAGACTTAGTAGAAGTAGTTTATACAGATGTAAATAAATCACAACTCTTCGAAAAAATAGAAAAAATAGTGGAGAAATAGTTTTATCTACCTATTTTTAATGACAAAATACCTTTATCATCTTTTAGTACATTTACTGCTTGTTCAGGGGCAATAATTGTGAATATAGATTTTTTAGCTGTTGAACTAAAAAGTGACTTTTTAACCGTTTCCCCGCCACTAAATGTTTCAAGCTTAATTCCTACAAAGTCTTTATAATTAATTCTTTGCATTGTATTCTTGATTAAACTGAACTCTTCTTGCGATGTTAGACCATTTTCAAGAACTAAAATCTTCTTCTTTGTTACTCTTTCAAGAATATAGTTGATCTTTTCTTCCATTTCTAATGCTTCCGTTTCTGTATTGGGAATAAAATTGATCTCGAATGTCATTTAACATCACACCTTCTTTGATAAATCTGCAATCTTTTCATATAATTGCTCAACACCATCGCCATTGAGCGCACTAATAGGTACTGTCGGATAATCACTAAAAGCATCTAATACTTTTTCTGAATCTGCTCCTGGTAAGTCAATTTTATTGGCTACAATTATGAACCTTTTATTTTGATGTTCCAAATTTCCTAGAATCGTGAAATTTACTTGATCAAAAGGTGTTTTTGTAGCATCAACTACAACTAACGCAACATCAACATTTTCTAAATATTTAATGGCTTCCACAATACCTCTTGTAGCCTCCTTCGCTCGTTTCATGGCTTCCTTAGCACTTAAACCGTGTTTCATGAACACCTTAGGGTCAACTGTGGTACAAATCCCTGGCATATCGATAAGGGTTAAATCCAAATGTGTTTTTTCACTTTCAAATTTCACACTTTCTAATTTTTGTATTTCTCGGGTTTCATGAGGTATTTCACTAACAATACCAACCTCCTTATTTGCCCAATCTTTACCTATACGGTTAGCAAGAGTTGTTTTACCTGCATTAACCTCACCATAGAATCCTAAATTGACTTTTTTTTCTCTATCTCGAAGCCATAATTTCCATGTGGCCAAATTATTCACCTTAAAACAAAAAGAATGAATAAAACAAAAAGGGTGAATATCACCGTAATAACATCTGGGTATTACACCTTAGAGAAAGGAAAATCAAAATTTTCAAGGTTTTTCATATTCCCATCTATTAATAGTTTGATGCCAATGGGAATAAATTTCTTCCATCTTTTCTTTAGAAATATTATATTTGGAGGGTTGATAATCCGCTATGGTGTCTAAATACTGTTTGATCTCTTTTTTCGCCTTTTCGATATCTGGTAAAGATAATGAAGAGTAAATTCTTTCCAAAGATTCAATGGGTTTGTGTATTAGTTCTTCATAACTAATCTCTATAATATTCTCCCCAGGAATCTCTTCGATATCGTCATAGAATTTTTTGTACATCTTAGTATACATTTCATAGGTGAATTTGTCAACATCTCTCTCGGGTTCTTGAAGCATGTATAGATCCGTATTTTTTGTGTGAAGCTTCTTTGTGGAGAAAAACACATGATAGGGGTTTCTATAAATATGAATAAATTTTGCATTAGGAAATAGCTCGTGAATCAATTTAACTCTGAATGTATCTGGCGGGGATTTTAAAACAAGTTGCTTGCCATTTTTCTTTAAAGTTAATTTTTTTAAGAGATGTTTGAAAGTCTTTTTCCACTTTCTTATTTCTCTTTTATTGGCTTTTTCGAATGTTCCATATTTTTCATAAAAAATTTCGCCTGTATTTGGGAAATAAACGCCTGAATACGGCGAGAGAAGGCATAAATTAGATATACTCCAATCATGTTCAATCGGTTTATCTGGATCTAGTTTAACATTATCTGAAGGTCGTTTTGAAGGTAATGCTTTCTTCATAATCTTTTTGGTAAATTTATAACTTGATAGAAATATATATGGAAAAGTTCCTTCTGCATATGTAAGATACCCTAATCTCTCATCTTGCGTTAATAAATTATGAAGATGAGTGGTACCACTTCGCCAATGACCAACAATGAAAATTGGTGGTTTTTCAATTTTAGTTTTTCTAATCCTTTTTCTGTATCTTAAGTATTCATACAGTCTTAAGGGTGCTAATAAAAGTGTGGTTATTGAAATAAAAATTACAGTAAGAATATTCTTATTCGAGACTTTAAATTTATTTTTCCATAACAGTCGTATCCAATTTTTGAAAGATGTGCCAGCTATAAACAAAATTTGCACCTCAAAGTAAACATAGTTTCTTTGTTTGTGATATACATTTATAAATTGCTTATATAAATTCTATTTTTGCACAAACACGACCTATTTAAAGAATTGAGTGAAACGATGAACTACCCCACCCTCAAGGATGGAGTTTCTTGTTTCATAGAAGCAACCTCAAAAGAAAAAGAATAGCGAATACTATGACCAAACAAATGGTAATAGAGAAAACGCAGAGGAATGACAACTTCTCCACAAGCGTACGTTCCCGTAGTACCTACGGTACAATGATGATGAGTAGTAAGAAGGCGACAACCTTCAACAAACAAATTATAACTAGCATTAGTATCCCTATCATGGGTAGTAGAACAAGAAGGACAAACCCAGGTGCGGTCAGATAAACGTAAGCGTTTGTGGATATATCCACACGTTGAACACTGCTTACTGGAAGGAAAGAAACGGTCTACCTTTATAAGATACTTTCCCCGTTCTTCAAGTTTATACGCAAGTAAACGGACAAACTCTCCCCACGAAAAATCCAACGTAACGGACTTACTTATGCCACCATTAAATTGTTGTATACCTGTAAGGTTAAGGTCTTCAATGATAACGACATCATAGGTGGTGGTTAACCAGGTAGTGAGTTTATGTAGATAATCCTTCCGTTTATTATTGATGGTCTCATACGTTCTGGCTAACCTTATTCTTGCTTTAGTCCTATTTTTTGACCCTTTCTTTTTCCGTGCTACCCAACCGGTGTAATCGTTTAATTTTCTTTTCTTCTTTCCTATAGAAACGTGGATTAGTGAGTTTGAACTTTCTTGACACTAAAAAGTGTGTCGCGGACATATCTACCGCTATAATTTTATGTTTATTGACTGTTGTTTTTTTTGGTGTATTGTTTTCTTTTTCTATTACGAGTGAAATATAATACTTTCCACTCTTGGTTTTCGAGATGGTACTAATTTTAATCGGTTCAGTAAAGATTCTGTTGTCTCTATACTTGAACCATTGCTTAATTTTGGGTACTTTAATCTTCTTTTTCTTAAAATCTATCTTTACGTTGTTGTTAACATTGTAGGTCGTAAAACTTTGACGAGGGTGTTTCTTGGACTTAAACTTGGGGTATCCCCGTGTTCCTTTGAAAAACTCTTTGAATGCCCGTTCTAGGTGTATTCGTTCTTCTTGTAACGCCCTACTCCCCACGTCTTTCAGGAACGTATACGCTTGTTTATACTCCTTTTCTGTTTTATAGGTGTACTCGTACAGTTCTTCTTTGTTGTCTTTTAGTTTTTCGTATATCTCTTTTCGTTCCGCTAGCATGTTATTCCAGAGGAACCTACAACACCCGAAGGTCTTTATGAGCATCTGTTCTTGTTCTTCTGTTGGGTATATTCTCACCTTATATGCTCTGTTGACCTTCATTTCATCCTTCTCTTAGTTTTTTTTATTCAAAAATGTTTGTATGCTAAAACGTGTATTGTTTTTTCTTCTTTTCATCCCCGCCCTCAAGGACGGGGTTTTCAAGAAGACGTTCAAATAAAAAAACGCAAAAAAGTAAAAATTCAAATTATAATATTCTCATCTCAGATGGAGTATGCGATAACCTTATCATACCGTCATTTGTAACTACAATGTCATCTTCAAGTCTTATGCCAAATTTGTCTGGGAAATACAACCCAGGTTCGACTGTGATAACTGAATTCTCAATTAGTGGGTGACTCGTTCCATCTGAAGCGGCTCTTCTTATACCTACACCTATATCGTGAGTTTCAATACCTAGCGGATGACCTGTAGAGTGCATAAATAGTTTTTCATGATCATACCCATACTCTTCAAAAACAGATCTTACAGCTGTTTCGACATCTGCTGCTATGACCCCAGCTTTTATTTTATTAAATGCTGCCGTTTTAGCTTTGTCAACAGCTTCATATGCCCTTAAAACATCTTCAGATGGATCATTTGGTCCAATCCAATAAGTATGAGTTATATCACTATTAGAGAATTTATAAGCAACTCCATAATCAATTAGTAAGACATTATTTTTTTCTATTTTCTTCTCGCTAGCATGATGATGAGGTACTGCTGCATTTGCTCCAGAAGCAACAATAGGATCAAATGCCACACCTCCTCTTTTATTACATTCATACTCAATTAAAGCTGCTATCTCGTTCTCAGTTTTTCCTGGTTTAATAGCTGGTTCTACAATGTCTTGCATTAACTCTTCAGCAAGTCTTACAGCTGTTTTATGTTTATTAATCTCCTCTTGTGTTTTAACACTCCTAATGTCGTATATGACATCCTTGGCTGAAACATAGGTAAGATCAGAGTTAAAACTAGTTAACTCTTTAAAAGTACCGTAGGGGAGGATATCTCTATTTAAGTTTTTCATGACATCTTCATCAGCAAAATTTAGAGCAATTTTTGATCCTTTCTCAAATTCAGCTAATGATTTTTTAATTGAACCCACAAGCTCTTCTGTGCTTTGATAGGTATTGACACTAAATACTTGATCATTAATCATCATCGATTCCATAGGTGAAGTAATAACTTTGGGTTCTCCAATTTGTGGAACTATAATCATAGTACTACTTGCCAACCATTTCTCTAAAAGATATTTTGCATGTATATCATGCGAGTGATGACAAAATATTACCCATGCATCTATCTCATGTTTTTTTAAAACTTCTTTGACTCTATCAATCTTTTCCTGCAATTTAATCACATCTTCCTTGAATTGTATCTGCAAACTCATCAGAATGTGTCATAATATTCTGAAGGTGAAGAATGTCTTTAAAGGTGTCTATATCTCTAAATCTTTGTGAGTATTTCAACATTTTCACTTTATGTCCTGTTTTTTTAAAGTATTTCATAAAGTTTAAAGAAGAATTCTTTCCAAAAAGGAACGGAAAGTCAATGCTTCGTTTAAATGCTAAGATACTTGTCCCTTTGTCATTAGAGGGAGCAATAACAACATCATAGTGTTGAAGATTTTGGATTGTGGCAAGGATTTCTTTTTTAGTAACTAGGGGTAGATCTGCCATGAGTATAACAATTATTTCTTCTTTAACTTGTCTAATCGCTTCTATTAATGATTTGTTTAAATTGTCTCCTGTATCATTTATTATTTCATGTTTATATTTACAAAAATTCAATTGTTTTTTCGTTGTTAGAATATAGACGGTTTTATCGAATTTAATTTTGACAACTTCATTCAAAACATGGATAAACATCTCTTTAAGCAACTCATTCACCAATTGATCATCCATGTTTTCTCTAAGTCTGCTCTTGTCCTTTTGTGTTCCTCTGAAAGGGATTATTATACCTAGAGTCATTATTATCCATCCATTATCTCTATTAATTTACAAATCTTTTCGTTGTTTGTTTTCAAAAATGGTCTTGCCATAGAGACTGCTGTTGCACCATTTTTTAGTCTTTCTTTGATATCAGTAGCAGTTCGGATAGAATTATTCGCAATTATAGGTATATCTGTTAGTTTAGTATACTGGGTAAGAATAGATAAATCACTTTTAGGCTCGTCTGGTAGCATCATATCAATATGCAAATACATAATGTTATTAGATTCTAAAATTTTGATTAATTTTAAAGTATTTGAAACTTTGAATCCGCGAATTTTTATTCCCCATGGTTTGAAATTTGCTTTCTGATTTAATTCTTCTAATATACTATCGAGTCTATCTAAATCTTCAACAAAAGTTTGTCCCCCATTAATCGAAAGAACTTCAGGTTGCCTACAATGCGCATTAAATTCGAAAAAATCAACATACGCACTAATGGATTTTATTCTAGTTAGTGTATTATCAGTAATGTTGTTAATTCGTACATTAATGGCGATTTTTTGTGTAACTAGTTTCTTTTTGAGTGAAAGATTTTTTGCAGTCCAAAATTTGAATTTATCAAGGTCATAAGGAAATATAAGCTCTTTTCTTCCTCGCTCAATAATCTTCTGCGTAGCTTGAATATTTCTCTCACAAAGACCGTATCCCCCTAATGTTACCATACCCAAATTTATATTAAGTAACTCTTGACAAAATTTTCCATTAGCCCATCCTCCAATTGCCGCTTGTGCAATAGGTGGTGTGAAAAGGCTTTTTTTCGTCATTACTTACTATACTCCTTCAAAATTATTTCTGCAAAACTTTTTGTTTTTTCCTTTGCATTAAAAATGATATCATGGACTCCTAATTCTAATCCTGTTTCTCTTTCAATCTGTTTTTTTTTCTTTGTATCTTTAGTATCTATGTAAAATTTTGTAATAAACTCTTTGTAATAAGAAGCTGTACCTAATGCAGTTGCTTCAATCCCTTTTGCATTCATCAATGCTGCTGCAGGACCACTTATTGCTGCATGACCAATAATTGGACTTATAGCTATTGTTTTATGTTTATTCTTTTTGAGTAATCTTCTTAATTCTTTAATTTGTAACATGGGACCTATACTTGTTATTGGATTGCTTGGTCCGATGATTATAATTTCCGATTTTTTTAATATATTATCAATGCGTGGGGGTATTTTTGCTTTTTTCAAATTTTTAACATATATATCTTTTATTTCTACTTTTCCTCTATGTTTAACCCAAAACTCTTGGAAATGTATATCCTTGCCATTTTTCAATTGAATTCTTGTTTCTATATGATTGTCTGTTGAAGGTATAATGTTTGCTGAAACCGAAAATAATTTGGTAAGGTAATCTGTAATAGTTGAGAGGCTCTCTCCTTTCCTCCATAATTTTGATCGTATCATATGAACGGCTAAATCTTTGTCTCCTAACATGAACCATGCTGTTTTGGTAAGTTTTTGTAAAAAAGTATGTGTTTCCAATGTTTCATTTTTTATTCCCCACATTTTGGTGGTGTCGAGAATATCGGAAAATAAGTATAAAATCGTATCTATGTCAGGTGTAATGTAAAGACCAAACATTTCAATATTGTCTGCAGAATTTGCAATAACGGCAATTTGACTATCATCAACTATCGATCTAAACCCTTGTATTAATTTCGGTGTTCCTGTACCACCAGATAGAAAAGTAATCATAGGCTATCAATTTTCATCATCTTTTTCTTCAGATTTAGACTTTTTTCTTTTCTTTTTTAATCTTAATCTTGATTGAGATTTAATGACCAATCTGTAATAATTTCCTTCTTCCATTAATTTTGGGTTTCTTTCTATTCTGAGAACATTTCCTGCTTTTGCTTGAATAGCTTTAACAGCTGGATCTGAATCCAATATTTTTGGAAGCTGATACTTTTTTACTTGATATTTCTCTAATACTTGTTCTTCCTCATCTTTTTCTAATATAATATGTCTTGGTACTAGATCATGATCAAAAATGTTGAACAAAGGATTGGCTGCACTAAGAATTTCCACACCACATTTGATGGATTCTTTACGTGCGTAATGGGTTACTTTTTTTCTTGCAACAAGAATAGCTTGGTCAAAATCATTTTCTTTTCTATACGCCTCTAATTCTCTAACAACTGCAACACCTAAACTACCAACTTTGGGAAATCTAGTAAGTAATTTAACAGTATCTCCATCAGCAGTTTGTTTCTCTGCTACGATATCCATGACTTCTTTATCTTCTTTTACATCTTTAATATCAAATTCTCTAAACTTCAAAATTTCCCGGATACCAGTGACTATTCTGTCTTGCTTCATCTCTTGTTCTTTAGTAACCAATTTAATACCTCGAGTGGAGTTTAAAATATATTATTTAAAATCTTTTGAACTGTAACATTTTCTTCCTATACATCTTCTTTATCCTCTTTTTCTTCTAATTTTATGTGGAACGTACCATCTCTATCCATGCTAATAATTGGTTTTCGTTCGCTTGTTTCTTTGAGGAGTTGGTCTATATCTAATTCAAATGTACCATCTGCAGTAAGACGGATAGATTCGATTTCTTTTTCAATTTCTTCTTTCGTCATTTCTTCATTAATGTACAAACTAAATTCTTCTTCTATTCGTTCGTCTTCTGTCATTATCCTCTTTTTCTTAAACTTATGTGAACCACAGATAGGGCACCCATGAAAAAGAATTTCTTTATTCATAAGTATTTTATTATTACAATTTGCACAAAAAGTTTCACTATCTTGATTTGAGCTTTGCACAAAGTCACCAATTATAAATAATAGAACCTAATAAAAAATATTGCTTTTTTTCATTCTATTTTTATATCAGAGTCAAAAACAAAAATATCTTTGTGCCCACATTCTGGACATCCTACTTCTTTTAAATCCGATAAAGATTCATATTTCCCTTCTTTACCGATTTGAATACTTTTTCCGCATTTACACCGATAAGGTTTTGGTTCTATTTTTGATTCTCTAAAATATAGTGGTCCAAAATAGTGTTCTTTAATTGTCTCTTTAGATCTTGGCAGAACTCTTAAAACATACATATCCGAAGTTTTTTTCCCTAGAGGGGTTTCATATGCATATTTGTTGAATTGTTTTTTATGCGTCAATATCTCAACATTCATAGCATTAAAAATAGAGTCAATCTTTTCTGTCAGTTTATCTTGGATATCAAAGGAAAGTAAAATCTTTGCATTTCCATCTTTTTTAGCACATTGTATTGCTCTAGACAAATATACTTCTAATCCTTCAACTGTCATTGGAGGTTCCATAAAAATGTAATCATACTGATTCCTTAGCACAGCCAACATTCGCAGTCTAATATCATGATTAACATATCTGGCTCCCCTAACTTTATGTTTCATCTTCAAATTAAAAATTATTTCTGGTATCCTCTTATCAATATCAAGTACAACTAAGTCTTTAGGTTTTGACTGTAAACCAACAAAAACTGAAATGAGATCCATATCCCCTAGAAAAGCAACCCACGAATTATTATACTCGTCTGGATCTACCAATAAACTCCTATGAAGAGCAGTTTCTTTAGTGACAAAATATTGGTCCAATTTAGGATCTGGTTTTCCTCTGATTTTATTAAACAAATCATGGATTTGGAATAGTTTTTCTAATAACTCTTCTTCAGGAGTATTGGGGTGCATAGAAGCAATTCTTCATTAAGTATAAAAAAGGTTTTGTATTCTTTCTTCGAAGTACAGATGATAAACTTAAATCAAAACTATTAACTATTATTTGTTTCTATGAAAATAATACTTCCGAAATCGTGCTTTATTTATATGATTTCCGGGATAGAACGGGCTAAAATCCAGTTTAAATGAATAGGATCCTTGAATATTTCTTAATTTGGCAGTACTAGAAAATATATGCTCATGTTTTAGAGGTATTTATGATAAAAATGCTAGCTTTTTCATCAGTTCAAGTATTTGACTTAATGGTAGATTTTGAATTTTATCTCGCTCTCTTGTACCTCTTTCCAATTCTTTAATTAACATTGAAAATTCATACAATTGATTTGACAATTGTGTAATGTTCGAATCCATATGTGCTACGGGTTTCAATATTTCGGTTGTTTTGGTTAATATTTTATAAGAACTCTCAAAATGAGAAGTTGCCTTATATTGTTCTTTACTTGATCTAGCTCCATAACCAAGAATGGTTTCTTTGGTTGTGTTTAGAAACCCTTCTAAAACTTCAGAAAGGATACGTTTCATTTCAATAGCTTTCCAATTTATTTGAATATTATCGGTATGAAACAGTTCTTTATGATTAATGAGCTCATTACATGATTCAATAATACGTGTGTTTATTGTTTCGAACAATTCAAATTGTGAAAAACAATTGTTCAGTAAGTCTTTGTAATTTAAATCTTTGAATTCTTTAGAAGAAAGTGATAGCGTGTACGCTTTTGCAAGCCAGTCAATTACAGAATTTAAAAATAAGAACTGTCTGGCTAATTCAAATAATCTTAACTCACTTTGTTGCCCATCGATGAAAGTTTGACTGTATCTTTTATTAAGAAGTTTTCTTGGGATAATAGTCATTGTGCTTTTTTGCGCTGCTTCTAAAGCCTTTGTTGAAAAATAGTGTGATTTAGAATGATAGATTAGTAAAAGTATTTCATTTATTTCTTGTTGTTTTGTTGTGTAATAGATATATGATGCTTCTGCTAAATATTGAATGCTTTCTATTTCTTGAATTAAGTCTACTTTATTGTCACAACTAGGAATATAAAACGTAGTCAGTTTGATCTTTTTTATATCATTAATCAAGTTCTTGTATCTTTCTTCAGAAAAATTCTTAGGATTATTTTCAATCCCTTCTATCTCTTGTACTATGTCATTAAGTGCAAATTTTAATCTTTCTGCTAATTTATTGAAGTTGTCTAAAGCCTCCTTTAATGTCTCTTTTTTGTTCTTATCTGATAGTATACCAATTTGCATATCTCTGATGAAATTTTTGTAAATAAATGGTAATGAACTAACATAGTTTATTCCTGTGAGGAGTTGGGGATTATTTACTTCTGTCTCTATTTCTGAAATAAGTTTATTAATTTCATCAATTGGTGGTTCTAAAGTATATTTTTCAATTAGATCTCTAGCTTTAATCGTAATATTTGATAATTCTTTCAGCGTTTGGTATGTTGTTTTGTTTTTTATTGTATCTTGGATAAATGTAAAGAATTTAATCTTTGATTCAGGAATATCTTTGAGGTTTTCTTTCATTTCATCGATTAATCCTAAAATTAAATTGAAATATTCTCTAGATGCCGAATAATTTTCTTGTTTTGTAGCTTCTAATCCTAGTCTATAATAGTGTCCTACAAGTGCGCTGTTTTTCCATGTTTTATTTACTGGGAGAAATCTCTCTTGGATCTGAACAGCATTTCTTTCTGGGTCCTCAGGTACCTTAACAAAGTGTTTTATTGCTTCTTGAAAGTGATATTCTTGTCGATCAAATACAAAATGCAAGGCAATAGGATCATTCCACCACCATTCTTCACTTAACTGCAATAATAAACGAGATTTAAAGATTCCGTCGAATTCAGCCAAATTAAGTTCAAAAAAGCCATTTTCGAGATAAAATTTTTTTCCTTTTTCACTTTCAGGTGCTTGCTCTATTATCTGAAGAAGATGTCTTTTCTGATTAAGAAAGGAAAATGCTAACATTATATCTTCGATAGTATTCGCTTGTGGATGGGAAGAATCAAAATAAGTAGATGAAATTCGATTTAGAATCCGATATCCTTCCATATAGTAGGGTGAATAATCTTTGGACTTTGTTGAACTAAAAATTCCTTTATTTACCACATTTGCATAAATGGTCATAAGAATAGCTGTTTCCATTTGAAATTCTTGTAAATTTTCAATCTGGTTAATCAAGTGTTCTTTTCTATCGTGATCATCTGAAATCTTTTCTTCATCTCTAATGAACTCATCCAAATAACGTTGATACAACATGCTAGCTAAATTAGATACATTATAAAGGGAATATGCACAAAAATTAGAAAATTCTTTCCAATTTTTATTTATTTCTTGAAATTCATCGATGCTTGAGTAGAAATGATATAATCGTTCTCTTTCTAATTCCATTAATACAAATTGCTTAAAAGGTGAATTCTTTACTAGGTCAGTAGATTCTTTAGGAAACAACATTAGACAACTGTTATTTTACTACAAAAAAAATGTTGTTGTTTTGTTTAACCAATATTTATAAATGAAAAAAGGTATAAATTTACTACGAGGAGAAAGTAGATGCAAGTGTATGTAGAAGATGTAAGGTTTAAGACTAAAGGAGAAATTGATATAATAGATTTAACTAGAGAATTTAATAGCATTGTAAAAAAATCTACTATTAAAAATGGTCTTTTTTCTGGTAATGTCGTGGGATCAACAGGTGCGTTAACTGCAATAGAATATGAACCACGAGTTTTAAATGATTTTAAAGATATTTTAGAAAAACTTGTTCCTAAAGGAGCAGGATATAGACATGATGAAATTGATTCTAATGCTCATTCACATCTAAGAGCATCACTAATCGGCCCTAGTATCACTTTCACAATTTCTAATGGTACTTTACAATTAGGTACATGGCAACAACCTGTATTTGTTTGCTTAGATGTGAGACCCAGAACTCGGCGTGTCACAGTAACAATAATTGGAGATTAAAAAGCATATGAAAAAATATGCCGTTATAAGATGTAACAATCTAAATTGTGGTCGTTTCACATACTGTAAATCTACTCAGAAAACAAAAAAATGTCCTTATTGTAGTAAAAGGATACCTGTTATGACTCAATATGAAGTGATAGTTGATACAACAACACAAGCTAAAAAACTGGTGCAAGAATTCAATAAAAGCCTAGGGGAGCTCAATGAACCCAGTTGGTATAAAAAATAAAAAATTATGAGGTTATTGGGGACTTATATAAGTCCGGATAATATTTTGATGAATTAGGTCTTTAGCTGCTATTTCTGCATCATCTTGATTTAATCGCATATACTTAACTATATCACCAAGTGTGGCTGTTCCCTTATATTTCAGTAGTGATATGAGTTTAGATTGCTGAGGACTTAATTTCATATTTGGACGTTCTTTAACTATCATATGATTCAACTCTAATTTTGTTTGTGATAAATTAATATGTGACATGTGTTTCTGTAAGATATCGTCTATATAGTTGCGAAGTATCTTATAACGATGTACATTTCCATCCCAGTCTTCAATGGTCTTCTGGAAACGAGTAAGAAATTCTTTTTGTATTTTAATAAGGTCTTTCCGAATAGCTTGTTCATCATGCTTCTTATCGATACAGATGACACTAACGACTAATTCATCGCTAGCAAAAAGAAACTTATATGAATCTGTTTCAAGTTTTTGACATCCAGTATCAACATTCAAAGCAAAGATTTCTATAGCACTCAGAAAACTAGTAATGAGATTTTCTTCTTGTTTGATCTCACCATATCTCCTGTTTAACAAACATTCACCCGTTTTCTTAGAAATCCACAGATTATGTATCATTGTGTTCAATTCATATTCATTGGGGAAATAACAAAATGGGTGGTAATACTCGACATAATATATGGGTATTACGAATAGGTAGGAATTCACCTTTCTGTTCTAGGCTGTGGTAAATTCTTGTTTGTATTACATTTCTATTTGATGTAAAGTATTGTTGTCCATCTTAATTTGTAAATAATTATCACAAACTCTATAAAGTAGAATTTTTTTTTAAAATCTAAGAAAAATGCCTCAATAGCTCAGTAGGTAGAGCGCTTGACTCGTAAGGTACTCCGAGAAATCAAGCGGTCGGGGGTTCAATTCCCCCTTGAGGCTCCAATTCGTCTATTGGTAATAAATGGAGAGTATTTATATAGCTGTTTTTTGTTGTTTAGTTGTTTGGTATAATCTTGGGTGAACAACTTGCATGTGGGTTTTATGACAAGAAATTTAGAGCCATGGGAAATATCCAATAAATCTATCTATATACCCCCCGAGGATCGAGACATGTTTCCTAATACTCATGTCTTATTTTTTGTTGATTCATATGGGGAAACATACGGAGGCCATCTTACAGAAGAGGGATATATCACGGGTTTAGAAACATGGTTTAAGGATCATCCTTTGCAACAAGGGGATGTGGTTATAATTTCAAGATACGCTGAAGGTTATCATCTTACAACTTCATCTGAAATTGTTAATCAAGATATTAAAGAAAAAGAAGAAAAAGAAAGAGTATCCCAGTTAACAGATGAGGACATATTATGCCCCAACTGTCAATATGCTTTGGAATGGGCACGAAGCACAACAGAAAATTATGTATTGAAGTGTGCAAGATGTGGTTTTTCCTTAGTAAGAAAACACAAACAAAAAAATAATGCAGTTTAAAATAGAGAATGAGAAATTTTTTAATCTATTGGGAATTTTGCATAACGCCTAAATTCGATCCATTCTGCTAAATGTTGATTGATGATTTCTTCAATTTCATCCTTATCGAGTTGTCTTGCTGTCTCTTCATGAGGTGTCAAGATACAACATATATATCGCTCTTCTCCAAAATTCACATCCCTAAGAATAAATATCTCATTTTCATTATTATCTAAAGTAAATCTTCTTATTCGTAAGAAAGGTTCTCTCATATTGGCAATTGTTTCAATAGCTTCATAGTAAGCATTATGGGATAATTCTTCTAACTCTTCTTTTTCAACATATTGAGCAAAACACACATTACTCCTGAAATCATATAACCCAAAATAATCTGCTTTAAGTTTATTTGCTACTTGTTTTGAAGCTTGATCAATTGAATCTTGTATTAAGGCTATATCTCTGAATATATGGGAAAAAGCACCTAAAACTGTTGATCTAATTTTTACACTTGTTCTAAAAATATCCCTTGAGGGTTGGAAATGTGGTAAGTGATTTGTCATATAATTAACCATTGATTCAAATATTTCTACTGCTTTTTTATCAGGTATAAACTCTGGATCACTTTTATGGAAGAATAATTTCCAAGGAATCGACAAGTGTAACGATTTCGTTACTTGTATGATTTGTTTTAAGTATTCAAAACTTTCTTCATATCTATCGGGAGCTTGTACATCTACCACGTAAATTATGATGTCTGTTCCAACAAAATATTGTTCGGGATTTTGTAGATAATCCTCTCTATAAATTTTCTGTCCTCCAAGTTCATGAATGTGTGCATCTAAGCCGAAAACTTCAATTTTTCTTCTTAATAGTCCTCTTGTTGGTGTTAATGCGTATAATTTTTGAAATAATAATGATAATGCACCTCTATGTTGTAGTGCAATAGATAATGATGTTTTCCCCGCATTATCTATACCAGCTAAAATAATTTTTGCCCCCATAGCTATCCGATCTTCATCTTCAACTAATAGAAGACGACTTGCAGCTATCCAACTGTTTACTCTCTCCCTAGGTATTTTTTTGACTAATTTTTCATAATATTTATTCCAATTATCCGCCAGATCTGAAATTTGATTAACACCAGCTTCAAGTAATACTTTATGCTCCGACTCAGATATATCTAGGAGCGCATTAATTGGAAGTTCTCTGATGTTCTCTTCCTCTTTGAATTCTTCTTTTATCAGTTTATCTTTAATATTAGTTCTCATTCATAGTCACCATAGTCTATTACCCAGTCTTCACTAATGCAGTAGACGAACTTCTGCATTACTTTTATTTTCCTACTAAATTAAACTTTTGTTATTTTGTTATATTTGTCTTGGTTGTCCTAGTAAAAAAACATTGTCTATTGTGCTTTAGCTGATACTTATTCAAAGAAAAATAAAGGATAATAGCGTAAAGAGCAAAAATGAGACGTTTTTAATGGCATAACTGTTTTTATGTTGTAGTGTATGATATTCCCCCTATTCTTTATCTATTTTTGTTCTGCTGAAAAAATGTCTTGTTTTGTTATTATGTTTTTTCTCTTTTAAAGCCAAATCTTTAAATTACTTCGTTTTAACCGCTATATGAATAACTCTAACCTTTTATAAAGGCTTTAATGATTATGTAAACATAAACATTTTGAAAAATAAACTTTAAAAACACAAAATTGGTTAGAGGATTGAAAAACAACAATGGAGTATAGACCAAATTGCATAAGCGTACAATCATCAAATTAATAACAACTTCATTATTTCTAGTAATTTTCCTAATTTCAGGAACTATGAATTATAAAATGGTTTCTGCTGAAACTGAAAATATTACAGATAATCTGTTATCACCTCATCAGAATAATGTAGTAACTTTCAATGAGACCGTACCAACTATTGATGGTATAATAAATGAAACAGAATGGATCAACGCAACACAATATGAACTAGAGGCTGGAGGTAGAACCTTTACAATTAGAGTTACTAGTAATTATACCCATTTATTCATGGGTATTGACTATAATTCTGACGTATTTGTTCCAATAAATGAAACGATTCCACAAGGGGAAGCATATAATAACCAAACTCATACGTGGTATGCGATAGTATTTGATCGTAATTTTGATAAAAAAGTAGGTTCAGAAACATTTCCTGACGATGTACTTTTAGTTAATTATAGATACAATGGAACTCAAGATGGTTTCATAGAAGGAAGCGATAATGATTCATTAGTATTAGATACTGATGTTGGAGGAACTAATAACACATATGGTGTATTGTACAGTGAATATGACGATATATTCTTTAAATATGATGTGTCTTTTGAGTTTATTAAAGAATTAAATTCAGGGGATAAAGATGGTCATGACATAGCACTTACACAAAGTGATACAATACCTTTCTCATTGATATACTATGAAAATGATACTGCAATTTATAATTCAAGTAAAGAAGAAGCTTTTTCTGATTGGGAATATATCCGATTAGAGACATTGCATAGCACATATACACTTGTTGATAATGTTGAGAATGTCAGTATCTTAACGTACTATTCTCGTTCAAAAAATACAGTTGCAGATGGGTTTATGCCAATTAATAATTACCTTGAATCATATGGTTTGGACATTACAAAGCGTTATGCGTCAACTTTTAAAGTTGACAAAGCAACTCTTAATGAGTATACCGCTCTGATGCTGGTTGGTTCATTTGATCAAATAGATGCTGATAGTGTAGAAGCTTTAAGAAGTTATATAGCTCAAGGAGGAAAAGTTTTACTTCTAGCTGACGCAACAAGAAGGAATAATCGCATTAATGATATCTTAGGGCATTTCCAAATGGAAGCCTATACTAGTCCCCTTTATCTTAATGATACTTCTGTTAATGCGAGTTTGAGTATAAAGGTAGATGAAATTGATACTAGTTTATCCTATCTGTCCAAAGATTTATCTCTAATAAATAAAACTCTTGAAGAGATCTTTTATATAGGAACTTCTCTACGATTCAACACAACAACTGGTTTGAACACTATACAAGTACAAGATGCGGATCTTTATCCAATTATCAATACTACAGGAGAATATTTCATTAACTATGATCCAATCGGAATATATAATTCATCCATTGATTTGAATTTAAATGGTAGTGCTATATTACAAGCAGGACTTGAATTACAGAGGGGAGGTAAATTGATTGTTTGTGGTTCAGCTGATATGTACAATGAAAGTTATTTCGGTTATGCAAATAACAAAGAATTATTGTTAAGAGAACTATTATGGTTAATGGATACACAATTTGGAATACAGCATGCAGACTTTGAAATTGGACAAATGAATATCAATTATGGAGAATCAATTACAGTCAATATATCTGTTACGACTGACAATAATACCATTTTAAATAATGTGAATGTTACTGTATATATCTTGAGATTAAAACAATATCGACAAGAAAAAAATATGACAGCTATAGATGGTCAAAACTTTACAACAGATATTGAACCAAAAGATTCAGGTTATCTTGAACTAGAAATAAGAATGCACAAGAGAGGTTATGGATACAATTCAACTGAAGTTATTCAAATATATGTTACCCCTCCACGTGCTGATCCTCCTACACTACAACCGGAAATTGTAATTGTTTTTGTGATTTCAATCGGTGTAGCAATAGTAGGTGGAATGAACCTTCTAAAAAAGAAAAAGAAATAATTCTCTAAATCTCTCTTTTCTTCTTTTTTAACTTTATTTTTAGTTCAAAAAGTGTAGTAATTCTAATTTTTAAAGTTTATATGAACATCTAAAAGTATCATTTATGGTAACATAAAAAACATTAACATTCGTTCAAAAACTATATATGTGGTAATTCATTGTTTGATAAGTATACAATTCATATAACACCAAACTAGGTGATTCATAATATGACGACTTTAGCAATATTCTCTGATGTCCATGCAAATATAGAAGCCCTAACTGTAGTAGTTGATTATATTAAGGATCAGTCACCTGATCTTATTGTGTTTTTAGGGGATGTTGTTGGATATGGACCTGATCCAAAAGGATGTATTGATCTTGTTGAAGACATAGCTCATATCAAAGTCGTAGGTAATCATGATTATGCTCTGTATAAAAACAATTTTACCTATTTCAATCCCTTACCTAAATTAAGATTATTGTGGACAAAAGAACAGTTATCAAAGGATTATATCGAATTACTGGGAACTTATCCCCTATTTTCCATATCCCCTATTTTTATAACAGAAGGAACAGGAATGTATGTACATGGATCGCCTAGAAAACCGTTGCGAGATTATGTAAGTCCTGATTTACCTTCTTGGTCTTATAATATGTTCTTTCAAATTACTAATGATTTTGCTGATGTTGATTTTTTATTTTTAGGACATACACATAAACCTTTACACATAACTAATAATAATAAACACTTGTTTAATCCAGGATCTGTTGGTCAACCAAGAGATAGAAATCCAAAAGCCTCTTTTATGATGATGGAAATTGATGAGTTCAATAAAAAGTTCAGTTTTGAAATAGTAAGGCTTGCTTATGATTTGGAAACAACATGCAAAAAGATGGAAGAATTAAACATTCATTGTTTTTTGATAAACAGATTAAAAAAAGGGATATAAACTCCAACTGCGGGATAGTACGATTAAATACAAAAAAATAAAAACAGAAGAATATTAATAAAAAAAATAAAAAGAATCCATTATCTAAGAAAATTCAAATAACTTCTAAGAATGGTTAACGAATTTATTCTTTTTCTTCTGGGAACCATTCATGTGTGCATTCCCTGCAGACTAATTTTTGACGATAAATGGGTTTGTGATTGAAGTAAGCAACTACTTTGCTCTTATCATCGACTTCTTTTACATTTAAGCTTCCACATTTTGGGCATTTTTGACGACTCATCTTTTATTCACCATATATTTATTAATCAGTATCTTAGTTTTTCTTGTTGTGATAATTGAATGCTCCTTTAAAACTTTTTTGCAACTTCGGATTTAAATTATTCAAAAAGTTTAAATGAATTGTTGTTGAAATTTATCGATTTATTCATTAGACTTTATTATTGAAATACGATAAAAATTAAGAACATAATGTCCAATTAGTCTTATGAACAAAATAGGTGAACTTTACGAGTCTTATGTTTGGCATGATGAACCTTTTCCCAATCTTGAATATTTTTATAAGTATATCCCGAAAACATATGGTGATGCTATAGATATGGCAATGTCCCTACCACCGTCCACCATTAACCATTCCAAACTATCTAAAGCAAAAAAAATATTGAAGGAATATCATCAGAGACTAGGTATTCTAACTCCAAAAGTCCAAAAAAACATTGAATCTTTAGAAAATGGAGTTGTAATGGCTGGTCAACAATCTACGATTTTTGGTGGTGTGGGTCTTATTTATAATAAAATAGCATGTGCATACAAATTAGCTGATATAAGTACTAAACGTTCAAATGTTCATAATCTTATACCCTTTTTTTTTGTAAGTGCACATGATAGCATACAACCTGAAATTTCGACAATTCATCTACCAAATTATCAATCAGCAATCAATAAACCAATAAAACTCGAAAAGTATGAAGATGGTTTGTCTTCTGTTGTAATTGAAACTGATCAATTTGATTGGCTTGAGAGTCAACTTTCTGTAATGAAAAACATCTTCAATGAATTCAGATCATCAATAGGTAATAGTAATAATCAAAAATTGTTTAATGAAAAAGTCATGCATTTGTTAACTTTCCTTAGAGAAACATATCGCAACTCAAAAGATCTAGGAGAATGGGTGACTCTTATTTATGGTGTTCAAGCGAATATTATTAACGACTGGGGGATTGTTTTCTTTCCTTCGTCCCATCCCGAACTGAGACAACTAATGGTAGATGGCTATAAACCCTTTTTAATTAAACGTGATACATATATTGACGAGTTTAATAATGCAACAGAAAAAATATTAAAAATGGAATTGGCTCCTACTACAAGAAAGAAAAAGACAGATTTTGTTCCTTTCTTTTATGAGTGTAAGAATGATAAAAATCGCTTATCTCTCTCTTATAGAAAAAATGGTGAAAATATCACTCTGAGTGGCAAATGTTCCATTTGTAAAGAAAAGTATATTTTTGATTACGACTTGGATAATATAGACCTAAATGATATTGGAAATTCGATATCTCCCCGTCTGGATTCCAATCAAGCTATAGTTAATTCAATTATTCCGGTCAAAATAAGGGTATCTGGTCCCGGTGAAATAAATTATTATGCACAAGTTCTCCCCGCAATTAGAAAAATTGGGATAAACACCCCGATACATGTAAAATATACACGCCTTTTTTATAATTCTCCGTGGATAGAAGATTTAGCGAAATCCAAAGAAATTGGTAATCTATCGTTGTTTAATGGATCTTTCTTTAGATCTCTAGGGAAGATAGGAAAAGCGAAGAGAAAACAAGATAAAGAAGGTTTATTAGAAAGTTCAAAAGAAATAATGACCCAAATATCAAACACTATTCAAAAACTGAAAGAAACAGAGTGTGATCCTATAAGCAAACTCGCCAGATATAAGTCTTGGCAATTTGGTATGTATGATGAAAATCATAACAAGCAAGAAGTGAGTTGGTCATGGCTTGTAATGGCGAGTGTAACTGGATTATATTCGTTCTTGGAGGAGTATTACCGGGCTTATTCAGAGAATTTACCTATCGGTGGAATGAGTTATCTTAATATTCGTTTGTAGTTTCATACTTATTTACTCCTATTTATTGTTTCTTGGAACCAGTCTAAATATTGATCAGTTATTTTATCTAAATTAAAATGCTTTTTTACCCGTTGCCTACCGTTTCTTCCGAGTCTTTTTTCTAATTGACTATCTTCTAGTATTTGGCATATATACTTGATGAATTGTTCTTTATTATTCGGTTCATATATGAAACCTGATTTTCCATGATCTACAACTTCGGGAATCCCCCCTACGTTTGGTGCGATTACTGGGGTTTCACAAGCCATTGCTTCAGCCAGAGTTAAACCAAAACTTTCATTAGAACTAGCAGATAATAGTGCTGAGCTACAAGTGTAAATAGGCGAAAGAACAATACGAACTCCTTGGAAAAGGACATTGTCTTGAATATCTAGTTCTCGCGCTAGTTCCGCGCATTTCTTTCTCTCTGGCCCTTCACCTATCATTATTAAGCCTGTATTAGGATATTCTTTTAAAACTTCAGCAAAACATTCGACGATAAATGGCCCATTCTTAACGGGTCGGAAGTTTGATACATGCAGTAAATACTTTTCTTGTGTCATCCTAAAATCACAAATTTTAAAATCGGTTCTTTTAAAACGCTCTGTGTCAATAGCGTTATAAATAACTCTAATTGGTATTTCATTTGTAAACTTTTCTTCTATTTCTCGCTTCATATAATTGGAAACAGTTGAGACTCCGTCAGCATGTTTTAGAACCTCAGAAATAACAGGATTATAGGCAGGATCAATACCAAGTATGTGTATATCAGAACCATGTGGTGTGATAGCAATTGGGATATCACAGAAAGATTTGGCTAAATAAGCAGATACCGCAGTAGGTATTGAATAATGTACATTAATGATGTCTAATCCTTCTTCTTTAATCGTATTAATCATTTTAGATGCGCAAAGGATCGTATAGGGAGCACCTATGTCCTTAAAAAGTGGATAAGACAGTATATCGACAAGTGTTAGCGTAATATTTGGATGACGTGTGGTTTTTAATAAAAAGGGTGTGTCATAGCTAATAACATTGACTTTGTGACCTTTCTGTGCAAGCCCCAAAGCTAACTGTGAGGCGGCAATTCCACTTCCGCCAACTTTAGGAAAACAACATATACCTACTTTCATTGATATCTGGAGTTTCTAAGCCTATATATTAAAATACGTTTTGATATATTAAAATCTCAACTAATCGGATAACTTACTGAGGAAGATATTTTGAATTTTTACTACTTCAGTACTATTTTTTGCCCGTTTATACTTATCCAAATATCTTCTATTTATTTTTAAAAATTCTTTACCCCACTTAAAAATACTTAGGATATTTTCAGCTTGTTCTTCATATCCTAAAATATATACTGCAGCCGCTATCGCTTCTACTGTACTCAATTTTGTTGGTTTTCCATAATTATTTGGATTAGCTGCAACCAAATAAGGTAAAGCCCTGCCAATCCCTTTGTTGAGTGCTTCTTTTCCTCCTTGAATATCGTTCCATGAACAATCCACTCCAACTAGTCCATATTGTTGTACTTTTTGTTTATCAGAAGGAGAAAGTGCTATCTTTGAAAAAGGAGTTAAAATAATATGGTTTTGTCTAATTTGATGAATTGGTATTTTATATGCTTTGTTGAATTTTATCATTCTTACCGCAGTACATAGTTTTGGATTACATGTGTGGAAATTACATACATAAATAGGTAAAAGTTTTTTATTACATTTCATGGTTTTTTTCTCCCTTTATCAAAGAAATGGCGGTCTTGGGGCGATTTGAACGCCCGACCATTTGCTATCTCCAGGGAATTTAGGAGGCAAACGCTCTATCCATCTGAGCTACAAGACCCTATGTTCCCATTTACCTTTTCTATTTAATTTTTATGATTTTGCTTTTTATGTTGCAAATGGGTCATAATTACCTAATTCTTCCCTGATTGTTTCTATTTTGTTCTTTAATTTTGAAATCTTCTCTTTTAATTGAATATCTTCACAGATAGATAGTGCATCTTCATAATCTCTTAGGGCTTCTTGTAAGGAGGATGGATCACCTTTTTTAGATTCTCTATCTGCGATGGTGATATACAATTCAACTATTTGTGTTGAATATTTTTTGATATCATTCTCATTTCCCATCAGATTGACAACTCGAAGTTGTTCTTCAAGCAATGATTTTTTTGTTTTTTCATCTTTGGCTGATTTAATAAGTTTATTATAGATTTTTATACTTTCTTCAAACAAAGCGTTTGATTTGTCCTTCTCTCTTAATGCTGCACATTCACCAGCTATAGATATTACATTAGCTTTTTCTCTGAGATCTTTGGTTTTATTACTATAATCTTCAGCAAGTTTAGAAGAGAATTTTAAAGCTAAGATCCCTAAATGCTTGAAACTATTGATTCTTTGTATTTCTTTTCCTGCTTTTCTCCAACAATCCGTAGCTCGGTACCCATAATAAATTGCTTCTTCAGGATCATTGTTTTTTATGGCTAATGTTATTAGATGCTCGAATGTTCTAGCAGCATCTCTATATCTCTTTGTGGAATAATTGGCGTTTGCCTCTTTTAGTAAAACATCAATATCAATTTTTACATCAGACATTTCTTTCACTCTACTTTTCTATTTCAATTTCTTATCTTTTGTGTTTCATAAATTATTTGTTTATAATCTTTCTCCCTTGTTGATGGACAAAAAGCGAGAATGTATTCTCACATGTCGTTTATATGTTCATAGCTTATGGGAAGACTTATGAATGTCTGTTGTATATGTATTTTAACCAAAAAGTAAGGTTTATAGGTGTTTTATCTATGAAAATTAATTAAGCTCCTAACCCATGCTTGTAGGATGTAAACCATTATGTCAAATTCCACTCATTTGAAAAAATGGAAAGTAATATGGAAGAAATATAAAGAAAATTTTCCTTTAAATGTTTCATCCATTGGTCGGTATTTCCTTGCGGGTGGTTTCTTAATTACATATTTATGGTTCACAATATTTGGTAAGATTAACCTATGGATCATATTGCTTAACTTATTATTGGGATTATGTACTGTTTTTAGTGATATAATTATTTATAAAAAATTAAAGTTTAATTACCTTGATAGTTTTTATTTTGAAAAATCTATGGTTTCATTTTCTCTTTTCCATTTATTTCAGTTACTTTTTTCAAGTTTTGGTTGGTTAAAAAATAAGCAACATCCATTATTATGGGGTGAAAACTTATCTATAGTTGGGAATTCCGAAATATTTCCTGTATTGTTTCCATCAATTAAAACAATAGGTGATGTCTTCACTGCCATTTTTGGTCTTTTAGCTTTACTACTCTCAATTCATTCAACAATAATTTTTGCTAGAACAGGCTACCATGCTATTATTCCTGCTTGGAATTCCAAAGTGAATATTGGAGAAACCCTATTTTTAGCTTATGTTGGGGGTGGTATGATATATGATGGTTTAATGGCATTATTGTCGAATGAAAACTTATCTGGTTTATCCATACTTTCACTAAATTTTAGCATATTTATAGCTAGTTTTCTTATTATTCCATTGTATTTTTTTAAAATGCGTTATTTTAGTATAGAATCACCAGAGACTCGAGATCTACTTAATGTATTAAGTAAGTATAAACCATTGATCTATTCTAGTTTTATTCTCCTACTCATTGGAAGTTTTAGCTTGATTTTAATGTGTTATTTAAACAAATTCTGGTCTGTTTTTTCAGTAGTTTTTGGTTTATTTTCAGTTGCTTTGAATAGATTTATATTCTTTGGAACAATGATTAAAGACTATGGAGAAGAAAAACTTGATATAGTATCAGCTGAACTTTTTGGTTTTCCTTAACTGCGTGTTTTTTCGTGTATGCAATGAATTAATCTAGTTATAATCTCTTTTAGTGATATTTTTAGTCACTTTTTACATTAAAATAAAATCAAATTTACGGACACAATGAAACATTAAAAAATAGGTCATTTATTTCTTGTTTGATAACATGTCTATTGTCGAATTTCTATCAACTATAATTGAGTTTGCAAAAAATTATGCTACTATTTCAGTGGGTTTGATAATTGCAGCAATTGGTTTAATTCTATTAATATCCGAAGTTATAACAAAGATCAAGCATGGTACAGCAACTGAAAACATTGTTTTATCTTTAATCGGTCTAACGTTTGGATTAGTATTAGTTTTATTACAAGATTGGTTAATGGGAATAGCAATAGTGATGTTTGTTTTGGCAGCATATGAAACATACGAATTAAGAGAATCCCCTGTTTGGCGGGAATTGATGATTACGTCACTTATAACCTACTTTGTTTTTCTTGTAGGTACGATATTAGCAAAAGTGTTTAATGAAGAACGTTTTACGGGTTGGGCATATAATCTCATGTTTTATGTTTTCATAATTTTAGCCATAATATTTTTTGGTAAAAAATTCGTTTTAGTTAGTAGATTAATGTCTCCACAAATATTGTACTTAACTCTATTTGCTTTGGTTTATGCTGTATTGTATTCTGCTTCATCTATGTTTGAAGAGTTTACTAACCTAGCTTGGAATTATCTAAGCTTACCCGAGGGAAATATAATAAGGGAAAGAGTAATATTTGCGACAATTGGAACATATGAGGTTTTAATCCTTTTGTCCTTTTTCATTTATTTCATATCCGGTTGGTTGCTTAATGCCTTATTGGGTATTAAACCCGTTGAGGATGAAAGAATTCTTAATATTGTAGATGAAGTTAGAAATCAACTAGGTATAAAAACTAAAGTTAAAGTAGGCTATGTAAAAGCTCCCATCTTAAATGCGATGGCGTTTGGACCTTTTTTTGATCAAAGAGTGGCATTCATTTGTAATGACTTGAATGATTTTACAGATGCTGACATTCGAGGAATTGTTGGACATGAGCTAGCCCATAACTCACGAGGACATATTATTTGGTTACAAATAATTGCTTCATTAGAAATGATTATAAAAAAAGCACTCCTCCTTCCGGCCACGACGCTTGATTATGCAGCTTATAAGGATTTATCCGTATCATTTCTTAGTTACTTCTTAATCAATTATGGTATTATCGCCTTTCTATTAATCTTTGTAAGGATTTTAGAAGGTGATGCTGATTTGCAAACAAAAAAAGCAGGATATGGTGATGCATTAGCACAAGCTCTATACAAGCTAGAAGGTTTTTATCAAGGAATAGCTGGAGATTTTGGGATGAATGTTCAATTATTGACTGGAAAAGAGTTTTCTGAACAAGAAAAAATGAGATTTCAGGGTGAAGCTGCAATTAGTCTGTATCAACAATTGTATAAACCAAATAGATGGGCTATGTTTTCGAATGTTTTTATGTCACACCCTAGAACAACGTTTAGAATAATATCCATGATAGATGAGGACATTTCACCAGTAAAGAGTGCATTATTGCCCTATTGGTTAATATTGCCTGATTTCATACGAAATAAACAAATACAGAAACTTACAAAAAAAAGAGATAAATTTTGTGACATGATTTCAGATAGATATACAGAAAATTATGGTGAAACAGGTATAAAGAAATTTCTGGGATTAGTAAAAATAGATGAACTTTACGAAGAATACATAGGGAAGAATGTTATAGCGTATGATAAGACATTTGAAACTGTATATGAAGGAAGAGTTGAAGGATTAGAAATTGGAAATATAATATGTAAACCTCTCGTATTGATATTGGATAACAACGGAAAAATAGACCAATTACCTCTAAATGATTATAATTTGAATATTTGTGAGTTAGGAGACAAATATATTCTAAAAAATGGTCAAGTAGGAAAATTGATAGGGTGGGAAAAAAGTGAAAAAAATAAAACCCCTATATTCACCTTTCAGTATACTGATAAAGAGGATACATTCAAAGAATATTATACAGGGAAACAGTTAAACTATTTCAAGAATCTTGAAGGCAAAGACGTATTCTTTCATGATGATGGAATAGATAAAGCAGTAAGAATTAATAAAATTGAATTGGGTAAAGATCTTAAGAATACCACCTTTAAAATTCAGAAATTTACTCTTAATGATTCTGTGCAAAAAACTGAAACATTCAAACTATCTGAACTAATAACTGAACTTTCACCTGTTTTTCTAAGGATAAATAAAAAAAGAAAAGAACAACAAAATTCATTACTTGAACTTTTGAAAAATAGATCTGTAATAATATATACAAAAGAAGAATTGGAAGTTGGTTTAAACTGTGAGCTGTTGAATTATTCCGATAAACATATTCTATATCTAAAAGATGAAGAAGAACAAACGGTAAAAAGAGATAAAGTGGATTATATTGAAGTATATGCCGACATACCCAAGTTCATATTAAAAAAGCATCTTTCATTTATGGATAAGTTCGCAATTTACTGGAGTAATAGAAAAGAAATGAAATATATTAATCCTTGATCCATTTTCTCTCTTTGAATTATATCTGGCTTTTTTTGTCGATACTATATAGCTCTGGATACGTTGAGGAAAATATATACATAGTATCTGGTCTTTTAAGGTATTAAACCTTTTTTGACTGAAAAGAAAATGTCAAGGGTCGAAAATATCATAAAAAAAGAGTTAGATGAACGAAACATTTCGGTTAGAGAAGATGTAATATTTCGATTAGGTAGAAAAAACTATAATCTCAATTTACTTGTTGAGGATAAACAAGTTGGTTTTATGTCCTTAATATGGAAACGAACTCTTCCTACTAATAAAATCATTCAGCTTGAACAAGTTCTAGAAATATTAGATCTAAAGAAACTAATTCTAATATGTAGTTCAATAAGTGAAAATGCTAAAGATTTTTTGGCATATAGAAACATACCCATTGAAGTAGTCTATGAGCAAGAAATTTTGGATAAGAAGAAGTCAGTAGATACTTTCTTAATTGTTAATTGAAAAAAGTGTCTAATGTTTTCTGTTTACTTAAAGGTGTGGCATTAAATCCTTTTCTACACAAAATACCTGCGAATTCTTCTTTTGCACCATAGATGGTATATATTTTTTCAGGAGAGGAGCTAAAACAGATATCCAATAGTTCATTATAATCAGCATGATCAGAGATAATGTAGCTATGATCCACAGCCATTCTATATTTATACCCACTATTCCGAGCCCAACCGCTAAACGCATATAATTTTGCACCATAATTTCGTTTTAATTTCGCATAGAGTTGGTTACGACCAGATTTTAAGGGGCCAAAGAAAATCCAATTTTTGTTTTTTTCCAATATTTTTTTTTCTTTAGCTTCTTGATATGATATACCATCAATAAAGCAAGAGTTTTCACACTTGCAAAGAACAGAATTTATTTTATAATTGGATCCTTGCAATATGCATATATCTGATAAATCAGCATAGTGGTGATATAAAATTTGAGATTTTCCTAGTGCATAACCCATTAAGACAACAGGAGTACCATCCTCTAAATCTTTTTTTATTTGCTCTCTCGCCATCTTTAATTCATTTTCTAAAGGAGGGAAAATATATTGGGGAGATCCAAATGTTGTATCCAAAATTAATGTATCGCATTTTTCTGGAGAGAAAGGTTCAATATAACCTTTTTTTCTGATAGAGACATCACCTGTATAGATGAGTTTTGTGGTTGGTGTTAGAATTTTTAACGCTGTACTCCCAATAATATGACCAGCTGGGGCTTGTGTAAGATGTATGTCATTAGGTAATTCTATTTTTTCATAGAACGTGGTTTCGGGAGAAACTGTAGATAAACATTGAAGAAGAGCAGCTGTAATGGGAGAACAAATGATTTCAGGACTTAATATATGTCGAGCAATATGATCACTATGGGCATGGCTTATGAATAATAAAGGAACCTTTTTAGAACGCGTAATATCACAAGCAATTGATAGCTTATCGTTTTTAATGTATATCCCAGATGAGGTATAAACTTTCATCAAATAAGAAAAAAGAAATTAATAAAAAAAGCTGTCTTTCTTAGTAAATAGAAATAATAGATGACTTTAGTTTTAGAATATTTATTAAAAATTAAAGAAGAGGGGTTTACTCTACAGGGATTGCCTGTAGAGCAATATTTACGTCTTCTATATCTTCTTCGCCAGCAACTTTCTTGATAACTTCTTTAATGAGTTCTTTCATTTCTTTAATAGTTAACTCATCGTTGTATTTGTCTTTTATTAGTTCAATGGCCTTGCTATCCCCTTCTCCAATTGCTTTTGCTTTACAATTAACAACTCCTCCGCCAGGGTCAATATACTGGAGTTGTGGTCCATTGGTATCTACCCCACCAAACAATATTCCTACACCAAAAGGTCTTAGTCCTCCTTGTTGGGTGAATAATTGACAATAATCACCGATCTTTATAGCTAATCCTTTTACATCTATACTAGTTTGATAGGTTAGCCTAAATATCTGGGATTCTAGTCTCGCTCTTTGTATTAGTATTCGTCCATCAGCTGCTACTCCAGCAAAGGTAGCATATATTGTTTCGTCTATCTTATGTACCTTCTCATCAGGTTCATTAAGGTCTACAACTCTTTGTAGACCACCTAGTACTATTCCGTTATTACTTTTGATCCCTATTGCTATACTTCCCCTTCGAACACTTTCTCTTGCGTATTCTGTTTGAATTATTCTACCTTCAGGACTGTATACTGTTGTTGCTCTATCATATCCCATTGATTGTGGTCCTAACATTTTAGATTGCACCTCCACGTTCCTTAATCTCGGATTCTTCCAAGAATTTTGTTCCATCTTCGGTAACAACACAAAGATCTATACCATTACCGGTTGCTGTGTCTCTTTTAATTGAAGATGAAATGGCTTTGATTACTAAATTAATGGCATCATCTTCTACCATATCTGGTTCCCATAGAGCTTCCATTACGCCATATGCTAATAGAGACCCAGATCCCGTTGACACATAATCTTCATCACTTATTGAACCCGCAGATTCAATAAAAAACGCGTGTGGTCCTTCTTTATCTAAACCACAAATTAACATATGTGTGAAGTATGGGAAATATGCTCGGAATTGTTCGTACATTATTGATGCTAACAAATTGCCAATCATCTTAGTTGAAGGGTGGTATCCCCTATTTAACTCATACAGATTGATATTAGCTCTGACTAAATTAACTAAATATTGTGCGTCAGCAACTAATCCGGCAATTGTAGCGACAGTTTTATCGTTTATCTTATGCAATTTTTTTGCATGTTTAGAAGCAACAAAAGTACCCATTGATGCCCTTCGATCGGTCGCAACTACTACGCCTTTGTCGAATTTGAGCGCTACAGTAGTAGTACCTTTCTTGGGATCAGAATAAGTATTTGGTGCTCCTGCTTGATTGAAACCATTCATTATTTTTACCTCATTTACTTACTATTATTTACTGTAAGCTAAATTTTAACTTATCTAAGTAACATTAAAGCTTTTCATATATAATGACTAAGTTTTTACCTATGTCTAGCCAGAAAAACCACTCCTTTAGATTGGAGTAGTTCATAAATTCTTATATGGTAATTCATTCAATAAAATTAGATAACATTAATAAATTCAACTGGATGTTACTTTATCTAAAAAAAAGCAGTTTAAATATAAAAGCTAGTTATATACTTCTCGATCGTTATATTTCTTTCTCTTTTGTCGTTCCATCTTTACCTTATATCTAGTTTCTAATTCTCTTTTCATCCAATTTGTAAGATGAAACATTATGTTGTTTTCTGGTTTTTTACTTTTGTACTCTGCTATTATCTCACCATTTTCTTCAATATGAGCAATGAGTTGATCATTACTTTCGTTTTCCCAGCAGATAGTGATCCTTTCTTCTGATTCTTTCTTATATAAATATCGAAAATTACCAAACCATCTTTTTTCAAACAATGAAGCGACTTTCTCTTTTGATAATGGTGGAAGTAGAGTATAACGAATATATGTCGATTTTACTGATGAAGGTGATAATTTTAATGCTTCATTTTTTATCAAAGTATTAATTAAATTATGAGTATATACACTCCCATCTTCTGTTAATTCATAGTCTCCATCTTTTCTTTTTTTAAGTAAATCTCGTTCTTTTAGCCTTTTTATCGATTTGTTTAATCGATGTTGGTGTAGCTCAGCACTTTTTTTTAATCCTGAAAATGAATAAACTTTTTTTGTATCAGATAATAAAAGCAATAATTGTACTTCAGGTAAAGTCAAGTAATCATATTCATTCTTATAGAAGTAATCTTCTGGAAGATGTTCAATTACATTTGTATTGGTGTAATTAATACTTCCATGGAAATTATTTTCTTGTATCACTTGTATCACCTTTTATAATTTCATATCTTAATCTCTTATAAACCATCACATCATAGACAAAGGTACTGTTCAAATGAGTGATAATAAAGAATGTTTTTTAATATTTGTATTTAACAAGTTATTCTTCTTCGTATCCAGTTGAAGCTGAAGTTGGATGCAAATACACATCTTCATCTAAAATTGTATATGGTATTCTTCTCTCTCCTATCCACGGGGCTATCTCTCTAAATTCTTTAAATAAATCATTGCTCACAATCATTGCATTTTCTTCTTCTGCTATTCTTAAAATAAACTTATCCCCATCAACTCTAGCAGGGAGCATTTTTATGGCTCCTTCTTTTACTAGTTGATCAATTCTCTTTCTATCATCAATCTGATATCTCAATGCAGCATCCGCAACTGTAATGATTTTCTTAAAATTTGCCTTACTCAGTTTGTTTATCATTAATTCAATATTTGTAATCTTTGGTTTGTTACTGTTGTCTTTTTCTTCCCATGCAATATTACTACCATCTAAAACTACTGTATCAAGAGGATATGTTTCCTCAATAATTGTTTTTTCTTGTCCATCTTTCTGCTTAGTTATAGCTTCTATTATGTCACGAGAGAAGTAAGCCATTCCAAACACCATCGTAGACATTAATAAAATAACAATTAAGTTATCACTATACATATTGAATGTTTCTTCTATTGGTAAAATTTCTAACTCAGTATTAACAATATCGAATATAGGATAATACCAAAAGTTGCCTTCAACTGTCCTCCATTGTATATTTATCTCAATTATGATTGGAACATTTTCACCTGTTTGAATGGGTTTTCCTTCCAATGTTATCTGATTATATCCCATTGAAACCGGTCTAGATTCACCCGTAATATGAAAATCTGTAAAATTTATGTGGTTACTTATTGTATTGAAAGTAATACGTAAAGTTGTACCTTCATTATTAACCATATTGAAATTGACACTATATATATCGTCCATCGTGATATTCTGAGGAAAGTTTATATCTCTGGAGAT
Organism: uncultured archaeon; assembly: GCA_964534625.1. GTDB lineage: Archaea > Asgardarchaeota > Heimdallarchaeia > Heimdallarchaeales > Heimdallarchaeaceae > CAZHRF01. The sequence continues at coordinate 4,671 of CAZHRF010000030.1, read as the reverse complement.
ATTGAGTCTTGGCTGACAAATCAATTGCAACGGATCACTCTGAATTAATACATTAAACCCAGGATCATCTATATTTGCATACGATAGGAAAAATGTTCGTTTTTGATATAAGGAAGTTTCACTTTTAAGTTTAATCTCACCAATAAAAGTACTACCTGCTTTTAATGATATATTAAGTTGGGGTATGATGATTTGCACATAGCCTTCAGTTCCCTTTTTTTCAACAGTTGGGAGAATTGTTACATTTGTTACTGTAGATCCGCCATAATTCGTTAAACGATATTCAACGCTATTTTCTTCATTACGGTCTAAAATAACTGGTTTTGTTTCATGGTCTGGAAAATACATCCTTAAACGACCGGATGGTAAAATGAATAAGCTAAATGATGTATTAGCAAAGTATGCTTGTGTCATTGTGCTGTTGGCTTTTGCTGAGACTGTATAGTTTCCTTCTGGATATCCAACAAAATTAATCCAATTAATTTTAACAGGAAAATTATCTGCTGTTTCAACTGCCATAGAACTGTTATAAACTCTTTCATCTATAGGATCAGTAATATTGTATTCTATTGTAGCATTATGAATAAATGATCCGTTTTCATATGAAAAGCGAAAGAAAAGAAACAAGTCATCCTCTCCTCTAGTAATATCAGAAGAATTAGTACTTAACTCAAAAATCACATCATTTTGTTCAGTAAAAAAGGGACTAATCGCATCTTCATATCCAACAGTTTGAGTGGAAGTCATACTAAAAGTTACAATAAGAAAACTTGTGATGACTATAAATGTAAAGATTAAAAACTGTCTAGAGTGGGATTTTGTAATATACATCGCGAACCATTTTTTTATAGCCATTTTTGTTTCGTATATATATTAATATAACTATTTTTAATAAATATGCTGGTTTTAATGAAATTGATGAATTTGAAACACGAAAAAAGAAATTTGGAAAATCAGTAACAATTATTTATATTATATTATCTTAATTAAACGAAAGAATAACCCAAATAAAAAAGACGATGCGAAGAGTACCCCTGATTCTGTTAGGAAGCCGTCAAGGACCTTCCCTGCAACATTCACCTATGCGCTTAACCCGGTCAAAAGACCCTATTTAAGCTTGCTCCGCGATGATTGACCGTTTCATCGTTCCCTATATCCTCCTCATCAAATTAACTCAAGAGATGTCACCATTCTTTTCATCGAATCATAGTCATCTGAATATAGGACGTGTCGTTTCTGCTTCAAGAGCCATATTCTCACATGGTGGGTTTGTACCCACATCGCATTAACGGAGTCAGGAAGTTCCTCAGTCAAAAGACCGTAGTTGCACTTTCGCTTCGTCAAGAAAATGATATGAAAGAAGAAATTTAAAGCTGTTCATGATTGTGTCGATGAACTACCAATACCTAAAGGCAGATGGTTTCTTGCTTCAACAAAGTTGCCTCAAAATGAGGGCTTACCTCTTGTTCACAAGCGTCGTCTATAGTTACTGTCGTCCCGACAGTACATGGTTCTAGTATACACAACGTACCGACTCTACATCGGAAGTCCTCAATACCCTTACTTAGCTAGATACGTATACCAATTATCGTTGTTTAATGTGTAACCCTATCTTCTACATCCATCTTTTTCTCTTTGTCTCGTATAACTCTTGGTTTTCGAGATGGCACCAAAACACGTACACAAAGACGTCATACTTACAAACTGGTTGTATGCTTAAACTTGTATTGTTTTTCTTCTTTTCATCCCCGCCCTCAAGGACAGGGCTTTCAAGAAGATAGGCTAGTAAAAAAGGAAAAATAATGCTGAAATCGAAAAATATAAAGAGGAGTAAAAGGTATCTCAACTGATTACTAAGAACTATCATTTCATAGAACTTATTAAATGAGCCTGTAGTATAGTCTGGATAGTACAACTGCCTGCGGATAGCCAAAACTGGTGGAAAGCAGTAGGTCCCAGGTTCAAATCCTGGCAGGCTCGCCATCGCTTCATACTATCATATATAACATTAATACAATTCTATACTCTTTTGTTTATAAAAAGGTGATGTTTTTTTAATAGGTATTTCTTGAAATGCTTCAGCATATTGCACGGAACCCTGAGTTCCTCTCATTTTCGTTCTATATTTATGAAACTGAATGTAAAAATCTTGCCCTCCTTTGTAAAGTTGAGATTTATAGCACTTAATAGCTTTTTCTTTAGTCTGATATGTGTTGGTAATATCTACAATAAGCATGGGATTGGGAATTAAAATTGTAGTTTCAGTTGTATATAATTTATTTATGCGGTGAGCATTTTTATGTTGAGTTTCATGGGCTGCCCATTCGATAGCTTCTTTTACAAGGACATTTGTTAGTCTATGATCAATATGATAGTCATTTTCAAGGTGTGTCACAATAATCTGGGGTCTAAAAGACAAAATACACTCTATCAGTTTTTCTTTAACCTGCCTCTCATTGTTTTCTACTTTATTAAAATCATAAATAATTTGTTCATTTACACCGAGTATGTTTGTGGCGTTAAAATATTCCCTTTTTCTTATTGGACTGGAAGACAAACAGACAGTAGCTACTTCATGACCTTGGGATGTATATTTTGCAATTGTTCCCCCAGAACTTAGACTTTCATCATCAGGATGTGCAAAAATAAACGCAAATTTCATAAAAAAAGAAAAGAATAAAAGGCTTTAAGCCTTATGTTGGGAGTAAACGACATTAATCTAAGTATTTAGCAGCATTAAAACCTGCGACATAACCATCTCCAGCTAAAATGACAATATAATCCTCTCTTTTATTTAAGACACCAGCAACAAACATACCTTCAATAGAAGATTGATTCTTGTGATTTGTGACAATATATCCTTCATCATCAAATTTAATTCCAAGGGGATCCAATAGGCTTAAATCGGGGTATTTTTTTAATTCAATGAATACGCCATCAGTTCTCATTGTTTTTTCTTCTTCATTTACAGTATATCTAATCTCTTCAACTTTCATTTGTCCTACTATCGCTTGCACATCAGCACCAGTAACAAGAGTAATATTTTGTGATTCTTGTATGCGTTTATTATATAATTTATCACATTTTAACTCTTCCTTTGCTAGAATGGTGACTTTTCTACAATATTGCTTTAAGAATAAAGCTCCTTTTGCTGCATGATTGTCATTCCCAATTATAACCACTTTTTTACCGCGATAAAGAGCTCCATCGCAGATTGCACAATGAGATACACCTTTATATTCAAGTTTCTCTTCACCGTCAATTGTGTATTTTTGTTCAGATAAATCAAGAGCAAGAATTATCGTTTTTGAAATTTTTATCTTATTTTCTAAATTTAACTTAAATCCTTCTTTAATTTTGTCTATACTGTGTATATCCTCCCGAAAAACAGGGATTTCATACTGTTCTAATTGTTTAAGAACCTCTTCTATTTTCCTTACTCCTTCAAATTGGGAACCAGGTACATTTTCAATAATGCCTTTTTTAGATAGTGTGGAATTATATGGATGACCAAATATTTCTATTTTTAAGTCTGGATTATAAAAATAAGCTGCAATTGAAGCTGTTAAACCCGCAATATCAGCTCCAATTATTGCTATATCGATAATATCATTCATGTATGAATAATAGATTGTATTCAAAATAAATCTATCTATTACAAAAAGAAGTTAGTTTTCATCTAACTTGAAATAGAAAAAAAGAAGTTAGTTTTCATCTAACTTGAAATAGAAAAAAGAACGTGCATCTGTAAGATTGCATCTTTTAGCTATTAACTCCAATTCAATCAATCTACGTAAAGCATATCTAGCTGTTCTTGCTGGTATGTCTGATGCTTTAATCAATTCTTTTTGGGTTAAAGGTCCATTTTCATCTAAAACTTCTAATAATTTTTTTCCTGAGAGTGGAAGTTCATTTTTTGACATATCATATCCCCTTTTCATATTACGATTCACAAGTTCATATATAAGCCATCTCGTAAATTTGTCCGCAATAAGTAATAAATGACATTTAACCGCCAAAGGACTATTTTTACTTTCAGTATAATAATCAAAACGGAAAAACTAATATGTTACTAAACAATACTATTGACTTAGGTGTTATGTTGAGCGAATCTCAAGGCGCTTTATTCTATTTGGCTACCCAATTACAACGTATTAATCACTTGGGGAACGTACATACTATACAGATAGAATTAGATCTTATACCAGAAAGGAAGAAAAAAGAACTTGCGGAAGTATTCATAGATGCATCTACTGTAGGCCAGTATAAAGATGGGATGATAATTCTGCAAATGATAGTAGATCGTGATCTATTGGAAATAATAGAGAGCTTTCATTATATTCAGAAAATTTTGGGGGATCTCAAAATTATTGAGGGAATAACTGCATTAGTGGAAATTGAGTATAAAGGGAATCATTACTATATAGTTGTGACTTATATACCACGGAATAATAATCTTGAATTAATCTCTACCTCTGATAATGCTTTATATTACGAATTATTAAATTATGTAAAAACAAGATGGGCATTTTCAAAAACATTTGTAAAATAAACTCTCTTTCCATTAGCGGAAACGCCTCTTGAAAATGTTAATACATTGAAAGCTAGTCGATTAGAGGTACGTATATAGTTAGTACTATGAGTTCTTTTGGGTACAACTGGGTACGTAAC
>CAZHRF010000029.1:0-41333 GCA_964534625.1 uncultured archaeon | reverse complement strand
CATGATACTGTGATCGGTGCCTTTATCCGCGAAAAAAGCCACTTCACGACCTTCAAATGTTACAACTGCAACAGCACCAAGGTCACATTCTTTGTTAATTTTTTTTAAGATTTGAATTAATTGAATCTTTTTTTCAGCATATTTTTCATTGCTCATTGTTATCTGTCTGTTCAAGTTGATTATAAAAATTTGTTTTCTTACAATCATCATTTAAACCAAGTAATCTTTATGTTTTTTACAAATGGGTGTGTAAATCGTTTTACTTGTCCCATCTTTTTGATAATACCATTTGTTGTATGAAAAAGCTTCCTCACCACAACTGATAATACACTTTCTGGGAATATTAAGCGAAACTTTTTCTCTTGGTTTGCTGTTAAGATATTTAATATATCTTTCTGCTTCTTCTTCATATTTGTCTGCCATTTTCTTGGTTTCTTCATTTTCTGGCGGTTTGACATTAAAAGTGAAAATAACATAAGTCCAAATACAAATAGAAAGAATATGTGAGATTGATCTTGGTGGAATTTTGTAATACCCAATAATGTGAATCTCTCGAAAACTTTTTTCTACTTTATAGTCGCTTCTGATGGTTTTTCGCCTAAAATCTTTTTCCACTTCTAATTCATATTTTTGAACAATTTTGACTAACCTTTTGCTTATCTCGCTATATAGCCAGTCAACTATATCCCATCTCCCTTTTCTGTTTATTTCCAAAAAACGAATTTTTAAAAAAGGAAATGAAACATCAATAAATCTTTCTCTTAATGCGGAATTGGTCTTGCGAACTAGGTATTTATATATCTCAGAGGGAAATTGTATTTCTATTCCTTTAGGTGATCCCATGATTTGATCCCCAAGTACAAATGGGATATCGACATATTAACTTTGTCTCTTTAATTTTCGTCTAATGTGTCTTCTATTAATTGTTTCAACTTTTTCCTATTTGCTCCTATTAAATTACTATATGGCTCACCATTCTTAATTATAACGAAAGTAGGTAAGCTAGTAATCATATACTTTTGAGCTATTGTGGGGTCATCCTCAACATTTACTTTAACAAATCTCATTTGATTTCCAAATTCTTCATTTAGTTGCTTAAAATAAGGTTCAATGCTTTTACAAGGACCACACCATGGGGCCCATGCATCAATTATTACAGGTCTCGTGTCTGATGCAATAATCTCTTCTAACTGTTTTGCAGTAACATTTTCTACTTTTTGCATTTCAATCTCCGCTGTTAATACTAGTTTTACAAGTTACTATCACAATATAGTATGTGGTATATATGGCTTGCTTTATCACTAAATTGGTAATACATGGTTTAAAAGTACTTAGAATAAAACAGTATTTCTTTAGTACTTCCGAAATAGTGTTTAATTATTATAATTTCAGTATTCAAATAGACAAAGATGCATCTAAATTTATAGAAACGTTGGTTTTTACCTTAATTCGGAAGTACTCTTCTTATAGTAAAACTAAAAAGTAAATAATGATGAGAAAGTTTAGAAAGTAATATTTAAGTAGAGTTAAGAACAAATTTACTAAATCTAATAGTATCTAATTAGGAATGATTATCATGTTTCATCGTCCTTATGATCAAATTAAGACCGTACTCGAAGACTATGTAAAAGAATTATACGATATTAAAGAGGAAATGATTTGGTCTCGTCCCCCAAGTTCTTCTTTTGGTGATTTAAGTTTCCCATTATTTGCTCTAGCTAAAAAGTTGCAAATGAATCCACAAAAACTAGGTGCGACTTTAAAATCGCGGATAAAAGATAATCATTTAGTAGAAAAAGCTAGTGTAGAAAGAGGTTTTTTGAATTTATTCTTTAATAAAAAGCATTTTTCTTCTAATGTTATTAAAACTGTTTTAGATGATCATTATACAAATCTCAGCCTTAAATCTGAAGAAAAAATCATGATCGAACATACTTCAAGTAACCCGAATAATCCTTTGCATATAGGTAACTTTAGAGGGTCCGTTATTGGTGATGTTTTAGGACGAATATACAGATTATTGGGAGCTAAAGTAAATGTAAGGTATTACATTAATGATTTAGGAAAACAGATAGCTCCTGTTGTTATAGGATACTTTCTACTAAAAAATCATGATATCAAACCTGATGTTAAAATTGATTTCTGGATTGGACAGATTTACGCTTCAATGAATACTATGTTAGAAATTCAAATATTAAAAAAAGATTTATTGTCCCATTTTAAGGAACAAAAGATTATTGCTTCAAACGTATATTATTTGGAAAATCAAGAATATTCTTCTTACGTTGAATTATTAGCTGAAAATACAGGAGAGGAAGATTTAACACGACTTCTGGAAAGATTAGAAAAAAACTATCAAGTCCAAAATTCTTTATTAGAGAAGATACCTGATATTTATCAAACCTTGCAAAAGTTGATACTCTCTGAAGTTAAGGATTTATACAAGAAAACAGAGAACTATGTTCAAGCTTATTTAAAAGGTTCTGACAAAGATATAATAGCCAAATTTAGAGAAGTAACGACTGAAGCATTATCTGGTCACATTACGACATTAAAACTTTTTAATATCCATCATGATGATTTTGATAGAGAATCTGATATAGCTTGGATGGGTGAAGTTAGCACAATTCTACAAACGCTAGAAGAGAAGGGATGGTTGCGCCATGATGGTAAAGCTCGATTACTAAAATCTGATGAAGTTGCATCTTCTCTTAGATTTAAGGAAAAATATCTTATTACACATGAAATACCTGAAGCCATTCTTGTTAATTCAAAGGGCGTACCTCTTTATCCTTGTAGAGACATTGCTTATCATTTACACAAATTTGATGATTTTGCTCCTACCAAATGTTATAATGTAATAGGAAAACAGCAACAATTCCCTCAATTGATTGTACGGATAGCTTTGTATGCACTGAATAAAAAAGAATTAGCTGATAAAATTGTTCATTTTGATTATGAATACGTTACATTAATAGGAAGAAAAATGGCAGGAAGAGAATTAGAATATGTGACACCCGATGAGGTATATGATTTAACAAGTGAAGAAGCGTTTAAAATTATACAAGATCGAGACTTTAATGATAATGAAAGAGAAGAAATAGTAAGAGCTATTGCAAGTTCGAGTGTAAAATATTCAATTTTAAATATGGATCCCCAGAAAAATGTGGTATTTGATGTTAAGAAAGCAACGGATCTCAATGCGAACTCTGGACCGTTTTTACAATATGCATATACCAGAGCAAAGAATATTCTCAAAAAAGCATCGGAATTTATAAATGATATAATAAAGACTTTTGATAATGAAAAAATTATTGTGGAAGAAGAAAATGAATGGATACTTATTAAATTAATTGAGCGATTACCATTTGTGTATAAACGTGCAGTTGAAAATTTAAGACCAGACGTTGTCGCTAATTATGCTTTTGAACTATGTCAAGCGTTTAATAAATTTTATGAGACTTGCCATGTAATAGGTGCTGAGACAGAAGGACAAAAGATTTTCAGATTGGTATTAGTTCATTCTTATGTAAAGTGCATGGAAAGCCTTTTCGATGCAATGGGTCTAGAAAAACTAGATAAAATGTAATTAATAGTGGGATTGAAAATGCTATATGGTGGTTTTGATAACAGTTTTATTGATATAAACATCAAACCGGTAACTAACACAACAAAACTCATTGAAAAACTACCTGAATTTGGTGCACATCATACAAATACGGAAATCGAATTAATACCGGGAGGTAATGGTTTTAATGTCGTTAGAGCATTATCTGGATTGGGTCATGATATCGGATTCGTTGGTCCATCATCCCCACTTTTTGAGTTACTGGTAAAGAAAAATTGTAGTCAAGTAAAAATTTATCCAATCAAAGATGCATCTGTAAACTATACTGCCATATTGAACATGCACCAAGGTGAAATACAATTTAACTCCTTAAAATGCCCTTTAAAACCCGAAATACTTGATAAAGAAATCATATCAAAATATGCTACAAGTATGCTTAAACCCATATCAAACATCGCTTTAAATGCGTATTCAATAGAATGGTTTAGTGCATTGCTTTTGGGGATCATTTTCCCTTCTAATTCGGTAATTTATGATACTAAAATAAATTTCAAGAAAAAATTAGATTTGATAGCTGATTATAAATATGAAGGCATTATATTCATCGACCCTTGTGATATTACTAGTTTTACAAGATTAGGTGAGTTTCTTCAATTTCTTTTAAAATTATCTCGCTTAAAAGGAGATCGCTTTCTTTCTGTTAATGAATTTGAATTAAAAACTTTACTTGGTTTTAATAATTGTAATATTGCTGAATTTTATGAATTATACCAAATTCCTATTATATATCATACATCCAAAGAAGTGTCGTATTATGCTGATAAAAAGTTCACTGTGCCTACTCACCAATTAAAGAAAAAAGTCTCTTTTGTTGGGGCTGGTGATTGTTTTAATGCTGGTTTTATTTCTTCCTACCTTCTCTCGTTCTCAATTGAGGAATCCTTACAAAAGGGAATTTGTTTAGCTTCTAGCTTAATTGAAACAGGTATGTATCCCCCTTATAAATGACTGATAGAACGGCAAAGATTAAATAAATAGTATTCTATATAAAATCAGATATAATACTAGTTACAATCCAAAAAAGGTTATTATGATGCCAGCCAAAGATTTATCCATTAAAGAGTCTAAAGAATACAAAAAAATAGACAAAAAGGTAAAATTGCTCCATTTATTAAAAGAGTTCTATGGGAGTGGAGATATGTATAATTTTGATACTGGAGATATACCCATGCGTGAATTGATAGCCTTTATGGTAGAAGAAGGATATCCCCGTCGAGTACCTGAAAAAGAGCAAATATTCAGAAAAATAGACAAAGAACTATTGGAATTAGAAGATACAAAAAAGAAAATGCGATTATCTGAAATAAAATCAAGAAAATTGAATTCTCTTTTAATTATCCCTTCTTGGACCAAACTAGTAGGTACGCCTATGAAAGGTTTTTATTTAGGGAAACAAGTGAAGGAATTACGTCATGATACCGTTGTTATGCTGGTTGATGAAACGCACACCTTTAAAGAAATAACTCAAGAACGGATCTCGGTTATCTTTGGTCCGGGTATTTTTTATTCTGAATTTGCTATTGATCGAGATAATTATCTTGATTCATGCTTTGAAATTAATGGATTGTGCCTTTCTCTTGATCTTTTGGGTAAAATATATACCTCTGAAAAGATATATAGATCTGATACTATTGATGCTACTATTACTGATGTTTCTACTATTATTCCTTTTCATGTTATTGAACAACCGAGAACAATTCAAGCATATGTTAAAGGCATTCTTTCGCGTAATGTATTTCATCCAAATAAAGTGGCTCTTGAAAAGTTTAATTCTCATATACAGAAAAAAGATTCTTACAATATTTCTAATGGATTGAAGTTGCTTTCAGCTCATCCTTTGTGGTTCAATAAGTTTTTAGTTGAATCTGAAAATATACCTTTAACGGGGAGTGGAAAACAATCTTTTACTGCTGCAGGTGTAAGTAGTGTGCTTCCAGAAGCTGGAAAGTTAGTGCCTATGCTTTTTAGTAATTCTGAAGAAAAAATTAATGAACTGAGTAGAATAAAAGAAATAAAAAAGCAATATATTGAAATGGGACTAGGATTGCTTAGAAACTGGATACAAGGCTGATCTTTCCCCTTATTCTAAGGCTAAATAAGCCATTCGTTCCAATGCATTTTTTTCTATTTGCGTTATATCTTCTGGGGAATCATAATATTCAGCCAGTTTTGAAAGAGGAGAAATAGGAAGGGCTATATTTTCTAGTTTATATTTTTCTAGTATATGTCGTTGAACAAACGTTGTTAGCTCTTGAGAATTTTGCTCACTCGTTCCCCCAAATGCTATTAAAAAAATATATTTTGTGTTATTTTTAATCCCAAAATCCTTTAATGCTTTTCTTATCTGTCTTTTTCCTGCTAAATGCAGTAATAGTTCTGTTCCTTTTTCATTGGAAATGTTATTGTTATCTTCAAAAACTTTTTCTACATGAAATAAGCCAACAGCTATTTGTCTTTCACTTACAAGGTATTCAGGATCTATCAGTTGAAGTATTGATTTACGAGAGTTCTTATTTTTGTCTGTTTTTAATGCTAAAATCAAATTTTGAAAATTATACCCAATAGGTAAATCAAAAAAATGATAAGTAAAATGCCTGTCAGTAGTCAGCATAATACACCTGTTATCACTTTTAGAGTTCTTATAGCTCTTTAGGTCCTCGTATAACCTCAAGGACCATTTTTTCCATATGAATTGGATTGAAATCACGGTTGGCTAGTTCTACTGCTGAAGAGAGCCTTGATGAGGATGTAGAATGAATTTCAAATAATGGGTCATCTTTCTTGATTTTATCTCCCCGGTTAACTAATATTTTTATTCCTGCAGTTTTGTCAATAGGCGCTCCAGCTTGTCTAGCTAAAGTAGTAATATTACCACTGTCAATTCCGTAGATTACTCCGTTTGATTCCGAATTAATTGTGACTATTTCACTTGCTGTCGGTAAGTCATCTACGCGTATATTTTTATCTCCCCCTTGTTTATCGACAATTTCCTTGAATTTTTCATATGCTTTTCCGCTGGTTAATACATCTTGTGCATATTCATATCCATATCCTCTGGGGCACCAATTTTGACTCTCTAAAATAATACCCGCAAGTGATAGTGCTTTTGAACGTAAATCTGTACTTCCACCTTCATTCTTTAAAATGGTCAAACAATCCTTAGCTTCTAATGCAGGACCGATCATTGTACCTATTGGCCTGTCCCCTGGACTGATTATACAATCCAATTTTAGTTTAAGGGAGTACCCTATTGATGTAAAAAGACTCCCGACTTCATGGGCTTCATCTCTTCCTATTAATTTTGCTGTTTTACCTGTTGGAAGATCTATTAATACATATTTACTTCCTGCTGCTATTTTTTTAGCTAAAATGCTTGCAATCATGAATTCTCTGGGATCAATTTTAATGTTTTTTACAACAGATATGATTTTATCGGAAACATCAGCTATCCCTACGTTTTTTCCAGATACAATACATCCTCCCGTATTTTCAACAATTTCAGACATCTCAGACAAAGTTAAGTCACAAGGCATGTATAATTCTGCTGTATCAATAGTACCTGCAGGTGAGGTGATCGCTCGTGTTGATATTTTGGGAATTGCTAATCCCGAAGCAGCAATTATAGGGATCATAATGGGGGTGATCCTATTCCCAGCAATGCCACCAATAGAATGTTTATCCACAACAGGGGATCTCTTAATAGTAAGGGTTCTAGATGTGTTTAAAATAGCTTTTGCCATTGAAGTCGTTTCACTATGAGACATCCCAACAACTTGAAATAATGACATCAAAACCGCAATTTGGGGTGGATGCATTAAGTTTTTATCAATAGCAGAAAAAATCAAGTTAAGTTCTTCTTCTTTTAAAGATTCTGAACGCATTTTTTTATGCAATAAATGAATAATATCCTCATTTATAATCTGTTTAATAGAAACCTTCTCACCAACTTTCATACCAGATTCATCAATAGTATTTTTTGATATTCCAATGTGTTCTTCTGGATAAGAGTCACTAGTAAATACTTTTAAGCCAATGTTATAAGGAGTTAGTTCAATTAATTCTCCAGGTAATAAATTATATTTGTGAGCATAATCTGCATTAATAAGTGCATAATTGCTTTTTTTGTTTAATGAAGGTTCAAGTTTAATTTTTAGTTTTTCCATATTAAAAACCTCATATATACTTTTTATATTTCTACACTTGAAAGATAAATAAGGATTTTGAAATTGAAGTAATAAATTCCTAGTACACAAGAAATTTTGTCTTGTAGGAAATTATTTTATGATGAACTACCACTGCCTACAGGCAGATGGGTTCTTGCTTCATCGAAGTAGCCTCGAAAGGAGGACTGATCTCTTCTGCACAAGCGTCGTCTGTAGTTCCTGTCGTCCCGACAGTACGTACGATAGATACTCCAAACTCTTCGAGGATTCTACATCCCTCAGGACTTTCAAGAAACTAGTTAAGTAAAAAATTTTACCTATACAAAATAGTTAAATTAGTGTTTTCTAACATAGTATACAAATGAATGAACATCAATTGCATAAAGATAAAAGCAATTATGACGAAACCTTCAAATGTACTGGATGTAGAACGATCTTAACAAGAGATGATGAATACTGTCCAAATTGTGAGCGATTAAATCCACATTATAAATACAGATAGTTGTATACGGTAAAATATTTAATATAAAGGAAGGATGATAAAGTATGGTCGATATACCACTTCCAAAAGGGTCTAAGAAAGAAGATAATAATAGTAATCCTGATGCTAACTGTCCGAAGTATGAAGCAGTTCACGGGGGTTTCTGTAAATATTATCAAACAAGAGATGGTTCTTGCGTCATTAAATATTCTCGATGTGACGGGTATGGAGTATTAAAAGAATAATGAATGAAGAAAAGAAAAAAAGTTTATTTTTTCAACAAGCGGTTAAGATCTGTGCTAACTTCTTTTACACTTGCAACTATTCTATTTTGACCCTCTCCACTATGCCCCTCGTTATTAATTGTGGATGCGGTCATAAATAATGGTTTAAAGAAGGTCTTTATTGTCTTTTTTCCATCTCCTAGTAATGTAGAGCATTCACCAGTATATTTACTGTTAGTTCTTTTTAATCTAAAATAAGTAACATGATTAGCTCTGTCACGCCAGATGATAAGATTTGCAGCCATCACCATGTTGTCTCTAAATATGTGACCTAAAAAGACATTTTTATCTAAACCAAGCTCATATAATTTAATATCTGGTCGTTCATCAAAGTTTGTAAGCAACATAATTTTGGTATGTTGTGCTAACTCTTTGTACCTTTCAAGGGGTACGTTTTTCGTACTCTCTTTGATAATAAATGTATATGCTCTATCTCTTCTTATTGTATAAGCTGCTTGATACTCAATCATAGCGGATGCTAATTCAATAAGAAGTGAAGCATCTTTAGAGTCAATGTCAAATTTATCCGAGGATTGTACAGGAACTTTTGACCCCGTTAATAAAGAACACACAAGCGTCCCTATTAATTCATGTGATAAAGACCCAGTAATTTTACAACCTGAAGGAAGAACTATGACAGGTAATTGATTAATAGGTATGGCATTATTAATTGCAGTTTCTTTGTTCTTTTCAACTTGATGTACTTTAAGTTTGATTTTATCGGTTTTTAAGGTACTAAGAACAGCAGTTAAGAATTTGAATGATGGACTACAATGGTCACATTCATCGCTATGTATGTATATTTCGATCTCCATAAATGAATCCTCTTTAGAGTATTTTTCAGCATTACATATAAAGATAATAACGTAAGTATGATATAGACCATATAAATATAAATATTGTTGTTATAATAACTAATTTAACGGAAAGAAAACAAGAAAAACAAGAAAAATAAGAAAAATAAGAAAAATAAGAAAAAATCGCACTTAAGTTGGTCTTGAAATTTTTTCTTTAATTAATCTAAGGGCTTCAAGAGCATGGGAATAACAATCAAGTCTTCTTTGACAAATGGGATCCCATCCCCGACCATCACTATTTTCAGCAAGGAGAAGGTTTTTCCATATTTCTCTATCAATGTCATTATCAGGTAAAAGTCTCATATAATCTCGAACTTCTTGGCACAATCGTTCAAGTTTCGCGTTGTCTTCATCTTTTGTCCAGATGTCTAAGCGTCGATCGGGTGCCCAGCTACCCGTTTTCATATATCCTATCTCTAAAGATTTGTGTGTATCCAAATACTTTGACGGAAGTATCATCTCATTTCCATCAATTTGTATCATTTTATCAATGAAATCAATAAGATGTTTTTCTGTAACTAGTCTTCCCCCTATATAACTTCTATAACCAAAAAATTCAATATCCATGCAGTAGGGCATAACTAGTCCAGAAGATTTCTTATACTTCTTCAAGATTCTAATAGCTTTTTTTTGGTTCAAAAAAGGATATCCTAACATGGATGCATAAGAAAGGATTACCCACGATTTGGGCGCTCGCAATCCTGTGATTGTTCCTTTTGCTCCTTTTAGTTCTACGGGAGAAAAATCGGTTTTTTTACACATCTTGGTTATATTTCGTAATGTACGAAAGAATTCAATTAGTTGCCTAGGAATAGATTTTGCTTTCATTAAGTTCAAAAGAAAGATGTCAGATGTCATTATTGGGGAATTAAAAGGTTGATTATCATTTTTTAGAGGAGAACTCAATTCATATAACTCGTCATCAAAAAATGTATATTTAATACCCATTTTTTTTAAGATTCTGGGTAAAGTGGGATCATAGGCAAGTTCAGGTAACCAGAACCCTGCGGGTGTATAATCCAAGCTATCTTTTAATACCTCTAGATGAAATTCTATCTGTTTCTCACAATCTTTTTGTGGTAATAATGGAAAAATGGGGTGGGAATACCCACAAGCAGTGAGCTCAAATTTACCTTTACGAATACCCTCCTTTAAAACATCAATAACCTCTGGATATTTATCTTTCAAAATTTCTAAAGTTACACCAGTAAAATTAAGGGTAACAGCTACTGAAGGATAATTTACTAAAGACTCTAAAACAGGAAGATAACTCCTTTCCACTACTTTAGAAATCTCTTCTTTTGGGATTTCTGCATATTGAAGATTGGCATGGAGTAAAATTGTCGAATACACAAGTATCACTTTCTTTTTCGTAATAAAAATATTTTGGAAATCTGGTGAAGCTGTTGAGAAACATATAAAATGGAATGTTTGTAGTAGGTTTACGGAGATAGTTCAATGTCTAATCCAGAAATAAGATATAATCCCTTTACAGATGAATGGATAATATATTCTCCAAAAAGACAGGATAGACCAAATAGGAATAAGGATGAATGCCCATTTTGTCCGGGTTCAGAAGAAATACCTGAATTTAAAGGACCACTAAGATTGCCAAACAAATATCCTTCCCTCAATACTACTGTTTCAACTCTAAAAGTACTAATGGGTAAATTTCATAAAAAGGCAGGCGGGTATGGTAAGAGTGAAATTGTTATATATACGGATAAACATGATGCAAAATTTGTAGACTTAAATAAAGAAGAGATATTGGAAATCTTTAATATCTGGATGGAAGCGACAAAAGATATCACAAAAGATCAAAAAATCAAATATGTACTACCATTTGAAAACTATGGAAAAGCAGTGGGGGCATCCATTATTCATCCACATGGACAAATATATGGATTATCATTTGTACCTAAACTAATTGAAACAGAAATTAATGTTATTGATGAATATTTTAAAAAAGAGAAAAAATGCATGGTCTGTGAGTATTTGTTGATTGAACAGCAAAATAAGAGTCAAATAATATATGAAGATAATTATATTGAAGCACTAGTACCCTATTTTTCACAGTATGCATATGATATTTTTATCTATCCAAAAAGACATTATGGGGACTTTAGACAAAGTACACGAAGAGAATTAGAAAGTTTTGCATTTTTGCTTCCTAAATGTATACTTGCACTAAATAAGCATTTTAAAAAAGAAATAAGTTACTCTCTTTCTTTACATCAAAAACCGTTCAATTGCAACAAACAATTTCGATATCATTTGTATTTTAAAATTCACACTCCACAACGTAACTCTAACTCGGAAAAACTTTTAGGTGCTGTCGAAACAAGTACTGGCACATTTATCAATGGAACTTTACCTGAGGATGCAGCAATGAATATTCGTAACAACTTAAATTAGAAGATATAAACGTATTTGTTTTATTTAATGAAAAATTAATTAAATAAATTAGAGATATGATGAAAAGGAATTAATGCCTTAATATATGTTGTAAGAACAAATGGGGGGTTATTCGACTTTTTTCGAATGTGGTACTTAGATATAATCGAAAAAGAATCTTTATAATAGATTATCTCTATAGTTATTATTAGACACCTATAAAGAGGAGGTCAAAAATGAAGTCAAAATATATTTTAAGTTCCTTGCTAGGAACATTATTAGTATTGCTAACCTTAAGTGGGACAGCTAGTCAAGTAATGGCTGCAACTAATCAATTTGGTTCTGAAATGACAACACAATCAGAGCCCTATTTTATTGAAGATTTAACGGTTGTAGCGGGTATTGACTCTGCTGCTCTCATAAAGATGAATCTTGTTGGAGGTCCATCGACAGAAAAACCAACAGGAACAGCATTGGATAAGGTGAAGAACTGGATATTTGTACTATCTGATCAAGAAGCATATGATAGTTATCTTCTAAGAAGACCATTTAAAGCGCCTGATAATGCCACACTACTTTTACAGATGCAAACATCAGCTGATGTTCAAGACGCTATGGCAGTAGCCGAACTCTACTCCGACTATTATGGAATAGATTTGTGGCTAGGGGCAATATATGATCCAAATATATATGCGTTTAATGGTGGATTAGAAGGAAATAGTAAATTTAATGATCTTGTAACAGAAATACAAGGCGATATAACAGATGGTTTTGCTTCAGCATTAAGTGCTACTGATATAGCTGATGCCCCTGTAAAAACAGTATTTGTAGGAGAAGGTGAAACACCTTATGGAATACAATCTGTCAGAGGGATCTATTATGTAGATGATGAAGCAATAACAGGAACAAGTCCCTATACACTATCTGCCGCTAATATCTTTGGAGGAGCATTAACAGCTTCTACAATGGAAGGTTACAAACATTATTCTAGTGTGAAAGTGCGATTCCCCTATACAATCAATCCTTCAGTAATCACACCGGATACAGATAATGTAGCTCCACAAATAACTGGAAGAATGGACTGGGATATGCAATATCCAGGATGGGTGAAAAGAGCAACACTGGATTTTGAAGTGACGTATACAGTAGATCATTCAGCACTACTTGCTCCAAGGGTATCAGTTAATATGGCATATGACCATGATTTATTACAAACTGAAGGTATCCTACAGATGGAGTATGATATTATTAATACAGGTACCGAAGTAGCCAAAAATGTTCTAATCAGTTATCCATTAGGACCAGATTTTATGGATTTAATCGAGAATAAACCTGTTCTACCAAGGTTAAGAGACGATGTCAATATTTCCGATACCATACAGACGAATACTAGTGTAACGATTTATGTCGACTATGGTGGAGCATTCGAAGGTTATGATGATATGGAGCTGACACAAGAGGTATTGTTATTTGATAACTGGTATCAATATGAAAATGGAACATGGGTAGACTTTGATGAAACAAATACCGAGGAAATTGTAAAAACAGAGTCTGCTACTTATGATGTTTCAGGTCAAATAGGTACTATAGATACAACTATCTCAGTAAGTAATCCTGATGGTTTAAGTAATATTCTTGTCAATAGAGTTAAAGAGTTTCTAGATCCAATAGATATCAATAATTATAGCTATACAGAAGTAAGTGAGCTATTGAGTGATTATAAGGCAAGTCTTATAGATGGAGTGAAGAACGCAGCCAAAGATTTATTTGATCTTTTATATGTTAATCAGACACTATTTGATCCTAATTACCAAGATTTCGACTTAGTTAATCGTACTGTAACACGTTTCGGAGAGAACAGAACCGAATGGTTCTTAGAAACTGAAATAGCTACTCTTGATGTTGGTGCATCAACTACAGTACAATGGGCACTAGAAAACATAACAGCTCCATGGATGACATTTGGTGCCATGTTTTGGTCACTAGTAGATATACCGGACGGAGATTTTGGTAAAGCTATTGAACTTGTAACAAATGAACATAACTTCTATGAAATGATGCAAATGTTACTAGGGTATGCAGATAAAGCTGGTCAATTGGCATATGGCCGACCTATAAGTTTTTATGATGCATGGCAAGATATCTGGATATCTGTTGGTGCGCGATTTAGCTATGAAGATACCGCAGGTTTTGAATATTTTGGATTTAGTAATGGCATAAACTTCCAACTTGTTGACGATGAAGCTGTATTAAATGTATATGTAGAACTAGATAAACTAGAATATACAGTTGGTGATCCAGTACAAATTACCGGATATATAGAAAATGTCGGTGATATTGATGCCCATGAAGTAGATTTATGGTTAGTTCATGGTCGATTGGGTAATAATTGGCAGATAGTAGAACCTGAAATATTCTATGTAGAAACAGTAGGAATAATTGAAAATGGAACAAAACATGAATTCAATGTTACTGTTGATGCTAACTCATTCTTAGGGATTCATCCAGTATATGCAGTAGTGGATTTCATAAGTGATTATGGCCAACCACCATTAGAAGTTGAGAATTTCTTCAATCCCGACGCGCCTCCCGCAGTATATGAGGGCGCAGGTGAAACCCATCAATGGGTTGTTTCAAACATGGCATGGGGACTTTTATTGCCCGATTCTGAAGCATTAGCCCCCGCATGGCCACAACCCGTATTAGATATAACCACAACAGTTGAGTTTGATTTTGAAGATGGTAAACCTTCTGAACTAACAGTTACTGTGACCATTGAAAATGTTGGTGGAACTGAAACTGATATTCTAGCACTACAATATTTCAATGAAGATGAGCTAGAGCTCAGATGGGTAACAACAACAGAAGGGACAGTATCCAATGGAAGTTATGGTGGATTTGCAGTCATAACTGTTGAGGACATTAACCTCGATGTAAATGAAAGTGTAGAAATATCAATGCATTGGGTTTTCTTAACGAATGATGGCTGTAATTTACCTGGTATGGTTGTTGTTTATTCTACTGCATTTGAAAATGAACTAGGTGGAGGCGATCCTACACTTGGTGGTGGAACCTCATCTCTTATGGTAATGAATGGTGAAGCGCAAGAAACAGATAATTGGGAAGATTATGGTTCTTCTACTTCAACTGGTACATCAGCAGGTGCAGATGTACATACAGGTGGACAAGAGAGAACAAGATTTCTTGGTTCAATGGATTTTGTATATATCACCATTACAACCTTAGTTATTACCGCAGTAGTAACCTTAAACAAAAAACGTAAGAAATAACCTATTTTTTTGTTTCTTTTCTTTTTACTTTTTATTTTTTCTTTCTGTTTTTCTTCTTATCAAGATAAAAAGCATACGAAGGGATAAGTGACTTGTCACATGTGCCGTTTTCTTTCTTCTTTCTTTGAATCTAGTTTATTAGTTACATTGTATGTGAATTGAATTGCTTTAAATAGTATGTTCTCTGTACTAGTTTTAGCAATAAGGTCGATTGGAAAGATGAATGTAGAGGGTAAAGAAGGATTTGTTTTCGATTCACTCAAGATGTACAACTATAAAATGCATAAATATACTGAACTAGATTTATCTAACAATCCTATCACGGTTATATCTGGAGCCAATGGGAGTGGAAAAACCCAAATTCTAGAATCACTTATACTGTCTGTAGGACAAACTCCTAGTAGAGTAGCACTTTCAAAGAACACTGAGTTAATCGGACCTTTTGATGATCATTCAACTATTATCCTTTCATTATGTAATCCTTTAACCAATGGGAGCAGACTTTTTCAGATTGATGATCCCGATATTGAACACATCTTGTCTCATAGTAATATAAGTATTGAAACCGAGATAAGAAAAGAGGGAACTATCAAACGGCAAATCCATACGGGAACAAGCTCTAAATCAGTTACAAGGCGCCAGGTTCAGCGTATCATGAAGAGTATAGGTATTCATGATGAAACTATGTTTAATTTTACTGAGGAGGGTTTTTTAGATGCTTTTGCCAATGATTCCCCATATAAAAAATTAGACAACTTACTTGAAGCAACAGGTCTAAAAGAAACATATGAAAGATATAAGATTTCGAAGAGCAAACTAGAAGAGAAACAAAGACAAGTTTCTCCATTGTTGTTACAGCTAGAGAGGGAAAAAAACAACTTGCAAAAAATGAAAGACGACTATGAACAGTTAGAGCAAAGAACAGAACTGATAGAAAAATTTGATATACTCAAAAGAGAACTGGCGTGGTATGATTATCTTAAACTCAAAAAGGCTATTACTGAAAATGAAGATAAGATTCAATCTTTAAGAGAAAGAAGAGAAAAAATAAAGCAAAAAGAAAACACCTTGCTTAAAAAAAAGCAAACTCTAGGAAAAACACTCGAAGAAAAACAAGCTGTTTTTACTGAAACAAAATATGAACTCGATCTGCTAGAAAAAAATAAGAATCGTAAAGAAGGAAAAATAGAAGAAAAAAAGAATATAATAACTAATTATGAAAGTAAATTGCAAGAACTTGAAAGAAGACGTGAGAAATTTGTAAATATTAGCAGTGAAGAAAGCATAAAAAAGAAAGCAGCCCTTATAAAATCTTTAGATACGATTAAAATTACTATAAATGATACTGAATCCAATATTCATATGATCCAAAAAAATATTCATCTGAATAAGGAAAAAATTTTGCAGTTAGAAGATTTAATTGACAAACGAAGTAGGCGTTTTGGACAGCTACGAGAGAGAGAAAGAAAAACCTTAGAAGATGTTGTTCGTTTTAAATCAGCAATTGAACAAACTGGGTATACCGATGAAATTATAGGTCCTGTTTTTGAAGTTATTAAAATAAAAGATTCCTATAAAGAACTAGAAAAACCAATTACTACTGTTATTGGAACAGCTCTTTTTCACTATGTTGCCACATCTCATGATGCGTATGAGAGAGCCAAACAGATATACGATGGTTTGTCTAGTAATTATAAACTTAACATAACTGTAGGGAGGGTATTAGAAGAAGAAGGACCAATACCTGATTATAAGCAAAAAAATCAGATATTAGAAAATAAACCATCGGGAGTAATAGATATGGCAATTAATCTTATTGAGGGACCGTTTCACATAATGTACTATTTAAGAAAGTTCGTTCGAACATGTTTGGCTTATCCAAATATATCGAGTAATTTACTTACGGACTTTGCTCAAAAAAATAGAGTAAACGTCCTAACAACTGACTGTAATAGTTTTTTTCTTCATCGTGGAGCATTTACAAGACCGCCTCCCGTTAGTAGTATTAAAGTAGGTGTTGAAATTGAAAAATATAAATCCATCTCTCAATTAAGACATAATAAGAGCAAATTAGAAAGAGAGAATGAAAGTTTAAAGGAAAAAGAAACGTTATTACGAAGTAAAAAAATAAGTCTCTTCAAAGACCAAGATGAACTAAAAAGAAAATTAAACCCTTGGTCGTTAAGCAAAAATCAACTTGAAAATCAGATTTTACTTATTGAAGAGAGACGACAAGAATTTTTAACTGAAGTTGCTATTGAAAAAAATGCTATAAAAACTATAGAAAATAAAATTTATACTATTGAGAAAAAAATGGTAAAACTATCAGAGTTGATACAAACAAAAAAATTGGAGAAAGAGCGTATATCAGGCAATATGAGCGAAATTAACTCAGAACTAGAAGGTTTAGCTAGGGAAAAACAATCACTTGTTGAAAAAAAATCGCGCTATTCTTCTGAGTTACAAGAATTTAACAGTTTTCTCCCTCTCAAAATGAAAAAAGCAGAAGAATCTGGAGAAAAGCCTTCTGAAATTCGTGAAAACCGTGACACTATATCAAAAGAATATTACTCGATTAAAGGGCAATTAGAGTTGATAAATATTACTCCAGAGATAAGTGAAGAGACTATTAAATCACAACAAAAAAAAGTCGAAAATTTGATTAAAACCAATGAGGGAGAGCGTGAACATCTGAAAAATTTAGAAAAAGATTTACAAAAACGATTAGAGGAATGGGAAACGGGGATAATAAATGTTGTAGAGGATTTAAATGCTGCTCTTTCATTTTTGTTAGCTGATGTTTTTGAAACGATTTTTATCAAAATATCTAATTACAGAGATCAAAGAAGAGCTGAATTACACATTGAAGCACAGACTAAAGGAGATAATAGGTCATATAGACAGTTATCTGGAGGAGAAAAAACGCTTATTGCTCAAGCAATTATTTTAGGTTTACATCAGAATCATTGTCCGATTCATGCAATTGATGAGTTTACGCAGAAACTAGATTATAAAAATAAAGCTCACGCTTTTTCTATGGTTTTATCATTATACAATCTTTCAAAAGAAGAAGAAACTCTCCTACCACAGTTTATATTAATCACGCCTACTCTAGATAATGTTAAATTGTCGCCTAAATTCAGTCATCATATTCTCATCGAATCTTTAGAGGTGCAATAGAAAATGTCTAAACCTGAAAATCAAAATGAAAAAATCTCATTTGAGAAATATGACGGAGAGTGGGCTAATCTTGTTTTTCTAACACTATTTGAATTACAAAAAAAATATTCTCGATCAATAAAGAAAAAGAAATCTATACACTTAGATGAGGCAGAAAAAGACAGAAACAAGGTTTCAGATGCGTATTTATACATCGATGAACAAAAAAGTTTTTTACTAGATTCATCTCTTTATAAAGATTTTATTGAAATGATTGATTTACGTGAAGATGAGCTATTATCCAACTTATTGACACGTGAAAGAAGAATAGAACAGTTCTCTCAATTTGTTGCTGAGACATGTCAACCTATAGTTTATTGCACACATGATTGTTTTTTCCCTTTTGATCAAGTAAATATTGAAAAAGTAAGCGGAGAGATAATGGATTTAACTCCTCAAGGTAGTTCGGAGGACTATATTAACATCTATAGTGAGTATGATTTTTCAAAACTAGAAACAGAAGATCATATTGGAGATGAGGTTTTTATGACAATTGAAACGAATTTAATGGACAAATTAGTAGGTAAGAAGATATCTAAAAATGTACTAAATGAATTATTGACAACGATTGAAGCTGAATTATTATCAAAATTGGTAAGTGAAAAAAAATTGATTGTAATTAATTTGGGTGAGATGTTATTGTTTAAGAGGGGAACTAGTAATTCACCTAAAGACTCTGTGGTTAGTTCCTTGCTATTATCTCCAAAGAAACATTCTAGAAAAACTGAAGAGGTCGACGTTGATGGATGATTCAATCGATATTGAAAATTCTGGAAAGGGTAAGACTGAAAAGCCTATTCCTCATTCTGAAGATATAGAAAGAACCAGCAAAAAATCTACAGAAAAACAGTATGTTGATCGTGAAGCCTTTTTTCCTCCTTTAATAACCGATAAAGAGAAAACAGCTTTATTCCGCGAATTAACCACTATATTGACAAGAAGATGGCAATTTGAAGGCGAAACAGTATATGGTTGTACTCAAATGGATCTGCTTTTAGCAACAAAGTATGATATAACAACATTAAATCAGGAATTGGAAGAATATGATCGTTTCGTGAACATATTGGGTTTAAAGATTGTTGAATATACTCACAAAGAACAGATATGGTACTGTTTGAAATCTCAACATTATGCCCCCCCAGAATTAACTGAAGACCAATTGTTGGTGTTAGGGTCTGTTATTGCTTTAATGCAAAAAAATGAAAAAAATATAGTAAATGTAACAGAACTTAAAACAAAATTAGTTGTTCCTGGAATACTGAAAGAATACAAAATTGATAGAATATTGAGAAAACTAGATACCTTAGGTTACGTGAAACGGGGTAGGGGAGAGATACAAGCAATTTTTCGTCTTTTTATTGAATTTGATGATGACGAGCGAAAAAAAATAAGTAAGGAGTTTAATAGGCTATGAAATCAAAAGACATCTCTCTCTACTATATTAGATGCTCTAGTTGTAATAAGATTGAAAAACTCTCTCAAGCTGTACTAGAAAATTGGAAGGTCTGTAATGCTTGCCATTTGGTTTTTTGTGCTAGATGTAAAAAAACCAATAAAAAAGAAGAATTGTGTTTAGGTACTGCATATACGCAAAAACATTCAGCAATCTATACAAATTTACCTGTCGCTGATTTTTTAGATATGGCACAAGATTTTATTCGGACACCCAAAGAAGGAAAATACATCCCGAGAATATTTTATCGAAAGGGGAGATTACAATCTGCAATCATTAAAAAAGAACAGAACGAAATAGACAAAGCCCAATTTGCTATTATCCGCTATCGAGAAGAGAGATGGAAAAAACTGGGAACGGTATTAGTAAAGCGATATGATGGAAAATTTATAACTTGGGGACAAGTTGATTAGTCCTAAATGACGTTTCCTAAAAATGTATTTTAAGAGCTTAGTTGCAAATCTTAGAAAAAATAAAAAATAAAAAATAAAAAAGTATTCACAAATGATTATCTTTTCTTTTTGACAAAAATAATAGCCGCAGCTAACCCAACTAATGAACTTAGAAATAGGAAGGGTATTCCACCACTACTGGCAATTATTATTGTATAAGTTTTTTCAGTAATGTTGCCAAATTGATCTTCAAGATAAAAGGTTATCTCTTGTTCCCCTACTTCAAATTGAGTTGCGATAAGATTACTCCACGATATTGCAATATTAGATTTTGTGTTTGCAGCTATTGGTTGTTGATCATTAGTTATGATACTAGCATTGGTTATCTCTGACCACTCAACTACCTGTAAACGCAAATTAAACTGTTGCGGTAGTTCCGTATCTTCTGTAACATCTTTATATCCTTCTGTTGCCGTTGAAAATTGAAGTTTTCTAATTTTAACTGGATCTTCGTCTACTCGTTTCCACATAGGAATTCCTGTATCCTCATCACCAAGGTATAGCGGATCAAGAGTGGATATATTAACACCCATTGATTCGAGGATTGATGGAGCAAAATCACATTGATCAACAGCTATGTTTTCTGTAGACCCAAAATCCAAATCACTTATTGCAAAATATTGTTCTACTACTTCTGTGAGAGTACTTGGCCAAGGATCTTCATCATGCCCTTTTCCAAAGAAACCATGATCTGTACCAATTATGACTAGAGTATCATCAAATATTCCTGTATCTTCTAAGGCATCAAGTATCATACCTGTTGCCTCATCACACGCTAATAATGCATTTAAATATTCAGGAGTTATCTTACTACGATTGGATGAATAACTTTCCCCGTATCCATGACCTCTATTATCTGGTTCGGTGAAGTGAGCCCTGATATAGAAATTATCTGAAGAATAATTACTAATGAAATCTACGATATGTTCTGCAATATATTGAGCTCTGATAAGCGGATCATAGTATAATTGGTATTTTTCATTAAACCCATTTAACGCTGCTCTTTTACATTCTTCGTCTTCAGGTGTCCAAGACAAATTCTCTGCTGCAAACCAGTAGTCTACCTCAGAACCTGGACGAATATTTTCAAAGATAGGATCTGTATAATTTTCCCCGTTGGGACTTTGATTCATATAATCATCATTGACCTGATGATAACTCCATGAGAAGAACATACCAATTTTAATATCGGTTCCATGATGGGCTCTGAGCCTTTCGGAAATGGTTAAGCCCTCTGGAATGGAAAGTTTGTCGCTGCCAGGACCAAATTGGTTGGCGTGGATTTGATTGATATTTGGACCATATCCTGATTCTATTGCAGCCATCCCTGGGTTAGTACCTGTGTTGTGATTGGTGATTCTAACTTGTTGCAAGTGCCCATCCGTCAAGACACGGGATGTATTATAGAGGGTGCCATCAGCTGTGAGTTCTTTCATCCACTTAGGGCGAACACCGTCCCACGTGATGAATACGACTTTATCATGTTGAGGATAAGAATTTTCAGTATTTCTTATATCTTCAACAATTTTATCATTGTCATGAGCTAAAGCATTATTTGTCATAAAAAATGGTAGAATAAATAGAACTATTAGTAACAAGCATTTCTTTTTCATTATTATCATCTTTAATACTTGTAAATGGTTTACAAGTCTTTGATACTTCCTTGTAGTTACTCATTAAAAAAGTACTGTTGTGTTCATTTATTCGTCTAAAACTTTTTCAAGTTTGTGTAAAAAATGTTGTAAAGCTGAAAAAGTTATTTCCCTTTCTAAACACCTTAATTTTTGTTTTTATTAAACACTTTAGTTTCACAATAACATTTATGAAATGTTGTAAATATACTATTATAGAGTCCACTTTTGGACAATTAGGTAGAATAAAAAATGAAAATAAAAAAGAATATTCTTTTTATAACGGTGATGCTTGTTATAATATCTCCATTACTATCTGGCATGAAGTTATATGTTAATGGGTTACCAGATTCTGGTACTGCTTTACCGTCTGAAAAATCTGATATTACATTAAATATTGTAACTCGACATGATATTACTATTCAACAAGCATTTGCTGATGCGTTTCTAGAAACTGATGAGGCAAAAGCCCTAGGTATCGAAAATATTCAATATTATGAATATAGTACCGATGAGGCATGGCGAAAAGCTTTAACTGATCCTTCTAAAGGGATGGATATTGCATGGGGTGGAGGTCCATCGCTTTTCAGCACCATGGACAAATTTGGCGGATTACTACATATAAATGATAGTGACTTTCGAGATCACGTTGATTCATACGTTCCCGATAGTATTGCGGGTGCTGGTACTAAATGGTCTGATGAAAATGATAGCCTAGTATATATAGCTGCAGCTATCTCAAGTTTTGGGTTTACAGTTAATCATCAGTTTTTGAATGATCATGGCTTACCTGTTCCAAAAACATGGGAAGAATTAGCCTCTCCTGTTTATTATGTGTCTGATGCTATTAAAGCAATCAGCATGGGAGATCCCCCTGCTACAACTTCGAATACACGTATTTACCAAATTATTCTGCAAGCATTTGGTTGGGAAGAAGGATGGCGAATACTAACTCAGATGGGAGCAAATTCTGGTATTTATCCCGGTTCAGTAGACACAAGAGCCGCTGCAATTAGAGGTGATGTGGGTATTGCTATGACTATAGACTTTTATGGTGTTATTGCCATGGATGAAAATCCTGATTGTGAATATATTATACCTGAAGGACAATCTATCGTAAATGGTGATCCAATTGCAATTGCCAAACATACAGAAAAAGAAGAAGCATCTAAGGCATTCTTAAAATATGTTTTATCTCCTGAAGGACAATCTGTTTGGCTAAAAAAAGGTATTGAAAGATTACCTGTAGTAGAAGCGGCTTTCCAGACTGAATTTGGACAGACTAAAACAGACCTATACAAACTATACAATGAAACTATCGAAAATGAAGGAATAGAGTTTAATGAGACATTAGCTACAGAAACTTTAACGACATCAATATATTATTTCCATAATACAATTTCTGTACCACATAGTAATCTAAGAGAGATGTGGGGAGAGTTAGTCACGCAGTATAGAAATGAGGAGATAAATAAAACTGTATTTGACAAACATATTGCAACAATTGGGGAAGTCGATATGACATTGGAACAAGCGATTGAATGGAATACGCAATACCAAGAAGATGCAGAGTTTTCAGCGGAAAAAAATTCTGAATGGAGATCTTTTGCACGAAATAAATATAATGATATTCTAACCGAACTCAGAGGAGAAGACACAGAACCGTCACCTATCAACCCAGCAACAACGTTATTGGGGTTGCTTACAATAGCAATCGTAACGGTTGTTGTTAAAAGAAAGAAAAACTAAGAATTTTACATACTTCTTTTCTTTAATTTTTTCATAAATACTACATTTTAATTTAGATTAGATGATATGTCTTAACTAATTTAAATTTGATTTGTTCCAAATTGATAGATGATTATTTTAAACGTAATCTATCTTCATCAAAAACCCGTTATTCAAAAAGCACATTAAAAACACAGAGATTTTAGATGATAAAATTCTTTTAAAACCTGTTTTGAGTTTTTAAAACTTCTTTGAGAAATATTAAAAAACGGCAATTTGTATCCTCTCATATAAGAGGTATAATGATGCCAGAGAAAGAATACCATAAAGATAAAAAGTTAAGCTATGAACGTTCTTTTATTGATCGCGTATATCAAAGCTTATTAAAAGATCCATCAAGTAAAGTTGTTATTTCTATTGTTACAATTGTTTTTATCATATGGATGGTTATTCCATTATTGTTGGTTTTATCAGGTGCTGTTTATTTCAATAATACTTTTTCATTACAACCTATTGCTAATACTTTTCAAGATAAAGAAAACTTCAATCTTGCTGGAGATCAATCTACTTCGTTTTTCAGTAAGGAAGAAAATGATGTAAGAGGCGGTTATGGAAAATCTATAGCAATTAAAGATAATTATATTTTCATTGCTGAACAATTACAAGGTATTGAAATGCTAGATATAAGTGACCCTCACAACATAAAGGAATTGGCACAATATTCTGAAGTAAATAAACCATTTAATGATTTGGTTGTTGTGGGATCGCATCTTATCTCTATATCGAGTTCTGAACTTTACGTTTTTAATATTACTAACATTGACGAAGATATTGTACCCCTATATACTGTTGATTTGGGGACAAATAAGACCAATTTTATGGCGCTTAATAATGATAAGTTATATGTCTGTTCTGATGATACCTATTTCCATATCTTTGATGTTAGTGATGTAGAGAACAATATTACACATAGTTATTCTACGGATTTAGAAAGAACAATTAAGACATTTGATTTTTATCAAGATTTTCTTTTTGTTGGGGGAATAACAATGGGTATTTCTATATTTGATATATCTGATTCTACAAATCCTGAACAAATTAATTCTACAATAAATATTGATGAAAATAGCAAGCTTAAAAAGCTTAGAGTTGAAGATATTACAGTAGAAAAAGATACAGCCTACATAGCATTGGGTGGCGATGGTATCCTTTCATTGAATATAAGCACGATTGATAATATAACCCAGATTAATTATGATAATAGTTATCAAACGTATGAAGTGAAAATAGTTGATACTGTTGCAGTTGTCTCAACTAAAAATATATTGGATATTACATATAAATTAGAACTTCTTAATATTGAAAATAACACTAATTATTCTATAATAGATAGCTATGATTTCATACAAAACATACCTGAGCGGTTTATTGTTAGCCCAGATAATAATACTCTCTACTTGGCCATGGGCAAGATGGGGTTAGTATTACTTGATATAAGTGACAATTCGGGCATCTTTTTTGTAAATGAATATCAAGACCCTTATTATGTTACTTTTTTGATATTTGTAGGCGTTTCCAGAGGTGTTGTATTTAATTCAATAATGCTTGGAATTGTTACCACGCTTGTATCCATAATTTTAGGTGTGTCACTTGCTTTTATACTTGCAAGATATGAATTTCCAGCTAAAAAAATTTTCAGCTTACTTGCCTTAGCACCACTCATAATACCACCATTTATTTCAGGATTTGGTTTTAATTTATTATTGGGACCAAATGGATTGCTAAATATTCTTCTTCTTGAACCATTGTTGGATATACGTTTAATTATTCGTGGCTTTGTTGGAATATCTCTTGTTCAATCTTTGCACTTCTTTGCTTTGATTTATCTGAATTCTTTCTCATCATTTGTCAATATTGATCCGAGCATGGAAGAACAGGCGGAAAATCTTGGCGCTAGTAGTTTTAAATTGTTTAGGACGGTCACATTGCCTTTAGCTATGCCCGGTATTGGTGCAGGTGCTATACTTGTTCTTATTCTTTCAATGGAAGATGTAGGCACACCAATTGTGTTTCAAGGATTGGGTGATCCATTAGCTAGTAAATTAATAACTTATTCAGTATTTATAAATTTGACAAAGGAAGGTTCGTCTAATGTAACTCCGGAAATTTGTGTGCAAGGGGGAATTTTATTATTGCTCGCCTTGATAGGTTTTTTTGTTATTCGCAAATATGTTTCACTTAGACAATATGCCATGATATCAAAGGGAAGAGCGGGAAAATATAGAATGTCAACATTAAGATGGAAGTCTTTGTTGGTTTATCCATATTTAGTTATACTCTTCTTGGGTTCATTAATGGTACATATGGGGGTAATATTGGGTTCATTGGTTGTAAACTTTCGTTTAAGTAGAGTCCAAGATATCGATTTGACTTTGGATCATTATAAATCAGTATTTCTTCCAGCCCAAGCGGATATACAATTGAATATATCTTTATTTGCACAGAACACGCTTTATTATAGCATTCTCGCTACTATACTGATCATTCTTCTTGGAACATCAGCTGCATATGTTGTAAGTAGAAAGAATTTTAGAGGTAAAGAATGGTTTGATGCTTTAATTACTATACCGATAGCTATCCCAGGTCTTGTTTTAGCATTAGGCTATTACATGGTTTTTGATTGGGGTGGTATATACACTAATCATCCTAATTTCTTCACAAAATTCATGATGAATTTAACTGAAAGTTTGTTATTAGATCCATTTCAAACCATAGCTGTAACTTTAGTTGTGCTTAGTTATACCATCAGAAAGTTTCCGTTTACTGTAAGAGCAGCATATGCGGGATTACAACAAACAGATGTAATATTGGAAGAGGCTTCAATGAATTTAGGGGCAAATAGAACGAGAACATTTGCAAAAATAACTGTGCCAATGATATCACTGAATGTATTTGCGGGATCTATTGTGTCCTTCATATATTGTTTAAGTGAGGTTTCAACAACAATATTGGTAATAAATAATTCAAAAGGTGGGACAATTACTTGGGTTATGGCTAGATATAGCGAAAGTTTTGGTTTCCAAGTATTCTGTGTTCTAGGCGTGTTTTTGATGATTTTGCAGATCATCAGTTTGTTTATAACAAATGTAGTTCTAGGCTCAAGAACAGAAGCAATAACGGGAATATAATTCTCTTTTTTGGCTTCCTTCTTTTTTATTTTTTAAGAATAGTTTGAGATAACAGAAATCGTTTTAAAGGGAAAGTAGTAGGTATTTTAATGTCATATGCATTAGTATTCGATTTATCTTCGCTAAATCTGATACTTGATATATTATCTATTTTAGGGTTATACCTGTTCCTATTTTTCTCTTTATCACTCTGGAAAACAAATCTACCAAATTGGGTATTGCGAAAGTTTGATCATATAACATTTTTAGCATATTTTGGCATTTTACGATATCTACACAATAATTTTTATGATATTATAATTGTATTTATTGGTTCTGTAATAGTTTTTGTAATTCTGTCTTTATTACCTCAAGTACGACTGATATCTCGTTTGTTGGATAAGGATACAAGAGTTGATGGAACAACAAAAGAACTTTTTTTCAATGTATTAATTACCGCAGCAACGTTAGTGTATCTTTTCTTTTTAAGTATGAATGCTCCATGGTCATTTATAAGCGCAGTTTTTTCTTTGGGATTTGGAGATGGCTTAGGAGAAATAGTTGGTCGAATATTTGGAACAGTAGAATACTCTGTTAAAACTGTGAAAACTGTAGAAGGTTCTACTGCTGTATTTATGGGTATAACTGGTTCAATATTTTTTTCCCTTACATTATATTCGATTCCTGTTTTAGAGTATGTAATAACAATTCTAGCAATAGGTTTTGTAGGCTGTCTAATTGAAGCTATCTGCTCGGATTTCTATGATAATCTCTTTATTCCATTATGGGTGGGCGTTGTTGTTTTTCTTGTTTTCTCAACTTATTGAAATTTCACTAGTTGTTGTTCATACCCCATAATTGCGCCGTTCTCGTTTTGAAAAATAATTTCAATTAAAGCCTTACCAAGAAAGTTATGAGACGGAATCTGAATAATAGTTTCATAATTTGAATAGCTATCTAGTATGCAAGGTTCAAGATGATTTGTATAGATTGCGCCCTTGTTAAATGATATGCGTAAAGTACCTGATACCTCTTTTCTATTTTTATTTATTAATCTAATGGGGATTCTAAACGGGCTAGAGGCTGGAACGGTGGACGGTATTTTTGCTTTAATTTCAATCATTTCTTTTGGTTTTTCCAAATCTAAATGT
This sequence comes from uncultured archaeon, assembly GCA_964534625.1. Taxonomy (GTDB): domain Archaea; phylum Asgardarchaeota; class Heimdallarchaeia; order Heimdallarchaeales; family Heimdallarchaeaceae; genus CAZHRF01. The sequence goes on along the minus strand of CAZHRF010000029.1, from coordinate 13,435 downwards.
CCTAGTTTATACTGCCACTTTATATTACGAAATTTTTCAGTTCGAAGGGTTGAATAATCTTTATCTACTTCTTTAAGCGGAGTTGTTCTATTCTTGTTCTGATTATCAGTGATTATTTCCCAATCCCAAGATATTCTGGGATTAGGTACTGAACCTAGTTCGTCGAATCCAATACGTATCTCTTTATTATGTGAATTTTTTAATGTATTTCCTCTCCGTAAGATTATTGTTTCTGGGTCTCTACTCAAATATCTCTTATCCTTTTGGAGTGTTGGATCTATGGGCCACCAAAATCCATTTGAAAAAAATTCTGCTTGGGCATGTTGTTCCCATCCACCTGTTTCACTTTGTACTAAACTAGTAACTAATCTTGCTGGAATATTAGCTGCTCGACATATACTAACAAATAGAGAAGCAAATTCTGTGCAATCACCAAAACCATTTTCTATGGCGAAAGCCGCACCATAATCTTGATTTAATGCCCGATATTGTAAAGACGTACGAACAAAATTTAGTATTTCAATTGCATTTCCAATTGTTGAAATATCACTAAGATTCATGGCCATTTCACGAATAAGTGGATGATTAGATTCAAGGTGCGGTTCATGTTGTGTGTATCTCTCATAAATCCTACGATATTTATCCGCATTATGTCTTTTATTTCTTAGAATAGGGGTAACATCATAGGCAATTAGTCTAACTATTACTAGTGCTCTATATGCTAATGTAATCGTTTCTTGGGGTCGAATCAACGGAATAATAAAACGAAGCCATTTATTCCCTTCTTTGTCAGTTAATATTCCCTTTGCATGATAATTCGTCTCTAACCTCGTAACTTGTTGAATAGGAGCAATATTTGGCGGGATAATAAAATCAACAAGCAAATTACTTAATGAAGAAGAATTATGGTTATGAATCTCAAGTTTATATGAAAAGAGCAATCTCTGGAGAAGAAATTTATTTGTTTTGATAATAACCTTCTCTCTGTATGTAAAATCTCCTTCCAAGAGTAAAATATAAACGCCAGAATAAAGATTGGGGGGTATTTTAAAGGAATAAAAATTCTGATAATTTGAAGAATTTACTAAAACTTTTTCTTGCCTTATGATTGTACCATAGGGAGATATAAGCATGAAATGTTCATTGATGACATCTTTGCTGCTATTAAAAGTAGGATCAGTAAAAAAAGAGAGACTTATGATATCCCCTAACCCTAATGTGGTCTTAGACCCAATTTTTGTCTTTTTTCTGTCCCGAATTCTGTATGCAGCTATCATTTTAAATCGTGGTAGAACTAATATCCAGTATTCCAGTATCAATACTTTAGATACTAATAGTTTTCTATACACTCTCTTTATTTATTTTAAATTTGCGTATTATAAGGAAAATAATCCCTAAGTTATTGGTTGGTGTTGGTATATCCTTTGAAACTTTTTTTCTACTAAATAAAATGTAAAAAACAGTTTAGTGTTAGATGTATGCTTGATTGATTAATAATGTCGGAAAATAGGTTCATGTCTATATGGGAAAGATTTAATTATGTTACATACTACTGGTAAATAGCACTTTAGTGCGGTGAATAAAAAAATGAAAAAACTAACAATAAGTATTCTTCTAGTTTTTACACTTGTATTTAGTATGGCTAGTAATGTTCAAAATGTAGCAGCTTATGAAAGTTCAATTGAAGTTTCTGGTGCTGTTATCTTATTTGACATTAGCCATGGTCCAAACCACGATGAACTAGAACAGCTAGAAGGCAATTTTACAGAAGCTGGTAACACAGTTATCTATATCAATGAAACATTTGAGATACCTGATAATGCCGCTGCATTGTTTATTCCTGGTAGTGTAGATGACTACAACACATCTGAATTAACAATGATAAAAGAATGGTATGAACAAGGTGACAAACTGTTATTCATTGGTGGAGATTCCGATTACGGTGGATACTTCACTCCTGGGACGCTTAATACTGTTTTAGACACAATTGGTTCAAAAGCCCGTTTAGATGCAACTTCAATAAGTGATCCCACAAATAATGATGGTGCCGCTTACAGAGCTGGAATTACTACTATTGCAACTGGTGAAGCTGGTTCAATAACCGCTCAAATTAATGAAGATGTTGAAGGTGGCTTTATCTTACATGGACCTTGTTCAATCTTAGGTTATGATGGTGAAGACTACATAGATTTACGTACAACAGCTGTTGGCGATATTGAAATCTTAGCTTCATTTGATGAAGAATCTGTATCTGCTGATTCTGATTTGTCCGATACTGATTTGGACTTGTATGCTAACTCAACTACAACTGGTAATTATCCTGGTGTTATCTATGAACCAGTAGGTGATAGTCACTTAATACTCGCTGGGGAATCTATGTTTACATATTATAAGAATATGTATAATAATAAAACAGAAACAGGAGTATTTCAAGATGGAGATACATGGGGACGAATGTTTGTTAATAACGTCATCAACGTGTTAGTCACACCAGTAGCTGAACCATCATCATTTGGAATGATATTAGTGCCACTAGCGCTAATTAGTACAGCTGCAATAATCAGAAAACGCAAAAATTAAACAACTTTTCCTTTTTTATTTTCTTTTTTTAGATTTCAAATTTGTTAAGTTCCCCTCTAAGTAGTACTGATTAATGGGGATCATAATTATATTGGTTTAATTTCTTTTCTATCTTTCAGAAGTCTTTTATAATTATACCTTTAATTCAAGTTGCTATTAGATAAATCATATCTTTAAGGAGATCCGAGATGAGTTTTAGTCTTACATATAAAAATACAAATGATGAAGAAATAGAAATTGAATTAGAACAAAGCACACAGGAGATTGATTTGAGAGAGAAAAAAATAAAGAAAATAGACCTTTCTCCAGTTTCAATTTGTGAAAAACTTGAACGGTTATATCTTTCTGAGAATGCAATAGAAGAAATTAATCTTGAACCTTTATCCCACTGTGTTCTTTTACGAATATTACATTTATCACGGAACCAACTTGAAACCATAGATCTCTCTCCCTTGTCTCCCATGTCTAACTTAAAGCGATTATACCTATCATCTAATAAGTTTACTTCAATCGACTTATCTCCTATTAGTAAAAATAAAAACATTGAAGTTCTCCATTTATCAGCTAACAAACTCAATAAATTAGATTTGTCTGCTCTAAAGAATCACAAAAATTTAGAAATTCTCTATCTTGTTAATAACAAATTGGAACAACTTGATGTAACCCCTTTATTATCTTGTGAAAAAATGTATATATTTACAATAGATGATTCTGTTGAACTAATTTGGGGTAAGGAAAACATCCAAAAAGAAGATTTACCGTATGGTTTACAAGAACACTATCCATTGGATTGATTTATCCTCCATTTATTTTATATGTGAGTTATCAATAAAATAAACAGAGAATATGTTGTTTTACAACCAAAATGCTTTTTATTGTTAGATAAAATCTTACTTGATGACTATAACAGTATATGTATTGGCTATTGAAATGGGTTCGCCCTATGTTGGTTCGTTGGCTGGTACAAGACGTTATGGTTATTCAATGGTCAGATCCTTAGCATCGAAAGATATAGAGTTACATATTGCTACAACACATAAAATGGACAAAGATGAACCATTACTTGACTTACCTAACGTTCATTTTTATGAGCTACCGAAAAGAAAAGAAGGGAGAGGATATTTTCGAAGAAGAAAAGGCACAATAGTTCGAGATTGCAGGCATTTTTCTAATCTAGCGTTAAAGCATTTCTATGAGCTAAATGAAAAAATAAATTTCTCATTGATTCATGCAATAGACTTTTCTGCTATCTCATTTTTAAAAGCGAAAAAACGGGGAAAAATTCATCAACCTATAGTTGTTTCTCTTAATCCTCCAATTCGATGGTTTTTATGGAGAAAAAATCTGCTTAAAAGAGCTGAAAAACTTTTAGTACCCTCAAAATATGTAGAGCATAAGCTAGGATTAGATAAACAAGAATTTCAAAAAAAATTACATGTCATACCCCCCTCAATAAATTGTAAAGTCTATGCTAAATTACCTCGATTAGAAGATATAGAGATGTTTAGAGAAAAATATGCTCTTAAATCACAAAAAACTACATTAATGTTAATTGGTCCCTTTATTCCTCGAAAAGGACAATTAGAGATATTGGAAATTTTACCTATTATTCTTAGAAATGAAAGTGATGTACAATTTTTGTTGGTAGGTGAGGGTCCTCAATTACCAAAGATCAAAGAAAAAGTAGTGGAATGGGAAATAGAGGAAAATACAAGTATCACTGGTTATATTAATGATTTTGAATTAAAACTTGCATATCATACAAGTGATTTATTAGCTTATCCTTCAAAAGAGGGGAGTTTGGGCAGTCCTATAATTGAGGCGATGTCAACGGGATTACCTGTTTTTGCTTCTGATATTTCACCATATAATGAGATAGTACCTGAAAATTCCGATTGTCTTTATCCAGTAGGTAAACAAGAAAAACTAGTCGAAAAAATATTAAGGTTCATAGAAGACAAAGAATATCAAAGGAAACTTTTCATTACAATAAAAGAGTATGCAATGAAAGAATTTGATTATGATGTTATTGGAAAAAGATTAGAGAAAATATATTCGCAAATATTGTAAGAGGTGTATATCATACTCTAATTTTGAAAAGATTTAATAAATGCCTTTTATAGGGAGACCAAGAATATTTAAATCAAAGATGGTGGCTTTATGATCGTTAATATTAGTAATATTTTTACTCCAAAAGATATTTTCTCACTACTTATATTATTTCTTTTTGTTTTACTTGTTTTATTTATTGCAGAGATTTTAAAAAGGAAAGACATTATTGAAGGTCAAGTTACACGAAAGATCGTTCATCTTAGTGTAGGTAATGTTGTAATTGGCTTTCCCTTTATGTTCACAAATGTTTGGACAGCATTAATCGGTCCAACTTTTTTTATTTTCTTTACCTACTTTACATGCCCAGGATCTCCAATCAAACAGTTTCGTTTGAAGAGCATAGAAAATGGACATACGTATGGAACGGTATATTATGCCCTGGCATTAACTATATTGACAGCTATTTTCTTTAATGCTGCTCCCCTTGATCAACATAATGTTATTTTGATTTGCTCATTTTTGCCATTAGTATGGGGAGATGGGGTTAGTGCTGTTGTGGGATCTAAATTTGGTCATGATAAAGCATATACTATCTTTGGAGGTACAAAAAGTCTATTGGGGAGTTGGGCTGCAGCATTTTCGACTTTTGGCTCAGTTTCAATCGCCTGTCTGATCTTACAAAGAACACTGGCTGTCTCTATTTACCTTGGATTACTCACTGGTTTTCTTACTGCGGTAATTGAAGCCATTACTCCAAAAGGGTTTGATAACTTAGCTGTACCTGCTGGTAATGCATTGGTGCTGTTTGGTTTACATAGCCTTTTTGATGGGGATTTGGCTAATTTGAATGAATTTCTTTCTCTCTATGCTATTATAGCTGGATTAGCTATAGGGTTGATTTTAGCCATTTTAGGAATTATATTTAAAGCTTTAACATGGGATGGGGCGATTGCGGGATTTTACTTTGGGGTGTTGATTTTAGGGTTGGGTTCATGGTCTTGGGGTGCTATGTATATCACGTTTTTTGTAGTTGGATCGTTTTTTACTTTTGTGGGTAAAACAAAAAAGAAAAAAATAACAGAAGAGTATGAAAAAGGTGATACTGCAAGAGATAGTGTGCAAGCGATGGTTAATAGTTTTATTCCTGCAATTTTGGCATTGTTAGGCGTTCTGATACGGGATCCTATAATTACAATTATGACAGCAGGCGCTTTGGCAACAAGTCTTGCTGATACACTAGGAACCGAAATAGGGGCTATGTCCAAAGAAAAACCGAGGTTGGCTTTAAAACCATGGACTATTGTAGAAAAGGGGTCACCTGGTGGTGTTTCATTGGTAGGTTTGGCCGCTTCTTTTCTAGGCGCAACATTAATAGGCTTTGTAGGGTGGATTGTTAGTTTCATTGATACATACTCCCTTTTACCTGAAAAAAGTTGGATTATTATAGTTATAGGAGGAATAGGGGGATTCATAGGGTCTTATTTTGATAGTATTTTTGCTTGTACAATACAAAAATTGAATAAGTGCACAATATGTAAAAAAATAACAGAAAAACCAATTCATTGTACAAAAGAAACAGAATATTATTCAGGTGTGAAATGGATAAAAAATGATATAATCAATTTACTTGCGATACTTGTTGGGACAATAGTTGCTGGATTAATGGTTTTTCTTTTGTAGAAATGTATGAAAAACAAGAAAAAAGGGTGTAGTTATTAGGTTCAAAAAGACCCAGTAACCCTTATCATCATAATGCGAGAGATAATTGTTTTTATTCGTATATTATGTCTGGTGTTTTATCTGTTAAACACTCGATCGATGGCAAAGACTTTCCTTTCATAACTTCTAAACTTGCGCCTCCACCAGTTGAAATAAAAGAAACATCCTCGTCAAAACCGAATTTTTCAAATGCAGCAGCAGAATCGCCTCCACCAATTATTGTAAATATTTTATATTCAATAAGATGTTTGGCAATCTCCCGTGTTCCAGTTTCAAATTCTTCTATCTCAAATATACCCATGGGACCATTCCAAATTACTTGTTTGGAATCTTTTAACACATTTTGATACTCTGCAATAGTTTCATAACCAATGTCAACACCCATTTTGTTTTCTGGGATATCAGTAATAGGAACAACCTCGATAGTGTCAATATCTTGAAAACTATTACATACCACTACATCTTTAGGTACATATATACGCGTCCCATTTTCTTTTGCTGTTTTCAAGAATTCTTTCACTTGTTGAACTTTGGAAACGTCACACATAGATTTACCAATTGAATAACCTTGGGCTTCTAAGAACGTGTATGCCATACCCCCCCCAATTAGAATATTATCTACCAGACCTATCAAATAATCAATGACTTCTAACTTATCAGCAACTTTAGCCCCTCCTAAGATTACTGAAAAGGGTCTTTTTGGTCTGCTTAAATAATGTGATAAAAACTTCATTTCTTTCTCCATTAGAAAACCATACCCGTTTTCTCCCATGTATTTGCACACACCATATGTTGTGGCGTGTTTTCGGTGGGCTGTAGCAAAGGCATCATTAATATATATATCAGCTAAACTAGCTAGTTTTTTGGAAAATTCTGCATCGCATGCTTTTTCTTCTTTGTGAAATCGAGGATTTTCCAATACTAATATCTGTTTTGGTTTGAGATTATTTGCTAGTTCCTCTACCTCTTTTCCAATACAGTCATTGGCTTTGAATATTTTGTAAAAGGGGAGAAGCTCTTTAAGGCGCTTAACTATGGGATCTAAACGATATTTGTCCTGAACTTTACCTTTGGGGCGACCTAAATGCGAAACTATGATGATGCTGCAGTTTTCATTCAACAAAAAATAGAGTGTTGGCAGAGTATACCTAATCCTTCGATCATCAGTAATATTCCCATTTTCATCAATTGGAACATTAAAATCTACTCTAAGCAATATTTTTTCATTTCGGACGTCAATATCGGTAATAGACTCTTTATTTTTGAATCGCATAATCTGTGAAAAATTCTTTGGTTTGTATTTTTGTTTTTTAGAGGTTTCTTTAATTAACATTTAAGCACCTAGTGGAACCCTTTGGAATTATTTGATTAATTGATACGTATGTAACATACGTATGACATGTATATTGTTTTATCATTGTATATTAAAAAGTTTACCCTATACATTGTGGAACGATATCAAGTCAATAATTCCTTTTTTAAAGTCAATTAAAGAGACTTATACGATTCTCCTTTTGTTTTTTTCTATGTGTCAATTTTTAATTGCATTTTATAATATGTTTTATTATCTGTATGCAAAAAAAGATATATTTGAGGAATTAATTTCCATATTGAGATGCGTAATAATGAATATTTTATGGAGTATAGAAGGATCAACAGGGGAAAAAACTATTAGATTAGTTCCAAAAGATCAAGTAAAACAAGTGTTTGCGGGAGTATTGTTCAAAAAAGGAATTCGAGGCTGTGCATTTCGAGTTACTTTTGGTGAAACAAAACAAGAAATTATTAAAAGTAGCATAACACTAACTATAGATAATAAAGTCATACAAGAGAAAACAATTCAAATTGCTGAAAATAAACAAGAATATTACATTTTATTACCCAATGTAAAAAAAGTAGAAAAAAAAGTTTCTGTTACCTTAACAGTCTTGGAGGGCACTTTATGCCTTCCCAAATCATCTTTAGGTACGGGTATGGGTTTTGTTAAACAAGGAGCGACCTTTGTTCCAAGTGGAAACTTTGCATTTGGAATTATTCTTGAGGATTAATATACTTTATTTTTATTCGCTTTTGATGAATGTATTAGAGAGTCCAAGTAGACTATATATTGCAGTAGCTTTCCATAAAACTTCTTCATCAATGTCAAATTTAGGGTGATGGTGTGGATATAGACCTACTCCTTTTTCTTCATTTTTGATACCCAAAGCAAGAAAAGCACCTTTTGTTTTTTGTAAATAAAAAGCAAAATCTTCTCCTCCTAGACTAGGATCAACAGATTGGACCTCATCCAATTCCGAAAGGATTTTTTTTGCTTTATCTACGCTTTCATCATGATTAATTAGTGGTGGGTAAGAAATCTTGTCTAATGTCATTCCCCCTGTACATCTCCAAGCTTTTGCATATCCTTTGATAATTGTTTCCATTCTTTCTAGAATATAGGAACGAATTTCAGAGTCATATGTTCTTAATGTCCCTTTAATAGCTGCTTTGGTGGGAATAACATTGAACGCGTCACTACCAATTAACACGGGTGTGGTAAGTACTACATCTGCAAATGGGTTGATCTCTCGAGAGATTAATTTTTGGAGTGCATTATATATATCGATTAAAACCGAGGTAGGATCAATAGAAAGATGAGGACTAGCTGCATGGCCTCCCTTCCCTGTGATGGTAATGGTAAATTCATCTGCCGAAGCTAGGAACCCGCCTTTTCGTAGCCCGATAGTCCCTGCTGGTAATTCTTGCCATAAATGAATACCAAAAATTTCATCAACATCATTAAGATGTCCTTCATCAACTATTATTTTTCCCCCACCACCCCCTTCTTCTGCTGGTTGAAAAATAAGTTTAATCTTTCCCTTGATTTTATCTTTAAACTGCACGAGAACATGTGCTGCTCCAAGAAGTGCAGCGGTATGACCATCATGACCACATGCGTGCATTTTTCCTGGATTCTGACTTTTGTATTCCTTCTCATTTTCTTCTTGTATGTTCAAAGCATCAATGTCAGCTCTGAGAGCAATAGTACCATCCCCTGATTTCCCTTCTATAATACACATAATACCTGTTTTAGCTATTCTAATAGGTTCTAGACCTATCTTTGTTAGTTCTTCTTCTATAAACGTGGCTGTTTTTTCTTCTTCAAAGCTGGTTTCAGGATGTTTGTGAATATGTCTTCTAGTTTGTATGATATACTCTTCAATTTTTTTAGCTGATTGAATAATAGCTTGTTTTAATTCATTCATTTTTTTCCCATAAATATATTGGAGTACATATATATACGTGTTTCTAACAACAAAATAAGTAGAAAAAATAAACAAGAATATCTTTAACTATGAATTTGTGGTTTCTTTGTTTAAACTATTGTATATCAGTTTTCTTATCCTATGTGAACAAATATAAACGTGAGTACAAGATGTTCATTAGTGAATATTTATGAGCAGTAAAGAAAAACAATCTAAATTCCAAACAGTAGATAAGAATACTGTAAAAATGATGTTTTATGTGTTTCTAGGATTATTCTTTGTTACAAGTTTTTTTATAATCCCCTTATTCGTTCGTTTACCTTCTACTAGAGATGCCTTGTTTTCCATAGAACTGCGCTATTATGAACGAGGGCAATTGGAACCTAGTTTTTATGAAGAGTATGCGGGGGAGATTATTCAGGCTATGGGTAATATAGGTATCAAAAGTTCAAGTAGATCAATGGATTATGCTACATTTCTTGATACAGTGGTATATAATAGAAATTACGACTTAGCTTTACTGAAAGTTGAAGAAGCGAATTCTCCCCATCTGGAGTTTTTCTTTACTGAAAATGCCAGTTTAAATATATTTAATTTTAAGGATGAAATGGATGATGGATACACTAATGCTAGACGAGCAGAGGCTGTACAAGAAAAGAACAAAACAAAACGTATAGAACTTTACCATGAGGTTCAAAATCATATAATGGAAAATATTGTTCCTATGATTCCCTTATTTACACCTATCAGAACTTATGTTTATTGGTATAATCTTGCTGGATTTGAAGCAGAACTAGGTTTATCAGATAGTTTACCCTATATGTCTTTCGAACAACGACAAGGACAAGAAAACACATCAAATTTGAATATAGGTATAGGTAAGTGGTCAGACTTGAATCAATTGACCATGAGAACAGCTTCTGAAAAATTATTGATCTCATTAATGATGGATAAATTAGTTCACTTGAAACATCAATCGGAAGTGACAAACCATGGGCTCATTAAAAGCTGGGAATATGTTAATGATACAACGCTAAGAGTAAATATCCGCCATAATGTTTATTGGCAACCAAATAAAGCTAACACTTACATTGATCAACCTTTTACGACAAAAGACGTACTCTTCACCTTAGACTTGATGACTAATTCAACAATCAATAATGATGCTAGTTTGTTGAAATGGATTAAATCATATGAAGAATATAATGAAACGGCTATTGATATATACATTGATGCCAACCCAGAAACACCAGAAAACGAATATTATGCACATGCATTAGAAGATTTATCTATTTATCCATTCCCAGAATTTTATCTAAATCATTCATCTGGAAATATAAGAGGAACTGAAAAATGGAATGATTATGCTCAAAATCCTTTTGGAACTGGTAAATATAGGTTGGATTTTAAAAATACAGAGATAGGATTGACTGCACAATTTTTTAAATTTGACAAATGGCATGGACATGGAGTACTAGATACTGAACCAGCTGAACTAAACATTGAACGGGTGATAGTCCATACATTTGGGGAACTGTATTCATTAAAATTAGAATTACAAACGGGTAAATTAGATTTAGTAGATTTGGGAAATGATCCTACAGCAGCAGTTTTTGATGATGAATATAAAAATCAATTAAAGACAGATTCAGTGTTGGAAAATTCCATAATATTTTTGGCAATAAATTTAGATCATCCTGTACTTGGATCAAATATAGTCTACAATAATACTGGAGTTGAAAACATCTCACGAGGGCTTGCTGTAAGAAAAGCTATTTCTCACGCAATTGATAAAGCGTATTTAAATAACTATCATGATTCTCTCTACAATATTACCGACACACCGCTTTCAAGATATTTTGGAGAATATTACCATGAAAATGTAATAAAATATGAACCAAATATAACAAAATCTATGGAATATTTGTACCAAGCAGGATTTGACGTAGGTGATTTTTTCAATAGAGAAACGATAGAACAAAACCCAATTGCTATAACAAGTGTAATAAGCGCAATAACTATTGGAACCATACTAAGAAAAAGAACAAAAAGAGGAAGAGATAAATGACGTTTTCAATACACATAGTAAAAAAAGAGTATTCACTAAAAAACAAGCCTATAATCCAGTTGTTCACGGGATCTGGAGGCATAGGATCGATAATTAGTTCGTTTTTAATAAAAAGCTTAAGGATGGAAGAAGTGGCAATAATTCAAACAGATGCAGTACCACCCGTAGCAATAGTAAAAAAAGGGCTCATTGAGCATGCTATTAGAATATTAGAATCTGAAAAAATGGCAATAATGATATCTGAAGTGCCTATACCCTATGAAGATCTAGGTGAGTTTGTAGAAAACCTTGTCTCTTTTTATATAAAAAATGAAGTAGCCTATATAATACCTGTTGGAGGGATACCATCAAAACAGAACCATGTAGACGACCCAAATACCTTGGCTGTATCATATAGCAAAGAGATGCTTGAACTGGTACAAAAACATGATATAGATATTCTTGAAGAAGGAGTAATCTATGGATCGTATGTTGAAACATTAGCATTATGTGAAAAAAAAGGATTTAAACGAGCATTCGCGATACTTGGAGAATGTAACCCCCAAGAACCAGCATATAAAACATCACGAAAACTAGTTAAAGCATTAGCAAAAATATTTTCATTCGAATTTGACGAAGAATTGTTTGTCGATATAGAAACAAAAATAGAAGACAAAATAAGTGAAAGCAGGGAAATAATTAGACAAGAAGCAATAGAAAAAACAAGAGAATCACATCTTTAGATGATGAGAGATTCACTACATATATAAAGGGGTAATTACAATATATAACTGAAAAACTTAGGTAGTAAAAAAGTAAGAAAGTTTATATAAGAAAAAGAGAAAAGTAAGAGGAAGATTCCAAAGGACTATAAAAAAAGCTACAAACTGGACAGGAAGTGGCGAAAGCATTCCGATGTAACTTTTATTCCCGTATGGAATAAGATTGTTATAGGTTGAACCCTTTAGAACCCCTTTAGGAATTTTCTGGCTTAGTTTGACCTCCTAAGTCTGAATACCCCAGAACCAAAAATCTGTCTGTCAGAACCAAAAATCTATTACCATGCGGACAAAACATCGAGTTAGAATTCCTTCCTGTCCAGGTAGAAACTTTCTTTTAAAGTAAATTGTATGATGAAGGAATAATAGAGCAATCATCGTATGAAAATTAAAAAGTACTAGACAAAATAGCTGATACTATCAATTACTATGGTGAATTGATAAAATATGCGCCTAGGATGGTTGATTATAGTAATGTGCAAGATGATAAACCTAGCTTATGGGAGGAATATAACTCGCCAAGTCCTAATCCGTTTTATGAAACCTATGAACTATGGATACATTTTAACTTCATCAGATAATTGTTTTAGGTAGTCCCTTCTCTCTCCTTATCCCCCACCACATTATGACAATTATATTATCGATTTTTCTCTAAATATCTTTTAGCTAACAAACAAAGTCAATACAACTATTTGTCCAAAGTTTAGTTGATGGTTATAGAAATGGAGAGGTGCCTTATGGTTGGTAAAACTGTTTAAGTGATTTTACCATCACTCGTCTTTTCATATTCCTTGTTAACTCAATAAGATCGGTTACACTTTTGAGTACAATATCTTTGGGTGGGAGGTTCATAAATCTTTCACCAGGAGTCAATAAGTCAATACCCTGGTGAGGGCGGCAAAAGTTAAAGTAGTCACGATAGGTTCGTAAATCTGCGTTACAAAAGGTCAGTCCTAGCCCAATGCATCCCCAAACTTTTTTCCTGTAAGATAGAACATGCAAGAACGTTACAG
>CAZHRF010000028.1:0-42832 GCA_964534625.1 uncultured archaeon | reverse complement strand
CAGACAAAGACCAAGTTAATATATAATTGATAATCTTTAAATCTTTTTATTGTATCAATGGTAAGGTAAGAGTATTGCAAATATAATACTTTTAAGTCTAGATAAAAAGTAGAGTACAAAAGCGCTAAAAATATGAGTTTTTTACTCTTTGATAATTATGATCTCATTTATCGAATGCCATTTTGTCTTGTAATCTAAAAATTGCAATATGGGTAAAATTATCTCTGAAATCTCACTGTATTTCTGTTTCAGTGTATTAACAGAAGTAATGTTGTTTTCTTCGATTTCTGCTTGTATTTCATTAATTAAATCATATAGTACACAACCAAAACTCGGTATAAACACAAGATTTTTTTCCTTGATTAGAGGGGTTGTTTGAGGAGAATTCAGAAATTTTTTAACCTCTGCTAAAGAATAAGTATCCAGTATACGCATAAAATCTGCAAAACTTAGAACACGATTTTTTTGTAGATTTTCATAACTAATACTCTTAAATCTATTTCTTAATTTAGGTTCTCTTTCTTCATAATCAGAATATTTCTCATCGAGTGTCTTCAATATTTTCCTATTAGGAATGAAATTTTTTGAATAATACACAATATCTATATTACGTATATCCTTGAAATGTTCTTTTAATTCTTCATTAATGAGGTAGATAATCGGTAATTCTAATTTAGCTAATGCTTCCATCTTTTTTTTCTTTTTTAGAATGTACTCTGATGTATAATATCCGACAATCTCTAAATACACTTCTATGTTCCCTCTTCTTAATACAAAATCAGGGATCATCAATCTGTTCCCTAACATGATTACTTCTGGTTCAGCGGTCGTTTGCCAACCATAATAGTTTTTCCATGTTTTATAAAACTCTTCTTCAACCTTTGAATCCAAGGCTAATTCTTCTTCAGGAAATATGGTTTCTAAAGAGGGTAAAGGAAATGATGTCTGTTTCGATATATTGAGTTTGTATAGAAGTTTTCTTTTACGTAATTGTACAACGGCTTTTATTTCCAAAGTCAGTCTATTCTTTAATGCAGCACGTATAATGTACTTTGCTACAGAACAAAGATTCTTACTCCATCTTTTACTGTTTTTATACGCTTCAAATGGAGGTTCAATTGAAATAAAATAGTTATCTGCGGTTTTTTCAATAGAAGAAAAAACGCAATTAACCTTTGAAATGAAAACGATATTTTTAGCAATCTCACCAGATAATTTATTTAGTGAAATAGTTATACTTGAAGAATGGTATAATGCAGTTTCAATAGCATCCATATTATAGTTGCTTATCAATTCTATAGCGGTGGGTCTCTTTTTTTTGGTTAAAAAAAGATTAGCTTCTAAATCACTAAATAACAACAAATCAAACTTATACTTCTCAAACATAAATTGATCTGTGAATTGCTTAACTACGGTCTCTCTTTGATTTGGATTTACAAACCCACAATACTGTTGATTTACAAACTTAAATACTTCTTTCCTAAACGAGATGGGTTCGAGCCTTTTTACATCTATGGAGGATGGATTTTGTTCAAGAAATTGTGCCATATCCTTGAAAGATTTTTTGGTTTTGTTTTCAGACTTATCACTTTTTATAAGTTCGTTGACAGATTTTTGTTCAAAAGAGTAATAACGCTTTATTGACCGCTGCAATGATGAAAGAATCTTGTCATCCACATCCAATGAATCTAGTTCGGAAAAATCTAGTTCTATCTTTCTTTTCCCTACATTTGTTTCATAGAAATCAATGAGCACAGTTACACTTTCACTACTGTTGAAAGTTAAATAAGTAGGGCGAAGTATAGATCTCGTACCTGTTCCAACAACCTCATATTTATAATCAGCTAAAGCAATTCTCATTATTACACCACTTCTGTATCTCTCCTACGTCTTACCGTTCTAGTTTCCAAAGATTTCGGAGTTACCAATTCATATAAGAGAGATTTTCCTTGTTTTGGTCTTAGCAAACGACCAAGCCTCTGTATGAATTGTCTCGATTGGCTGGTTCCACTTACTACTATCCCTACAGAGACGGATTGCACATCCCACCCTTCATCAAGCACCTTTCCTGTAACTATTTTTGAGTATGTACCGTCGCTAAATTTTTCTAATATGTCTATTCTCTCTCTATTCTTTGTTTCATGTGTTATCGCAGGTATTAAATATTTGGTGGATATTTCATATACCATATCATTAAATTCGGAAAAAATTACTACTTGATCCTCTTTATGTTTTTCTAGTAATTCTAGCACTATTTCTAATTTAGAAGCAGACGAAAACACCAAATTTCTTGCCTTTCTGTGAGATTCTAATGCTGCTTTTGCTTCTGGGTCTTGATTAACACGAAATATTAAATATTTTTTAAAATCTTGAGGACTACGAATTTTTATCTTATGTTTTCTAAGGTAGCCTCGATAAATTTTCATGTGTTCTTTATATTGCTGCCTCTCTTCATCATTTAGTGGGACTTGAATAGATTTTAACTCATAATCTGCTACATATCCTTTTTTAGACAGATCAGATAACTTAGCCACGTAGATAGGTGTTCCAATTAACTGGAATAATTTCTCTTCCCCTTGATCGGTTCTTTCAGGAGTTGCAGTTAAACCCAATCGACAATAAGCTGGAAAACCTTCTGCTATCTGCAAAGTTTTATTAGCAGCTGCATGATGACATTCATCAAAAATAAGAAAACCAAACTGTTGTCTTAGAACATTGACATTTTGTCTTGCACTTGCATATGTAGTAACAGTAACATCTTTTATGATCTTATCAGTGTCACCATATTTTCCTATCATTGTCCGAGTTAGACGGGTATATCTAGCTATTCGTTCTATCCATTGATCCATTAAATTGATAACCGGTACAATAATCAATGTTTTAAGTTTAAGCAATTCTATTGCTTTTAAACCTATAATTGTTTTTCCTGCTGCGGTAGGGAGAACTATGACACCTTGAAAGTTTTGCTTCTTAAAAATATTTAATGCTTCTTTTTGATAGTCTCGCAAAGTTAATTTTACATTAAACCGCTCAGCATACTCAGCATTAATATTCGTTTCTTCTAATATGTTTGAATGAATCTTATAACCATGTTTACTAAAAAGTGAAATCATCTTCTGATATAAATAAGGGTAACAACGATACTCCAAGGGTTTCTCTGGATTAGCCTTGACATAATCTAAAATAGACGCTTCAGTAATTGTTTCTGTAGTTTTAATAATCAAATCAAAAGACAAAGCCAAACTAAGTTCTACAGATTTCAAGCTAAAACGTCCTACAAAAACAAAAAAAGATTAGACTATAAAAAATCTCACATTTATAAAATCTCACATTTATAAAATAGAATTTATTCTGTTGTTTTTTTTATTCGTGTTATCATCTCTTTCATTAACTGTCTTAATCTCTCTTGATCTTCTTTTTCTGGCTTTCCTCTAAATTCAACTATGGGTCTAACAACAACCCATCCATGCGCTTCTAGTTGTTTTGCACCCTTTTCAAGCGCCCTCCCACTCCATAATGAGGAACCAAAAAACCCTACAACTCTATTTTCGAGTTTCTTTTTTGTTATAATGTCAATATAATTAGCTAATTTTGGAAAAATACCCGCATCATAGGTTGGATAAGCCAATAGGATCCCTCTATTTTTCCAAGAATCTTTTATTAGGAAACTAATATCTGTTCTTGAAGCATCATGAGTGATTATAGAGATATCCTCTTCCTTGGCTATTTGTTCCACTACATCCACTAATTTAGTTGTATTACCATACATGCTTCCATAGATGAAAGTAATACCCTCTTCCCCTTCCATCTTAGAATATTCAATGTACTTATCTATGATATAGTTAGGATTTTCCCGCCAAATAATTCCATGTGTGGGGCATATCATTCTAACTTTAACATCTTTCAGCTTATCAATTGCCTTAAGAACAAATTTAGTGTATTTTGCCACAATATTGGAGAAATATCTTAATATTTCATCTTCATATTCTTCAGTATTAATAAAATCATCACAAACCTCTCCGCATATCGTTTTAAAACCTCCAAAGGCATCCCCAGAAAAGAGTGATTGAGATTTATTATCATAAGTCATCATAGTTTCAGGCCAATGTACTAAAGGTGTTTCAGTAAAGATCAGTTTTCTTTCCCCTAAATCTATACTTTCTCCATCCTTTACAATTCTTATTTTATTGCTCACTTCATATAGGTGATGGATCATAGGTGCTGCTTTTGAAGTACATACTATTTCAGCTTGGGGAGCTTTTTCAGCTATGTTAGGTAAAGCCCCACTATGGTCAGGTTCCATGTGATTTAAGATAATATAGTCTATTTTATCAAAACTAATTATTTCTTCTACTCTTTTTAGATACTCTGTAGCAAACATGTTTTTTACTGTATCAATTACAGCTATTTTATTAGTGCCTTGTACAATATAACTGTTATAGGAAACTCCCTCAGGAAGTGGCCATAGTCCTTCAAACAAATCTGTCTTTATATCATCTACACCAATAAAATATACTCCTTCAGCTATTTCATTCATTTATATCTGAGTATATCTACTTTTCTTGCTTTTCAATTTTATGCTGAAACAAAAAGTGTGTTTAACCACAATTTTTAACCACAATTTTTAAAGAGATTAAATCTCTTTAATTTTTATGGAGATAGAGGAACTAAAAACCTTAGATAAGAAAGTTATCAAAACACTTTCCTCTTCTGGTTACACGGTTGAGAGTCTATCAGTCGCTACCGTTAAAGATATCCAGGCACAATTAGGAATGGATGAAAAATTGGCAGAGAGTGCCATCCAAGCAGCTCAGATCAAACTAGGGATACGACCAATATCAGCATCACAATTTCTCCAAATGGAAAAGAACAGAGGTAAAATCACTACTGGTTCAAATGAGTTAGATTCTATTTTGGGGGGTGGCATATGGACACAGGAGATAACTGAATTAGCAGGAGCTTTTAGTAGTGGAAAAACTCAACTATGTTTCCAACTTTGTGTGAATGTTCAACTGCCTAAAGAAAGAGGAGGATTAGAAGCAAAGGTTTTGTTCATCGATACAGAGCGAACCTTTTCCCCAAAAAGAATAAGTGAAATTGCTACTTGGCAAAAGGATCTAGAAGTTAATGAAGTTTTAGAGAATATCCTTATTTCTACAGCGGGAAATAGCAATCATCTTGAAGTAATAATTGATCAATTTGAAGAGATTGTGTCTAAAGAAAATATCAAATTACTAATTATTGATTCATTTGCCTCTCACTTTAGATCAGAATATATTGGAAAAGACAGACTAGTGGAAAGACAACAAGCAATTATGCACCTTGCAGAAAAATTAACTGCCATAGCGGTGAATTACGATATAGCAGTAGTAGTAACGAACCAGATTATTGCCTCTATCGACCAATTTCTATATGGAAATGCTGAAGAACCAGCGCTCGGATTTGCGTGGGCACATAGACCCCAACAGAGATTATTTCTAAGAAAGTCTAGAGGTACCTCAAGAATAGCAAAACTATTTGATAGTTCTAGAATGCCAGAAAAAGAAGCGGTGTTTTATGTAACAGCAGCAGGAATATCCGATTCTCCTGCAAAAGGGGACATTTATCATTAATCTTTCAATTGAATATAGAATAAAACAAATAACATAAATATGCAACATAAATATGCATTGTGTAATTCAAAAAACACATATAAGAAATAAAAAATATTTATGAACATGCAAGTTTTGTTCCGTATTCAATCAAATCAGGACCCTTGGTAATGGAAATAACGAGATTATTACTTGAACCTAAAAGATTAACATAATGTGCCTTATAAACCGAATCACAATAAGGGCAAACAAAAAATACTTTTTGCTCAATGTTCTTGAATATTAATTTAGGTTCAAATTCTTGAGCACAATGTTTGTTTTTACAAGTAAAATGGAAAAATGCCTTTTCCTTCCTCAATCCATGAAAATGCTTTTTAGTAGTCATTATGCTAGTTTAAATGTAAATTAGACGAAAAACGGGTAAATGTCAGTTATACAGTCAAAGATTTATATATTTTTGTCCTACGACTACTGACTACACACTCAATTATGTCGTTCTCTTCTGCATCTCTGAGAATCTTTTTGGCCGTACTTACCTTTATTTTATACTTGTCAGCTAAATATTGAGGAGTTACAGCTTTTGCACCTTTAAGTTCACCATTAATATTGTTTAATGTATCTTCATCAGGATATAAATCACGGACTATAGGAATAAACTCAAGTACAATACCAAAGTTTTTTCGTTTTCTAACAACTTTTTTTTCACGAGTGGACATATTCTTATCCTCTTAATAATACTTCTATGCTTGGGGGGGATTTTCAATTTTTAAATCATTCGTTCGCATAGTATATTCTAAATGAAAATGTAAGTAAAAAGGTGAGACACTCAATACTTATTAATAATTATTATGAGTTCTGATTGTATTAACTTCAGATAAAAACAAAATCTATTTCTTAAAATTTAGAAAAAAATGGAAAGACTAAAAATAAAGGAACGGATATTTATGATATGGAAAAAATAGAGCTGTTACTCAACACATTTAAAGGAGAAAATAATGAGCGATCTCTTTACAGTTTTTGGAAGCACTTTCCACGCGATGACTTGGATCCAAAAAAACTAGCTAATGCTCATCTTAACTATTATAATAAGTATGATTTTGATTTAATGAAAATATCCCCACATGGTAGATATGCGAACATTCCTTTTGGTTGTACGATAGCAAAGGGATATGACCCGATTAGTGGCTCAACCAATTGTGAAACTTGTGCTATTCAATCTATTAGCGATTGGGAAGAAGTGGAGCCCGTAAGTGTAACAGAAGGCGAATTTGGAAAACAACTAAAAACTATAGAGTTGATTACTAAAAAAGTCGAAACAACAGTACCTAAGATGATGACAATTTTCTCACCGCTTATGGTAGCATCAAAAATGACTGATAATTTAGTTTCCCATCTCAGAGAAAATCCTAATACAGTTATACAGGCATTATTTATCCTAGAGAAAGTTATGACCGAGTTTGCATTAGCATCAATAGACAGTGGTGTTGAAGGACTTTTTATAGCCTCTCAACACATCAGAAAAACCAAACTTACACTGGATGAAGTTAAGAGATTTGAGTTTTCATTTCTTAAACGCATGTTAAACAAAGTTAATCGCAAAGCTATGTTTACGATCTTACACATGCATGGAGATACTTCGTTATATTTTGAAGAATCAATAGACGAGTTACAGATAAATGCTATTAATTGGCATGATCAGCTAGTTCAACCTAATTTAGTAGAAGGAGGCAAATTGTTTAGTGGGGGGCTTCTAGGGGGTATTAACGAAAAAAAACTTTTAGAGACGAAAAAAGAACAATCACACTTAGTAAGAAAAAATATACGAGACGTCCTTTCAAAGTCATTCAATCAATTAAACAATAGAGTCATTTTATCCCCAGGATGTGTAATTCCTTTGAATACTCAAGATTACTTATTAGAAATAATAAAAACAACCATTCGTGAGTTTAATAAGGAGAGAGAAAGATGAACAAATCAAAAGTGTTTAGAAAAGAAGCTAAACGATATGGCTGGATAGATTTCAGTTTACATGTAATTTTTTCCATCATAATGATTATTAGTTTTTATGTCGCCTTTTTTGTTTTTCCTCCAGAGAGTATGATTGATTTTATTTTGGCCCTTCTCGCCATTGTTATTCCTTTAGCGTTTTTTGGGTATAGAACTATTGTAGACGCGTTATATCATAAAGATTATATGGAAATAATAGATAAGACGTTGAAATATAGGTCTACATCACTCATCACTACAGGCTACTACCGTATAAAGAAAGGAGAAATAGCACTGAGAGAGATAAGAAAGTTCGGTATGGCAACAATACCACACAAACTATCGATCGATTTATGGAGACAAAAAAATTTAGCTATGTTTGTTATCCTACTTAGAAATGGCAAAGAATTGTTTCTGGGGGAGTATATATCAAATCAAGATCTAGCTGAAACTGCCCTCTATATTCGGAAAGTTTACCCTAAAGTCAATTTTGTTACAAAAATCAATTTAGAATATCCCGATCTTGATATAGAAGTAGATGAAGAAAAGATTAAAACAGCTGAAATTGAAGAAGATGAATCATATATAGAAGGTGTAACATTCAGATAGAAATGGTTAAAAACAAAATTGAAACTCTAATAGAAACCATTCATTTTTTTCTATAACAAGTAGGGGTCTAGTTACAAGCAAAATTACTTTTATATACATGTATATCTTTTTTTATCTAATGAAAGTTAGTGATAGTTCTTTTATTGAGGTTGAACAAACTGAAACACATAATATTTGTATTCTCGACTTTGGTATAGATACACTAAAACTAGTAATTATGAATGTATATGAACCTAGTGAACCTTTTAATTTCCAAAGGATCCCTCTCTCTTTAAGAAGAGATAGAAAAATATTAATGGCAGAAGTTAAATCTTTATTGAGATCTATTGCAGACTATCAAATACAAAAATTCATTCTTACTTCGACAGCTTCTTCTGTTTTTGATTCTGCCTATGAGCACATCAAATTCATTAATGACGTGGTTTCAAAATTCATTTATGAAACTAACATTCTTTGGTGGTCTATTGATTGTGAGTTCGTAAGCGGAAAACAAGCTATTACAAAACCCGAAAAGGTGTGCTCAGCTGGATGGAAGGCACTAGCTAAAACCCTTTCATTGAAATCAAAAAACACACTAATTGTTGAGTTTGGGGCGAGAAGCACATCCATCATACCTATAAATAACGGAAAAATAAAATCTAAAGCAAGAAGCGATTTTGAACGAATTCAATCAAAAGAACTACTGTTTTTTGGTGCGCTTGAAACAAATGCGGCGTTTATTGAGCCAATTCTTAAAATCAATAATAAAGAATATGCTTTATCATGGGAATACCATGCAAATACTGCGGATATATTTTTAGTATCAGAAGATATAGATACATCGGATTATGTTAACAATACACCTGATGGCAAAGAAAAGAATATTAAGGCAGCACTGAAAAGAATAAGAAAAATGTTTTCCATTAACAATGATAAACTAATTGATGATAAAAAAATCATTCAATTAATACATACAATTAGAGAGAGATTATTAACAAAAATCAAAATTATCATTGAAAATAAAGCTAAAGAAAGCAATCTAAATGAAGTTACAATTGTAGGAGTTGGAGATAATATTCTCTATAATTTCTTACATGAAAAAACAGAAGTGTTAACAATAAAAAAAGGAAAACAAGTTTTCAAAGCAGTAGAAATAAATCCTGCATATTGTATTGCATATCTATACTCTCAACAGTTTAAGAAATGAATGCTTAAAATTTGCTAAAAAAGATGAAGATGATATCAATATACATTGATACAATAATTATATAAATGATAAAAATTATCAAAACTAAAAGTCTAATCTTTATTAAAATACGTTAAAATTAGTCAGAATCTAAGACGTGATTATTTCATGAGTGATAGAACAGATTTACTTAACAGGATAAATGTTTTGCTGTTTCATTTTGATCAGAGATTAGGCCCCCGTTTACTGCTGAATGCAGCTGAAATAAGAGATTCACGAGTCATTTCTTCATTAACACGGTTAATGGATTTTAACTTTCTTGAAGAGATGAAAGCCTTTGTTAACGCAATGGCTAATGTTGTCTATTCAAGTATGTTTTTTCCCATCCCTAATCCTTTAGCTCGTGGAGGTATGGAACAATTAATGTTGACAACAATTGTATTTGAACCTACAATTACGGAATATATGATGATATCATCTTTGGAAGAAGAAATGCGGAAAACAATCAGCAAAATGAATATGTTACCAGAAATGGCTAGCGTTATTACTACCCCTAATCCCAGCCTTAAAGATTTTCCAGAACTAGCCAAACATTTAACTAATTTGCGAGATACAGCCATCTCTATTTTTCAGGACCTCTTTTATGGTCAATTTGGAGAACAACAAGATGCTATATCTCAAATTTTAGGGAAGGTAGGAACAGAAGCTGGAAGAAAAGCAATTCAAGATTACCAAAAACAAGATAAAGAGCCACTAAGAACTACCTTGGATCGTATTTTGCGATCTAGTACAATCTCAAGATGGGGAAAGTTTTCTATACTACATTTAGATCCTGAAGAAAATGTGGCTACAATATCAGTAAGAAACTCCATATGGACAGAATCATTAGGAGTTATAGCGACTAAAGCTTGTGCCTTTATCGAAGGATTGTTAGAGTCTATTTTTAAAAATCTCTATAATAGGCAAATACGCTGTAAGGAAACGAGATGTGCTGCAGAGTATAGTTATGTACAGGAGTGTTTATTCCAGGTACTACCTAAAACTAGTGGAAATGAGAAAACAACATTTAGAGAATTACAAGCTATTATGGAAATGGCCAAAAAAGAAAGAGAAGAAACAATTCAAATGATAAAAGACGACATTGGACTCGAAATATATTATGATCTTGAACCGCTTATAAGACTAATACAATTATTTAATAAAGCACCATTCATTTCTGATTTTTATTTTGATGAATCCAAGTTTTTAATTGTATGTAACTATTGGACAGAAGAAAAAATATGCGACTCTTGTGAACAATGGATCCAAGAGACCAGTAAAGTTCCTTGCAAATTAATCAAAACAGAACATAGAATTTGTGAGCTAACCATGTTAGAAGAAGAAACAAAAGAAGAATAAAGTTTTTGCGCTGACTAGTTATCTCATTTAAATTTGATAATTTTTAAAGATAGAAAAAAAGATAAATCATTATTTTCATTATTAAGTAAGATGAAAAAGTGTTGTTTAGAAGATTGCAATAATAGAGAAATGTTGCTCTTTAAATGCAAATTATGCAACCAATACTATTGTACAATGCATAGGTTACCAGAACAACATGAATGCCCAAAAATAGGATATTATAAAACAAATGGCTATAAAAATTTTAAATACAGCGGAAAAAAAACATCAAAAACAATATTTGAACAGGAAACCATTCATAAAAGAAAAACACAATCTAACACAATCTATCAAAATAGAGTAAAGTTGATGCAGAGAACTCAAGATCATATTATGAAACAATCAAGTCTTTTCACTTTTTTTTCGCTAGGGAGTAATAAATTGAATATATTAATTGCAAATGTATTCATAATCTCGTTAGCTTCACTCAATTATACAATAAGGATAGCTTTAAATCCAATTACTACTTTTTATTCTGATTTTCGCCTCGGATTAGGCATAATAACTGTTTTATTAACAGGTGTATATCTAGGGCATGAAATAATCCATAGTTTAACAGCCAAAAAATATAATATTACTATTTTCTATGTCCTCTGGAAACAAGGATTAATTATATCAACAATTGCTGTTTTATTTCCTCTGTTAATTTCTCCAAGTTTTTTAATTTTCAAAGGTGTCGAACACGAACGGACTATTGAAAAAGAAGGTAAAATAGCTTTCTCAGGTGCTTTGTATTTAATATTTTGTTTCTTAGGCGTGTCTATATTTGCCTTAATTATTGAACAATCACCTCAAATAAACTTGGCATTGAGAATTGTTCCACCATTTATTTTTGGATTTCTAATTTATCATCTGATGCCTTTTGGCCCTTCAGATGGTACTTATATTTTTTACTGGAATAAAAAAGTCCTATGGAGTATGTCTATCTTTTGTATGCTAATTTTTCTCGCATATACTCTTATTTTGATAATTCATTAAAAACTAAAAAATTGAATGAAAAAAGAGTAGGTATTAAAAAAAGAAAATATGTGTTAATTTAACCCCTTAATATTTCCTTCTTCGTCAATGTCCATGTTTTCAGCGGATGGTACTTTGGGTAAGCCTGGCATTAAGAACATTCTACCCGCTACAGGTACGATTAATTTTGCACCAGTATAGAGGAAGACTTCATCAACATTTAATGTCCATCCAGTAGGCGCCCCTAGTAAATCTGCTTTATCAGATAAACTCTTTTGTGTCTTTGCTACACAAACTGGAAAGTCGTCGTAACCTAAGTCTTCAATTGCTTTGATATCTTGCAAGGCTTTACTTGAATAAGAAACATCAGCAGCACCATAAATTTCTTTTGCCAATTTCTCTATTTTAGTCTGGATTGAATCATCAAGATCATAGATGAATTGTACTTCTTCTTTACTAGACTCTATTGTCTCAAGTACAGCTTTGGCAAGTTCTTTTCCACCTTCACCACCATGGGAGAATACTTCACTTACAGCTGCTTTTACACCTAGTTCTTCTTCACAATAGTTCAGTAACCATTCAACTTCTTCGTCATCATCAAATGGGAAGCGATTGATAGCCACAATGGGTGGTACCTTAAATTTGTTCTTCATATTATCAATATGTTTATTGAGGTTTTCTACGCCTTTCTTAAGGGCATCAAGATTCTTTTTATCACATTTTTCAAATGCAACACCACCATGTAGATGTAAAGCTCTAATTGAAGCAACAAGTACAACAGCTGAAGGTAAAGTATCATATTGTCTAGCGACAATATCCACATATTTTTCGAATCCTAAATCTGCTGCAAATCCACCTTCAGTGATCACATAATCAGCCATTTTTAAGGCAAGTTTTGTTGCAATGATAGAACTCTGACCAACACTTATATTAGCGAAGGGACCACCATGAATGAATCCTGGAACATGGTCAAAATTCTGGACTAAATTTGGTTTAATAGCGTCTTTTAAGATAACAGCCATACCACCAACAGCATTGAGATCTTTGGCGTATACTGGTTTATCATCATAAGTGTATCCAACAAGGATATTACCCAAGCGTTCTTTTAATTCATTGAACCCGAGAGATAAAACAAGAATAGTCATAATTTCAGACGCGGCAGTTATAATAAAACCAGTATTTCTAATATCACCACCCAAACGTCTACCACCAAGACCAGTGATAATGTTTCGTAGAGCACGGTCGTTTACATCTAAAGCTCGTGGCCAGGTTACCTTTGTTGGATCGATGTTAAGTTCATTACCTTTTGCAATATGATTATCAATCATGGCAGAAAGCAAATTATGAGCACTTGTTATTGCATGTATATCACTTGTAAAATGTAAATCTATATCCCACATTGGGAAAACTTGCGCTTGTCCTCCACCTGTTGCACCCCCCTTAATTCCAAAAGTAGGCCCCATACTTGGTTCACGGATGGCAAACATGGCCTTTTTACCTATGGCAGAGAAAGCTTGTGATAAACCAATAGACGTAACAGTTTTACCTTCACCTGCTCTCGTCGCCGTAATAGCGGTAACACAGATAAGTTTTCCGTCCTCTTTATCAGAATTCAACAGTTCTTTAACTTTATTATATCCAACTTTCGCAATGTAGTGACCAAAAGGTTCTAAATCTTCTTCCTCTAGACCTATTTTGGCTGCAATTTCTTTTATATTTTTCATTTCTTGAGCTTTTTCTTGAGCAATTTTAATATCTGGTTTCATTTTAAATCACCTAATAAATTTGTGTTCAAAACAGTTTTTGTATGCAGATATTAAAGTATTATCAAAATACACATTTCCAATCTTAATTAAATATCTGAAATGTTAATAATGTACAAAAACAATAGTTTATTAAATCTCTGAATAAGCATTTAGACATAAGAAGAAAGCGAGATTTAACCTATGAAATGCGAACATGAGGGGTGCAATGTTGATGCAGATTTAATGTTTTATTGTAAATACTGTAGAGGTACCTTTTGCGAATATCATAAATCACCTCAGAATCATAATTGTAAGAATTATTATCAATATCATCAGCAACCAGGACAAGACATGCAAGACCTTTTGAAGAATTTTGTAACGGGTTTTACGAGTGGTCAATCATCCACTAGAAGGAGATCTAATTTCTATAGTGCAGGAGAAGAGCAAAGAAAAAAGCTTATTGAGAGAAGATTGAAAGAAAGACCAGATCTGTTTTCTTTAGGTGAAGAATGGGTTGATATTCTTGTTGGTTTTACTATTATTGTCATTGTTTTTGGATTTACTCAGTATATATTTAACAGAAATTGGTGGGGATTTTTGACTGGAGGATTATTATTAGCCACTGCATTTATTCCTCACGAACTAGCACACAAATATGTTGCAGAAAAACGCGGACAATTTGCGAGATACATTTTATGGGTGCGAGGTATGTTTTTTACTTTATTCACGTTATTGCTTGGTATTGGGTTAGTTGTACCTGGTTTTGTAGCCATTGTACCACTACACCGCCAAATGACAAAAGATGAAAACGGCGAAGTGGCGTTTGCAGGTCCTATAACCAATTTAATTATTGGTTCAGTTGGATTTGTTTTATGGATGTTAACACTTTTTTTGAATATACCATTACCAGCCATTTTTGCTGTTCCAAATATTTTCATGAGAGTTGCTCAGTTCAATGGTTTAATTGCTTTGTTTAACTGCATACCTTTATGGCAATTGGATGGAAGAAAAATATTGCAATGGAATAAATGGATCTACTTTGGATTAGTTTTAGCTAATTTGGTTTTAGTAATTCCTACATTCTTTACGTTTTGAGATGATATCTTTTTTTTCTTTATCTTGTTTTTAGGAGGAAAAGTTTCAAAAAGTTATTAACTTATATCCAAGAGTTAATATTAGTAGTAAACTTTTTACTATTTAATGATGACAAAAAGAGACTGAGAGCTGGACACTCGATGATGTATCATAGTTAGGCTGAAATATGCTTATAAAAAGGGGAGTATTTTTTTCCTTTTCCTTTTTAATTCTTTTATGTTTTTTACATCTAACATTGCCATTACAATTTTCATTTCTTTTAAAAATGTCTCTAAAAACAACACCAGTTCTTCTTCTCCTCCTTTCATAACTGCTCTTAAAGCCGGTAAAGCAAAACCAACATAATCAGCTCCTAACAATAGTGATTTTATTGCATCAATTCCACTCCACACTCCGCCTGAGGCTATAACTAACGTATTTATTGGTTCTTGTGTATTCTTTTTTGCTTCTATTGTATTTATGATGCTTTGTTTCGTGGAAATACCCCATTCAAGTAATTGTTCAGAAAAATATTTAGATTCTTTATTTCTTAAAAATTCAATTTTTGTCCAATTTGTTCCTCCAGCTCCAGCTACATCAATCGCGTATGGGTTTAATTTTACAAGATATTCTGCATCTTTCTTGTTTAACCCCATACCTACTCCCTTAATAATCATTGGAAAATTATTTTCTTCTATTATTTTTCTGAGTAAAAGTTTAATACATAATTTATCATATTTTCCTTCTTTTTGTACAAATTCTTGTAATGGATTTATATGTAATGCGAGTGCATCAGCATCAATCATCTTTATAGCTTCTTCTAACACGTTTGTACGTTCAAAATTTTGACACTGTACAATACCCAAATTACCAAATATAGGAATATCTGGGGTTAGCTGTCTAACATCAAATGTATGAACTAAATTTTTGTTTTCCAATGCTACTCTTTGACTTCCCACTCCCATAGCAATCCCTATTTTATTACAAACTTGGGCTATTTTTTGATTAATGTCTTTTCCTTTATTCGTCCCCCCGGTCATTCCTGATACAATCAAAGGAGCAGTCAGCGGTTTTTTGAGCATTGAACTGCTTAAATCAACATCGGTAAATGAATGATCAATTAGCAAATTTGGCGATAATTTTATTTCTTTCAATCCAGTTAATAGAGATTTATATTGTACGTCTGAAGACAAACACAGATCTATATGTTCATCTTTTCTTCTCGACAACTTTTTTGATTTTATGATAGAGTTTACATCCTTTGGCGAATCATTCATCATTTAAAGATTAAATTACTTAGTTATAACATTTCTGTCAACTTGTAAAACAAATTATGAGACACTTAAAAACAAATTATCCTTAAAACCCTGTACAATACCCAAATTACCAAATATACAAAACTGTACAATACCCAAATTACCAAATATAGAAAACTTCAAAAGAGAGAAACAACAATACAAAAATCAACTATAAACTTCATATAAGAGAGGAATAAAATGAAATTTTGCCCAGAGTGTGGAAAAATTCTAAATCCAACAAAGAAAAACA
Organism: uncultured archaeon; assembly: GCA_964534625.1. Lineage (GTDB taxonomy): Archaea > Asgardarchaeota > Heimdallarchaeia > Heimdallarchaeales > Heimdallarchaeaceae > CAZHRF01. The sequence continues at coordinate 26,720 of CAZHRF010000028.1, read as the reverse complement.
AAGATAGAGTACTTATTTGTAATAAGTGTGGGTATGAAGAAGCAATTGAAGATGATTCAGAATATGAGGTCGCGGAAAAGGTTGAACATCGTTCTTCTGATGTTACTGAAGTAATTGAGATAAGTGACGAAGACGGTCTATCAGAAGCTGAAATAGAAGAAAGAAGAGAGCGATTTGTTGAAAATATTGATTTCTTCGAATCAGAATAGAGTTATAACAAAAACTGGTAATATAAATGAGTAATGGTTTTACCCAGTCAATTATGGTACGATTTTCAGAAATAGCAATAAAAGGGAAGAGGACTAGAGCTAGATTCACTAGGGAACTGGTAAATAACATTGAATATGTTCTTGAAAAATTTAATATAAAAAACATTAAGATAGACAAACATTATAGTCGTATTTTTGTTTTTACGGATAATCTTATAAGAACAGAAAAAATAATAGCCAACTATATTCCTGGTGTAGCTAGTGTTAGTAGAGTTATTCATACTGAATTACATATAAAAAAGATTCATCAACTGATTAACGAAAAGTTTTTTCCAAAAATTATTCAACATTCCTCTTTTGCAGTTAATGTAAAGCGAGTTGGCAAACATCCTTTCACTAGTGTTGAATTTGCTGCAAAAATTGGCGAGTATATTTTAGAGAATCTTGAAAATCCTCCAAAAGTTGATCTTTCATCTCCTGAGTATACGCTGAATATTGAAATCAGAGATGAAAAAGTGTATCTATTTGATGATATCATGCAGGGACTAGGGGGGTTACCAGCGGGATCTCAAGGTAGAGTCCTTGTTATTTGCTCGAATAATTTAGAAGATATTTCTACAGTTTTACAATTATACAAAAGAGGTGCAATTACGTTAATTCATTTTATTAAAAACGAGAGTGATATTTCCAAATACATTATAGAAAGGATTAAACTGTTAGTTTCTATACAAAAAACATTACAAAAAGAAAGACAATCCATTACTTATTCGGATATATTTGAGATTAATGAAATCATAAAAAAATATGAAGAAAGTAAATGCTCTGCTTTAGCTATGTCAACACCACTCTTCCATCAGTATTCAAAAGTGGTATCTCCAAAAGTTCCTTTATTCGTACCACATTTGGTAGAGGAATTTAATAAAAATGAAATTGATGAATTAATGACATTAAGATAATTCTAATGCTTTTACTTGACCATTAGGAGTCATCTCTCCAAACACAACTCCTGAAAACTTTTCTACTTTTATTTTTTCTTCCTTCCAAATATACTTTGGTAGATAAGCTTTTCTACAAGTGTTTGCTAAAAACTCCTCCGCATCCCATTCTTGCTCAATTGGTACTTGAGGTAACAACAACCCCCTTCTACCCTTATAACTAACTATTAGTCCATCCTTTCCGATATTTATTTGTTTAAGCAACTCTTCATTAGTTTCGTAATTTATCTCTTTTGGAGTTGTTAATACTGTAACTTCGAATATCAGATCAGACAATTCTTCTTCTTGTACAGGAGGAAAACGAGGATCATCTGATGTTGCTGATTTTGCCAGATCAATAATTTCTTGGTAGAGAGGTCCAATACTTAAAGGATATCCAATACACCCTCTTAGTTGTTTTTGATCGTTCATTATTTTCTTAACGGTGACAAAAGCCCCTATTTCTTTTTTTGCTAAATCAGGAAGGTCTGAAGGTGTTTCAAGACGTTCACATGCAACAATCCAAGATACAGCTGCTTTTCTTGCAAGTTTGACTAAATATGTACCAATCTCAGAGGTAATATCTAAAGCATTCATTTTGATTATCTTGAATAATTGATATATTACATTTATGTTTCATTATTAATAAATGTTAAAATGAAATAGGATTTTAAGAATTAATCTTAATCTTCTAAGTCTGTGTTACATCGAGGACAGATATAAATACCATTCACAGTTCTTAAGCGATCACTAAATTCCTTACATTCATCACAATATCCTGTAAAGTCTTCATTATCTTGTTCTTCTTGCATGTCTTGTTCTGATTCAACAAATTTGAGATATTCTTGTTCTAAAAGTATCAATTCAGGTACTACCTTGAATAGATCTGTGTCTGTACAGATCCCCAATAGTTTTTTTTCTGGAGACATAATTAATAGATGTCTTATGCCTTCTTTGAACATTTTTTCCATTGCTTTTATAATTGGCATCTTAGGTGAAGCTGTTATTACTGGGCTAGTCATAATTTCGAATGCTTTTAATTTTTCAGGATCAGCACTTTCTGCGATAACATGTTTAATCATATTTTCTTTTGTTATTATACCCAACAGGGTATTTTCTTTATTAAACACAATAACGGAACCAATCTTATTTTCTATCATTAGTTGAGCACAGACTTTAACACTCGTATGAGGTGTAACAGTAATAACGTGTTTAGTCATTATTTCATCAACTGTCATATCAAATTTTTTTCTGTCAAATATTGATTTCATGTTTTTTAGTGCCTCTCTATTTTAGTTAACATGTAAACGCAAACACTTTAAAGCTTTACTAAAAATACTTTTTCTAATTTGTTACTCATCTAAACGCGAATCACCGGGAATGAAAGGCAAATAGTCATTAATTGTTAAGGCGTCAATTTTATATTTCTCTTCTTTTGGACAGAGTTTGAGCATTTTCTCATGAATGATTTTAGCAATTGAACCCTTAGGTATTCGTCCAGGTTTTATTTCCACCCACATATCAGCTTGATTAGTGACAATTGCTTTTGGACCACCTAGAACTTGTGCATAATTTTCTTCTAATACGACGCCAATATAATGCTCAATTTCAATATTGTTAAGATAGTTTTTTGTCCCATAAATCATAACACTTCCCTTTGCAAGATATTGACCCGACGGAGCTGTAAGGCTAACTTGATCTGGATATACATAATAAACATCACCCACAAGAGTTCCCGCCTTCCACAGACTTGAATAATTTAGTGCAAATATAGCGGCATTTCTCAAGCAATCTTCAGGCAAATCTTCTTGCCCCTTTTTAATTACAACATAAGGTGCCCCATGTATATCTGCGTGTAAAAATAAATCTTCATCTTCTAGATATGTTCTTAATATTCGCTCATTAGATTTAGCATCTTTTCCCCCAATGATAACATGGTTATTACATATGATCCAATGAAATTTTTCATACCAGTATTTAGGTCGTTTTTCAACCAATTTTTTCTTTTCTATTTCGTCTACAACTTCTACTTCCTGGTTTTTAAGCTCGTCTATTATTTGCTTTGTTTTTTCTATTGCTTGTTCAGCACCAGGTATTTTTCTACGTGATTTTTTTGACTTGGTATAATAATCATTTGCATTATCAGCTAATGAACGTGTAAAATCTAGTTCAATAATAAAAGGGTCTCCCGTTTGATCTTCTAGCTCAACAAAAAGTTTTTTTGAATCGGGAACGATCTTATGATACACCTCTGCAGCAGGGATATTCTGTTCTTTTCCATATTCTAGTTTTTCTACAATATCCTCCCAAGTTACACCTGCTTTGTTAGCCCCCATTATTGTGTTAATTAGTTCATCAACTTTTGTAAAATGGAGATAGAGTAAATCACCTAACTTTTGATAAGATTTTTCTTGTTCTTTTAATCGTTCCAAATGTTTCTTTTGATCTGACAAATTCTTTTTCAATTTTTCAATTTTACCCGCTACTTTCGATTTAACACTAGTTTGTGTTGGTTTTTCCTCATGCTTACTAAAATAATTATCTAAAGCGTCATTAATGGAATCCACTTGTTCAGTTTCTAAATCAGCATATTTTTCTAAGGGTATAGGAGCGATTTCTACAATATCTCCTTGATCTAGATATTTTACTGAGTTATAATTTGAAGTCAATACTATATCCTTTAGTTTGAATAATTCAACGAGAATATGCTTTTTTTGTTCTTCGTTTAGCTCAGATGCTTTTATGTTTTCTACCCCAGCTTTTTTTAGTATGTCTTTTGAATACATAGGTCCTAAGCCCATTAAAGTGTTTAATAAATATACAACTTTATTATCAAATGAGTTTATTTTCTCATAATATAGATCTTCAGTAAGTTCTTTTATGTTGTATTCTGGCAAAGGAGGAAATTCAAATTTCTTTCCAGGGTGAATATCTCTGTCCCTCATTGATCTGTAGAACTTTGCTGTTATTATTTTGTTTTCTGGGCTAACAAGTACAAAATTTCCTTGACCAAATATTTCAAACACTAATTTATATCTACCTCCTTTATAAGCAATCTCAAATACAATAACCCGATCCATACCTCGTTGATAAAATGCCTCTACAGGCAAATCACGTATATGTTGCCGCATGGTTGACACTTTATTACTAGGAGCATCCGGTTTATTTCTTACATACTTAGTTGAATGAAATCTTCTCCCTAGTTCAATTAATATTTCTATAGAGTCTTCCCCTGCTTTTCTAAATCGCAGTATAAATAATTGATTGCCAAGTGAGTAAATATTATTAAGCCATGAACCAACTATTTTTGGTTTTAGTTCTTCTACAATGGCTGCGATATCTAAACTTGATAAAGTGGATTTCATGATAAACACCAAAGAGTTATATTAACCAATACTAATTAAGGAGAAAAATAAGTTATACAATTAAAAACGCTTTGAAATATGATATTTTATTGAGATAGTATATTATTAAAGCAAGAAGATGAAGAAAACGTTTTTTGTAAAACCATTCTTAAAAATCACTTTTTTCCTCCCAATACAGCAAAATTTGGTTCTCTCTTGTCTTTCGAAACCTTAATATAAACAGTTTATTGCCGAAGGAATAGATATTAGCAAGCTAAAGAACTATAAACATCATTTCGCTTAACTCTTTAAATGAAGATTAATATCTTAGTCTTGAACTAATTGATTCATAATAAGTACTACGGTGACTATATTGAAGATTGATGGAAAAAAGATAATTGAGGGAATAAAAAATACTTTTATCCCTAAAAATATCATAGAAAAAATAAAGATGATGCCCACAATGGAACAAATTTATTGGTCCAAAGTTATCACAGCAATTATTACAGGTATAATTTTTGGTTTAATAAATTTTGTAAAGTGGCCAGCTGTTTTGACAATGATTGTAATTTATATGGTAATCTCATCAATATGGGCATTTACACAAAAAGATAAATTGCCTGGCGTTAAAATTCGTACTTATTACACAAAAGGGATGATGCAATTCTTTATAACAATGATCGTTGTATGGGCGTTGTTGTTTAATATAATGATGGTTCCAGAACCAACCGAATGGTAAATATTTTCTATTCAAGACAAAAAGCATATAGAATATATTCAGAGACATAAACAGAGTGGAGTATATGAATAAAAAGCAAAAAAAAACTCACAAAAATTTAGAAAACAATGAAGAAGTACCTCTATTTGAGAAAAAATGGGCGAAAATTGTTTATATGGTGTTGACGGTTATCTTTGCTGCAACTGGTTTAACTCTTATGTTTTTATCATCTAGATATGACAGTGACATTCTTTTTATCATAGCACTCGGGGTATTTGGGATTTCTACTATATTATTGGCCCAACGTTCTGTTTTTCAACAAAGTAAAAAACAAGCAGGAACAAACATTTCGGCCGATGAAGAGGAGGAAGGGCTCTCTTTGAGACACAAAAACTGATTTTATAGAACTGATTTTATAGCCTTGTTGTCTAATACATGCGAAATAAGCAATAAGGTGTAATGTACTACTGTTTTATCTTTGATAAAGAGGATCTGTCTATACGTGTTTTTCTTACTTCTACAAGCGATATGATCATTGTGTAAACTTATTTGTAGCAGTATAGATTCTCTGCAATATACTATTCACAATAATTCGGAAGTACTATTGTCTTACTTATGTTTTTAAACACAATATACCTTGTAATACTCTAGAGATACGCACATCCAAATATCCCGACAAAAAAAGATTAATGAGGATAATATGAGCAATAGTACATTTGAACATAGCGTATCTGAGTTTTTGCAAAGATATGGAGAGGTTATACCAATAAATTATGCTAACTGGGGTCGAAGTAATACAAAGATACTCCCATTCATTGTTGAACGAGCCAAGCAACAATTTGCTGTGTTTGCATTTCATTGGAATAAGAGCATAGGTACAAATACAATCATAAAAACAGAACATAATCTTGAGGATATGAATAGTGATAATAACGGATATTTTTGTGAAGGAGTTATAATTATTGGAAATGAATTCTCACAGAACGCAATTGACATGACCAGAGACATTAATAAAAGTGGCAAAACAACCATACTACTTGTAAAAAAAGATGAAATGGAAGAAATACTAAATTCTTGTTAAAAAGATAGGTTAAGAAGTTCATCTCTCTCAAAAAAATTATTTACAGAAAGTTTAAAATATACCATAAGAAGTGTTAAAAAGATAACATGCTTTCTCAAATAAAGGATCACATAACAAAAATATTTAGGCCAATCATTATTTTCTTTGCCAATTTAGGTATCCATCCAAATGTTTTTACATTTTTAGGTATGACTTTATCTATATCTGCTGGTATATTTTTTTATATGGTAAACTTTTTGGCAGGTTTTATACTTATTATACTAGGCGGTATATGTGATTTCTTAGATGGGGGAATTGCCAGATATAATAATATTGCTTCAAAGAAAGGTTCGTTTTTAGATAGTATTGCTGATAGAATTAGCGATTTAGCAATATTTGGTGGTATAGCTCTTAGTGGGACAGTAGATGGTGTAACGGGTATTCTTATGTTAACTTCAGGTTTACTAATTAGTTATATTCGAGCCAAAGGAGAAAGCATTGGAATTGAGAAAATGGCTGTTGGGATTATGGAGAGAGCTGAAAGATTGTTGTTTTTAATGTTACTAGTCTTCTTGCATCTACTTATCCCTGAATTTCATCAACCATTCTTTCAGATTAGTTGGATTGGTTTTACCCAAGGTTCATATTTCTCTATTGGATATATGATCCTCACATCATTATCAGTTATTACAGTAATTCAAAGATTTGTATATGGAAGTATTCAATTAAAAGAACCAGAGGATAGTAAAAAAGAGCTTATTGCATAACTGTTTTTCTTTCCATCTAATTTGTAGTCTTGAGTTATATTTTTAAAGCCAAAATATATTGAACTCTTGAAGGACACAAAATTATTTATGAAAGTTCAAAAGAAGTGAATAATTTGACAGAAAAGGACTATAACTCAAAAAATAAAAAAGTAATTAATGAATACCCTAAAGATGACACAAAAAGCACCATAGAAGATTACTCACAAGCAAAAGAGTTCCTCAAAGTATTATCAAGTGAGATAGGAGTTTTGGTTGAACAACTCTTAGGGTCTATTTACGATGAAACGGTAGCAGAAAAATTTGCAGATTCTATAGCTATAATATACAAAAAACTGAAAAGTGAGGGATTATCTGAAGAAACAGTAGAGAAAATTGTTATAGAATATTCATCAAATATTGATAAAATTGTGTCAGTTATGAAAAAATCAGAATAGAGGGATAAAACGTGGGTTTTTCTAAAATTTTTCAAATGTCAACTCTATTTATATATAAGATCTATGCTAAATTCAAAGCAAAATATCATATATTAAAAATGAACAACAAAAAAAGAAAAATAAGATCCACATTAGAAAGAAAATTTGAGGAAATTCCCATCTCCATAACAACTAGAAAAAGGATTATAGAAAATTACTTGAATATTGGAAAAGTTCTTATGGATGAAAAATTATTCGAAAAAATATTAGAGATATCACAAGCTGCACAAAAATGACTCACATAAAATTAACTAAGAATAATGCTACCTTAACAGAAACTTTCTTATTCTATTGTTACTAATTATTTGTATGAACAAAAAGTACAAATACAAAGAGGATACCATATTTAATTTTGTTCCACAATACCAAGCCTTAATTGATGTTGATACTCCTGCTTTTGTGAAATTACCTGAAGGAGAACATGACCCAAGGCTTAAAGATGTTGAACGAGATCTCCAACAATATTGGCATTTAATTCATCCTATGATTCGCGAGTATATTATAACAGTAGTTAATTACTTGAATGATTTAGGTGGTTCTAGCCAAAACATTGAAAATATTCGTAGACAGTTAAATATTGAAGTTGAAAATTCTGCTCAATTATCTCAAGAAAACAGAGAACTAAAAGAACAAGTATCAGAGTTAATGGTCGAAAAACAAGGGCTTGAAGAACGAATTAATGACCTACAAACAAATCGTCCAACTATTGCACCAGAAAAATATGAAGCACTAAAATTGCTTACTTCATCAAAATTCGACACAAATGCAAATTTAGAAGAAGCTTTAAGTAAAGCTGTTCAAGAAGCAAAAGAAAGTAATGAAATGAAAAAATTACGTGAGCAACATTCTAAAATGGAAAGAGAGCTCCAAGATGCAAAAAAGAGATTTGAAAAAACACAAGCAGAAGTTGCAGAGGACTTTCAGAAAAAAGTATTAGCAAAGCAAGAACGAATTAATGAATTAGAAGAAGAACTTGCTAAAGTAAAAGGGAATTAAAGTGAGTGATTAATAATGGGACAACAATTTAATTTTAAAGTTGTTCTTGCAGGCGATGGTGCTGTGGGGAAAACATCTATAAGAGAAAGATATATGGGAAAAGGATTTACAGGTAATTATTTAAAAACTATTGGAGCTGATTTTGCTTCTCATAAAACAAAGAAGGGCGACAATGATATTACATTTCAAGTTTGGGATTTAGCAGGTCAAGATTCTTATTCAGCTGTAAGAGGTACATTTTACAAGGGTGCAATTGGAGCTTTATTGGTTTTTGATCTTCAAGATCCAAAAACTATGACAAATCTCCGAACCTGGTTTGATGAGGCAAGAAAAGGTTCCCAAGATGCTATTCTTACGTATATGGTTATTGGAAATAAAGCGGATTTGGTCGAGACAAGGAAAGTATCCAAGGAGATGGCTATTGAGTTTTGTCACCGTCTAGGAACCGAAACAGGATTTCATTTTTTCTATTGTGAAACATCTGCTTTAACAGGACAAAATGTAAAAGAAACATTTGATCTCTTGGCACACAGATTGCTCAAAGCAAATAACGCGGAAATAAGTTCTGACTTTGATTTACCGAAAGAGATCATAGACATTAGAAAAGCAATGTCTATTCCCAGTAGTAGTTCAGCCAAGGGTATCTCTCAACAAGATTTTGATAAACTCAAAGAACAAGTCAATAAACTGGAAGAAAAAGTCAATGCCATGCAAGATATTTTAAAAAGAGTAATTAAAAAAATCCAATAATTTTTTGGCTATTTTACATAACTTTTTCCTATTTTTATTTTTATAGCTTAAGCTGTGCTCCACAATTTACACAAAATTGTTGTCCCTTACCAATTAAAGAGGCCGAACAGTGTGGGCATCGTTCATCAATTTCACCATATACATTCTCTTTAGTATGAATTGGGTCCATTTTTTGATTACAAAAATGACCTTCTTCATTAGATTGGTTATTTTCCAAAACAGAATCTTCATTATCCCTTTTTCTAATCCAAGTAATCAAAGGAGATTGAAAGCTTTTTTCCAAATCATATTCATAGAGAATAATATTTGAGACAATTTTAGTGTTCATATACACTTTAAATCCTATTAGAAAAATTATCAAAAGAATCGTGATCAATAAGTAAATTAATGTATCTAAAAGGAAAATTCTTTGGGAATCTAATAGAAACATATATGTTTGGGTTATTGGAAAAATTCCACCAAGGAATAACAATAAGGGGAGAATGGCACAGTAAATGATTAGATTACTGGTTTTTTTTGTACTAATTTTTTGAAATTGAAACGAATCAAACAAATTTTGGTAGATACTCTCATCTCGTGTATTAGAAAATACTTTGGCTATTTTAAAACTTGGAGAGAGAAAAGTGAAGAATAATGCAAATGAACCAAGATTAAGGATTACTTCAATCATTTTTGATGTGTTATATAAAACGGTATCGTAAAACAGTTTAATAAATATAATAATGATAAAACAAGCGCCAATTTGCATTATATATATGATAAGATATATTAAAAAGCGCTTTTTAATGTTTTGAACTTGCTTTTGCTTAACTTTTATGTCAGATCCCCGGCCAATCATATTTATAGCAAAATTTTCATTTAAAAAATCAAAGATTGCACCTATTAACAAACCCCCAAGTGATAAGATCCAATAACCAAGTCTTAGATTGGTTTTATATAATATATAAGAACCCATCCCGCCTACAATAAAGAAAAGAGAGATCACTGCACCTAAATTGCACAAAACAACAAATATATAGGAATACCAAGCAAAAGATCCATTAAGTCTATTAATGCTTGTTGGTCTCCTTAAATAGTCAGTTTCATGCTTCTTCACCTTATTTTCTGATTGATTCTCATTCATCTGCCAAGGTAGACTATCGATTGTTTTTCTATCTAGTTCATAATTAAAATGAGTTTCATTACCATCTTCTGTTAAAATGTTGTTAAATTTCTTTTGTGACTCATACACATTAATATGGGGGTCTGAGTCCTTCATTTTTCCTTCAACTAGCTCAGCACCACATACAGGGCAGAAATGGACTTCTAGTTCCTTTCTAACAATGTTTTCACAAACAGTACATATCTTAACAGAAGGTGAATTCATCAGATTAAAGAGAATTATTTAATTTATATAAACTAGCAATACACAGATAATATGTGGCTAGATAGAAGTGTACATTTATTAAAGTGTCTTGATTATTTTGGGCTGTTTTGAGATTATATCCCAATATCCAAAAAGGTAACTTCTGAAATCAAAATATTAAGAGTATTTATTTACTAGTATGATTATATCAAACATGGAAAGAAAATGAGTGATCCAAAGTCTAAAAAGACAGTGACATTTGAGGATTTTATTAGTATCATTGATCAGATTGAACAAATTGTCCATGGATCTAAAGAGAAACAAAAGAAAATAAGTAATCAACAATTTCATTCAGACTCAACCAAACAAACAAAAGGACAAGCTGAAAATATTCAAGAGAATTCAAGTTCAATTGAAATAGATAAAGAGGACAGTTTAGCAATAATAAAAAATGACAAGTCCCAAATATCCGATAAAATTGACAGTATAGGAGAAGAATCACTATCAAGCCCCAGACTAAAACAAAAAGAGAATATAAAAGAAATAAAGAAAGAACTTGAAAAAACATACCCTGAAACTAAAAATGAAATTAACGAATTGTTCTATCAAATAGAAATTCCACATTTAGAAAACATCGAGCAGATGGTGCGAGAAAAAATCATTGGAGCAGAAAACTTAATTGTTGATGAAGTAAAAAGGTTTTATTACCCCTATATTTTTATGCAAGTTGATGGAGAATGCAAAAGTGAATCATTCATTAAAATAGATAATATTTCTCTTCCTCTTTATATCCAACGAAAACACGAATATCCAATTTTGAGAGAGGTTGGTTCTTACTCTCCCATTAAACATATAAAAAAAGACCAAACGGAAAAATGGGATCAATTAATAAATCAACAACAACTTAAGCTTGTGGAAATATTTAAACAAGAAAAAATACCCCAATTAAAAAGAGAGAAAATTGCAGATATACCTCTAGACTCAATTAAATTAACTAAAATAAAGAAAGCCATGAATAATATTAAGAAAAAATTTCAACACAAATTTGAAGACGATGAGAGTTACATTAATCATCTTGAGTTAATCATTTCTAGGATACAAGATGAAGAATTCATATGGGAAGATCAATCTGAATATCTAAATGCACATGATATTATTTCAAAGAGTGTAAAACTAGTTGAATCAGAAATATTACAAGAAAAAAAACTTATTCAAAAGAAGTATACGGATTTACAAATATTCCAAGATATAGTTGATAAAAAAACTAGTGAATTAAAAGACCATGAAAAAAAAGGTAAAGGCATTACAACTGAAAAAAAAAGAAAATTAGCTGAGGATGTTAAAGAATTTCAGAAGCTCAAAAAAGGACTAAAAACAAAGGTTGAACTCTTAAAGGAGAAACAACAACTATTAGAAAAATGGAAAGAAATCTTGAAATGTGAAGATGTTGATTCAGCAAATTCAAAAATCAAATCATTATTCGGTACTAAAATCATTAAAAACATAGAGAAAATAATTGAACTAGGAGAAACAACAGAATTTAAAATAAACTCGAAAGTACGGATTCAAAAATCAACAATCCATCTCATATACATACCGCTTATTATATTTCAAATTAAGGGAGAGCAGGAAGGAAAGGATATCAATAATACTGGTGTTTATAAGGGATTACAGGGACAGATAGAACTAATTTGAATTTCCTCCTTTGCGAGAAAACAACATGAACATGAGACAAACTTATTAGTATCTAAACTGAATAATGTATGAAATGAGTACAGTAGTTAGATGTAAAAATGTTGAAAAATATTTTACTGTAGGAACAAATGTCGTTAAAGCTGTTAATGGTGTAGATCTAAAATTGCAAGAAGGAGAATTTGTTTCCGTTGTTGGACCTTCAGGTTCAGGAAAGACTACATTATTGAATTTAATTGGAACTCTAGAAAGACCAACAAATGGAGACGTAATAATAGATGACACAAATGTAACTACATTTAATTCAAAACAACTTGCCATACTACGAAGAAGAAAGATTGGTTTTATATTTCAATTTTTTAATTTAGTGGATGGTTTAACAGCAGTAGAAAATATCGAACTGCCACTCATTTTTGACAATGTGGAAAAAGAAGAACGTAACCTCAGATCTGCTCTTTTAATTAAAGAATTCAATCTTGAATATCTTAAAGATAAATTCCCGGAAGAATTAAGTTCTGGAGAGAGACAACGAGTAGCTATAATGCGTGCGCTAATTAGTAATCCTTCAGTATTATTAGCGGATGAACCAACCGGAAATTTAGATACAAAAACAGGAAGTAAAGTATTAGATTTACTTGTAAAACTTAATAGAGAAAAGAATCTCACCATATTAATGGTTACACATGATCTAATGGCAGCTAAACGAGCTGAAAAAATTATATACATGAAAGACGGAAGGGTTGAAAAAGTTGAAAATACAACTTTAACTATGTGAAGTATTTGCCATATAGGTCTTTGTGTGCAGTACAACACTGTTCTGCGATACTATTACACATATTAAACAACAAGAATTTAAAACTAGATAATGACCACTATAAATTAAAATATAAGTGAGGTTAAATATTATTTTTTGACGGTCAAAAGTAACTCTTATAAATGCGTGAATTTTCTTCTTCTATAAGTATGATTGCTTCATGTTCGTATTATTACGAGTGTGAAGTTATAGAACTTAAAAGGAGACATAAAAAGTATGTCATTAAAAGGCTATATATTAAAGCGAACAATTTATATCGTGCCCATTATGATAGGCATCACTTTGATGAATTTTACATTGATTAATATTGCTCCTGGTGATCCAGTACTAGTGCGTGTTGGGTTGATTAAATGTGAGACCCCAGAATGTGGGACAGCAGCTTATAATAAAGAAGCCATTGAGATGGGACTTTTAGATAGAGACAGATATACGGTTCCATGGTTCCAAAGATATGTTGAGTTCCTAAATAATGTTCTCAACTTTGATTTGGGTAAAAGTTGGACCATTACTCAAGCGGGTGAAGGTAAACCAATAGCTGAAATTATAAAGCAACATATGTGGTATACTATTATACTAAACATTCTATCCTTCATTGCATCATTACTATTATCAACAGCAATCGGTGTTGTATCTGCAACCCGTCAAAACACATTTTGGGATAGAACCCTGACCTTTGCTATGCTTTTAGGTTATTCTATGCCTTTATTTTGGCTAGCAAAGTTAATAATGCTTGTATCTTTCTATCTATTCAACTTTACAGGAGTTGCAAATAAGTCTGCATTTAGGACACCACTATTACTCAATCCAGATTTCTATATATTCTTGATCTTACCAGCTCTTTCTTTGACTTTAGGTAGTCTAGTATTTATGGCAAGATTAGTACGTTCACAACTATTAGAAATACTTCGCCAAGATTACGTACGTACAGCTAAAGCAAAAGGCTTAGATAACAGAGCAGTTATTTACAAACATGCATTTAGAAATGGACTCTTACCTATTGTAACAATTATTGGTAATTCATTACCTGGTTTGTTAAGTGGTTCTGTTATGATTGAGGCTGTCTTTGGATGGCCAGGATTGGGAACAATATTCCTAGAATCTGCACTTATGCGTGACTTTCCTATGATGATGGCAACCAATACTATCTTTCCATTCTTGTTCTTAATAGCAAGATTGATGACAGATATTAGTTACGCATTCATAGATCCAAGAATAAAATATTAGGTGTTATATCATGGCAACAGCAGAACAAAAACATCAAGAAGAAATGGATGACTTAGTGTTGGATGAACAAACCATTCGTGAAATAGAATCAATGAAAGGTGCCGGTCAGTGGTCAATTGTTTGGAGAAGATTAAAAAAAGACAAGATGGCAATGATAGGATTATATATCGTATTATTCCTCATATTGATGGCATTTGTATCGTGGTTCTTGATTACATACGATGAATGGGTATTTCAAAGAGGATGGTTAGATGGAGATCCATATAACCCCAATCCTTTAAACCAAAATAACCTATACGTCGAATTTTGGGTGCCCGGAATGAGACAAGACCAAGTAGTAATATTATTTCGACATCCAAAATATAAATTTACCGAGGTAAAAACACAACCACCATCAATAAATCATCCTTTTGGAACTGATAAACTTGGACAAGATATGTTTTCCAGAGTTTTTTTTGGCGCCACTATCTCTCTTGCATTAGGTTTCATTGGACAAATGATCACTTTAATCATTGGAACATTTTTAGGTTCAATTAGTGGTTATTATGGGGGCATAATAGACGATATCATCCAAAGATTAGTGGAACTTCTTTACTCTATGCCAGGTTTCATTTTACTGGTAATGGTAATTGTATTATTCGAAGATGTAAACATACCCGGTGGTAGATATGCAGTTGTGGTCTTATTCTTCTCGCTTATCTCGTGGGGAGGTATTGCTCTAATAGTTCGGTCGAACTTCTTCTCATTGAAAGAACAAGATTTCGTTGAAGCTGAAAAAGCTTTAGGAGCAGGAGATATGAGAATTATCTTCAGACACATACTACCAAATTCATTAGCGCCGCTAATTATCATCGTAACCTTGGGTATAGCAGGAACTATCTTTACATTTGCAGCATTGGCTTACTTCGGTTTTGGAGATCCTAACGCTGTCAGTTGGGGAGATGACCTAAATCGTTGGCAAGATGATCTTTTGGAATATCCATGGATGCCAATGTTTCCAGCTTTGATGATATTCTTCACAGTATTGGGCTTCAATCTTCTTGGAGATGGACTCCGAGATGCTTTAGATCCAAGATTGAAAGATTAAAACACATCTTTCTCTCTTACTATTTTTTTATTAGGTTCTAAAATTGAGATGTTCACATATTTATATATTTTAACGACTTTTTTTTTCTGTAGCTTGCAATGTGACACTTTTCCAGCTTATTCAATCAAATTAATATATAATGACGATTTAAGGCAAAGAAATGCTGAAAGATGGGTTAAATGAGACTAAATTGTGGCGCTTGATGACAAAAATTGTGAGGAGTGTCATTCACGCGGATTTTATTGAGTAGCTATGCTAAATGTCGTGTTCGTCTTTGTGGACAAAACAAATGCTATGATACATGTACCTCAAGCTAAAAAAAGATCAAATAATGTTTTAGGCAGAAGTTTTGAATTTAGAAAAAGAAAAGGAATCTATAAAAACGAAAGGTGAAAAACACTTTACAAACTTATATACATTGCTTTACTTACTTAGCCAATTACTTTATATATCAATTTCTTTAGATATTTATAAACTGAAAATTATACAGTGTACATTTGTGTGTAAGGGAATATGCTCATGTCAAATTCAAATCAACGTTTACTAATAATAAGCTCTTGTGGAAAAGCAAAAAGAGTACATAGTCCCAACCAGCCAGATTGTAACGATTTAACCACAAAAAAAATTAGGAAAGAGATCAAAAAGAAATTTAAACAACAACTTATCCGTGCCGGTTCCCTCTATACAGGACCACAAACATTCAGTATAGCTAAGGCAATCAATCTTCTAAAAGAGAATCATGAAGTTGATTACTATATTATTTCAGCTGGATTTGGTTTAGTACATGAAGACACATTACTACCCCCCTATGATTGTACTTTTTCTGGAAAAACAAAAAAACAAATACAAAAAATGTCTGATAATTTAAAAATCAAACAGAATCTTTTATCATTAATGAAAAAAAAGTATGACTTTGTTTACTTAGCGCTTGGCAGAACATATATGATGACCATTGGATCTTTATCTAGATATAAAGATATCGGTAAAGAAATCGCACACTTCGGAAGACATCTTAAAGATATTCCTAAAAACTCAAGAGCTTATGATGAACAGATTTTTGTTCAAACAGACCTTTCATCACAAATATTCAAAGAGCCTATTGGTGCTACCATAGCAGCTAAAGGAACAATTTTATTAAATTACGCATTGGATTTGAAAGAGAAGGATTTAACAATAAAACAACTACCTTTTTTAGATTGGTGGGAAGAAAAAAAAAATTTATTAAAAAAACATCAAATACTTCAGCATAAAAAGATGAAAAAAAATAAAATAATTAGAAGAAGAGGAGACGAACTAATGGTATCAGAAGAAAATCAAGAAATAATTAAAAAACAGATAAACAAGAATTTTAGCAAAAAAGAAATTCAAGAAATTAGAGACGCATGCGAAGATTTGCGTACAATAGACACAAAAAACGAGGAATCTAGAGAAGACTATATAGATGAGTTTAGTGACTTTTTCCCTATTTTTGAAAAACTTACAGATCATTGTGAGGATATTATTGATGAATTGAACGAAAAAACGGGAGACTCAAAAACAGGACTGAGATCTGTATATGTTGATGAGATACGAGAACATCAAGAAAACATGGGTATTACTTCGAAATTAATTAATAATTTCAAATATGCCACGATTAAAACTATAATTCGTTGGAAAAATAATCCCGAAGAGTTAAAGAAAAAATCGGTTTATTCACCTCGAAAGAAGAGACAAAAAAAACAAAAGAAAAAGAAAGCAAAATCAATTCAAACAACTCCCGAAATTACCATTGAAGTAGATAAGAAAGAGAAAAAAGACGAACTATGGATAGTAAGGATGAAACTAAAGAATAAAATGAAATATCCTTTACAAAATATTACTATGAAGCTACTTGACAAAGACAATAACAAAATAAGAATTAAAGATGTAGACGGTTATCTTGTAGAAACAGCTAATGGTGAGATAATAATTCCATTTCTTAAAGCGCCTATGAATGACGATAGTACTTTAACAATCGAATGGCGAACGAACAGTTATCAACCATTAAATGAGCAATTTACAATTAATATAGAAGTAGATTCAACAATTGAAGAAAAAAGAATAAACTTTGAAAAGATTATTGAAGACACTATGTAAAAAAAAGATGGGTAAAAGAGAAACAATGCAATACTTTATTCCTGAATGGGATGATCTTGTTGATTCAGAGTATAATTTCTGGGATGATGAACCTTTTCAGAATTCAAAAAAGATATATTCTCATGAGATCTATGATAGTCCTAACTATGACGGTCTTTTAATATCAAGAATGAAAATACAGAGTACTATAAGTAAATACGAAGCTATACAAAAAAAGGGTGTCCATGAATATTTTAAATTTGATGGGCCAATCTTTGGTGACTGTGGAGCTTGGGGGTATATTGATGAAAAAAAACCCCCTTTCAATACGGATGAAATAATTGGATATTATGATAAACTAGGATTCGATATAGGAGTATCAATAGATCATCTTTGTGTGCCAAAATATAAAAGCGAATGGGAATACAGAAAAAATATTTCTATAAAAAACGCGGAAGAGTTTTACATTAAAACAGGGAATAATCAATATGACTTTATACCTGTTGGGTCAGCTCAAGGTTGGGACATCAAATCTTACCGAGATTCTGTTGAACGATTAATAGACATAGGATATGATTATATTGCCATCGGTGGAATAGCGAGAGAGAAAACAGAATCAATTATTCGTATCCTTCAATCCATTAAAGATTTAGTTATACCAAATAAAATCAATGTGCACTTATTTGGGGTAGCAAGACTTGAAGCAATACGTGCATTTAGAGAGCTAGGTGTCACAAGTTTTGATAGTGCATCCCCACTAAGATCCGCTTGGTTAGGAGCTAATAAAAACTACAGGGGGAACAATTGGGAAGGTTACACAGCATTACGATTACCCTTTCTAACACGAAGTAAAAAATACAAAAATAAAGTAAAAGATGGAGAAACAACTTTTGAAGAATTAAAAGAATATGAAAGAGCAATACAAGTATTACTAAGAAAGTTTGAGTTTAAAAAAAATAGGACACCAGAAGAAATAATAGAGGCTTTTAAACATTTAAACCAGCGATTTATTCAACGGAGGGATGTAACCAATAAGTATCTAAAGACGCTAAGAGATCGTCCGTGGGAAAAATGCCCCTGTCCAATATGCAAAGAAGTAGGTATGGAAGTAATAGTTTTCAGAGGAAATAACAGAAACAGAAGAAGAGGATTCCATAATACATATGTCTTTTATAAGATTCTACAAAAAATTCTTGATGACCCGCAATACAAATTGCCTGGAGAGCTTAAAGAGAAAAAAATTCAACAGCACGCCAATCAAAAACTTTTGTCAGATTTCCTTTTAGAATAGGACAATTTATATTTCAAGTACAGAGACCACATTATTTGAATAATTAGCTAATGTTAAAATATTATGCAAATAAAGATTCTTGATTAGGCGACTGGGCGGATAATCCATATATTCATAGTTGTATTCTCTAGCTTCAATACAATAGGGACATTTACAATCTGAGAGAAGATCAACATGGAAGCGCTTCTTTTGTAGTTTTTTAGTTAAAAAAAACATCTGAGATGTAAGAGATCTTATTAATGTTGTATCAAATGAATCCATTCCAGCACACTTCCCATAACAGCCTACTTGATTCAAGTTTGTTAGCCCAAATGCATGAAGGGAATAATGTTTGGTTATTAGGCGTGTAGAACGAATAGAATCACAGTACTCTTTATGATAATATAAGGGAATTATGCCCCCTCTAGCAAAATTTCTGATACCTTGATCTTTTTCAAAATCAAAAAGTTCTGCGATATCATCAGATTTTATTCCTTGTAAAACTCCTATTAGCTTTGAACTAGAAAAACATTCTAATGCAAGAAGTATATTATTTTTAATTTTTAATTTTTTCTGTTTTATTACCGCTTCCTTATCAGAGGGTAATATTATTTCATCAAGAGGGCACAGATAATCAGGATCTATTAACTCATATGCATATAGAACCTCTTTGGGTTTAAGTTGAACTGCCGAAAAATCCTTATTGAAAGTACGTCCTTTTATCTTCTTAAACCATTCTAACGAGAAAATACCAGAATCAGCGAAAATTTTAGTTTTTTGTGGAAAGCCATGCTCAATCATCATTTCTCGCAATGTTAAAGAATTAGAATCTAGGTAGTAAAGCAAGGATTCATTTTTTAGAAGATCATAAGCGGTAATCAAAATACTCTCAGTATAAGTCCAATTAATGAATGGTTCTTCCATAAATGCAGGATTCGTCAGAATATAATGCTTAGGAATATATTGCAAGATAACCTCCGCTCCTAGGTACAAGACATGACATATTTTTTATTTGATAGATATTACTATTTAAAGATAGTAAAAATAAGCGGTTAAGTTCCGACAAATAATATAAAAGCAGCAAAAACTCAAAAAGAGGGAAGAGATGGAAAATATAACCTAGTTTAGTATAAAATAAGCATTAATATTAGAGTAAAAAACTAGAGGGATAAACGCTTCGCTTAAGATTAAGAAAAGGAAGAGTATGAAAAAAATGATACAACAACATTTTTAAATGTTTATCGGAGCATTCAATCAGAGTAAAATACAAACTAGTTGCATTACATAGTTAAAACTAGTTATATTAAGCTAATTTAAAAAAGGAGATTTATTATGAGTCGTCCGCCAGAAGACATATTATTAGAAGTCAAAGGCCTTAAGACGTACTTCTTCACAGAAGAGGGTGTTGTTAAGGCAATTGAAAGTATCGATTTCGTTCTTTATAAAAGCGAAGTTATGGGGCTTGTAGGCGAGTCTGGTTCTGGTAAAAGCGTAACGGCTTTATCTATTATGGGTATAGTTCCCGATCCTCCGGGTAAAATTTTAGAAGGAGAGATAATTTTTAGAGGCCAAGATTTACGCAAATTAAGCCCAGCAGAAATGAGAAGAGTCAGAGGTAATCAGATTGCACAAGTGTTCCAAGATCCTATGACAAGTCTTAACCCCGTATTTACTGTAGGAGATCAGATAGGTGAGGCAATTATGCTTCATCAACAAGTATCCAAAAAAGAAGCCCGGGATAAAGCAATTAAAATCATGTCACTCGTCGGCATCCCTAGTGCCGATGAACGGGTAGATAACTATCCGTTTGAATTCAGTGGAGGTATGCGACAAAGGGTTATGATTGCTATGTCTTTAAGCTGCAATCCCGAACTTTTAATTGCTGATGAACCCACTACAGCTCTCGATGTAACAATTCAAGCTCAAATTCTTGAACTTTTAAAAGCTACTAGTGAAGAATTCGATATGAGCATTATTCTTATTACACACGATATGGGCGTAATAGCCGAAATGTGTGACCGTGTAGCTGTTATGTATGCGGGATATATCGCAGAAGTTGGAGATATAATGACTATATTCCAAACCCCGTGCCATCCCTATACAAAAGGTCTATTAGGAGCTATCCCTCGACCTGACGCTGAACGTGATTCATTAACCATTATTAGAGGTTCCATTCCAAATCTAATTAATCCACCATCCGGATGTCGTTTTCATCCTCGATGTGATTATTGGATACAAGGAGTGTGTGAGAGAACTGTTCCAGAAACAGTAGTGCTTGAACCAGGCCATAATGTTAGATGTCATTTGTACACTGAAATTGGTCAAAAAGCGCTTAACAAAGCAGGCCGTACAGTAGGTTATGAAGCATTGGAGCACCCTATATTACAACAAAAATCAACAGCTAGTTAAAAAGGTGAAAAAATTATGTCAAATAGATCATCAACTCCGTCAATCGTTGAGAGAATAAAACAGAAACAATCAGATGGTAGTGCTTTAGGGCGAATAAGGACAAAAGAAATGGATGAAGACGTAGTTATCGAAATCGATAACCTAAAAAAATATTTTAAGATTCCTATACCATTAGAGACAACTTGGTTCTTATTAGCTTTTGTTATTTCGCTTGTAGTGTTCGCTTTTGAGACCCAAATAGGATTAATAATAATGGGATTAGTTATTGTATCATATTTCGCATTACCGTATGTTCCTCCATTCAATAAAAGACCAAAATTCGCCAATCTGAAAGCAGTCGATGGAATAAGCATGCAGATAAAAAAACAAAGAATAATAGGATTAGTAGGTGAGAGCGGATGTGGAAAAAGTACAGCCGCACGTTCTATTCTTCGTCTTCTTGAACCAACAGGTGGCGGTGTATATTTCAGAGGAATTGATATCAATCGTCTTACATCAGAAGAAATGAAAGAAATGCGAAGACATCTACAAATAGTCTTCCAAGATCCATATGCTTCTTTGAATCCTAGAGCAACAGCTCATGATATTATTGCAGAACCATTTAATATACATGGAGTTGCATCAGGTGATGAAGCAAGTTATAGAGTATTGAGATTACTAAAAGACGTAGGATTGGCACCACACCATGCATATAGATATCCACACGAATTTAGTGGAGGACAAAGACAGAGAGTAGGGATTGCAAGAGCATTAGCTTTAGAACCTGATTTTATTATTATGGATGAACCAGTATCAAACTTAGATGTGTCAGTAAGAGCAGCAATAATTCAGTTAATCCTAGAGTTACAGAGAAAAATGGGACTGACTTATCTGTTCATAGCACATGACCTAGCGTTGGTAAAAATATTATGCGATGAAGTTTATGTCATGTATCTAGGAAAGATTATGGAAGCAGGTTTAAGCGATGACATTTTTGAAGACATGAGACATCCTTACACTAAAGCTCTAGTATCTGCAGTTCCTATAGCAGATCCGTCCAAAAGGTCAAAGAAAATCTTCTTACAAGGAGATATACCAACACCCATCAACCCACCACCAGGTTGCCGTTTCCAGACAAGATGTCCTTTAGTTAGTGATATCTGTAGAAATGAACAACCACCAGCTAAATGGTATTCAAAAACTCATGTGGTTTATTGCCATAATGTTGAAGGTGGAGAAGACAGCCCTGATGCTTTTAAAGAATAAATACATTGTTTTTTCTTTTTTTTTAGTTTGTTTTGATTTAGATTCTTCTTTTTCATGTTTACCTTGGTTTTGTGATTTCTGCTGAAAGTGACTCATTCACTATTGTTTTATACTTTGTATTGATTGATGATTCAAGAGAAAATGTATAAAACGCATCGTGAACGTAGCTTTTGCGAAGAAGATTTTTTTGAATTTATAAAGAAATTGCAAAAAGAAATGGATGGTTTAATAATTGTTGAAGGCACTAAAGATAAAAAAGCATTGAAGTATTGGGACATAAAACAGCCAATATACTGCTATAATCCGCCAATATTCCAGTTTGTAGAAAACATTATAAACAAAACCAAAAAAACAACTAAAATTATTTCTCTGCTTGATGCAGATCCTGAGGGGAAAAGAATTCATAAAGCCCTTAAGCAAGAGTTCGGACGTTATGGATACCAGTTTTCTTCTAGATATTGGAGAAAAATGCAAAAGTTCGATATAACATGCGTAGAAGGATTAAATAATGCCTTTTTTCAACATCTGCATGACAAACACGAAAAACGCAAGATTTCCAAACAAGAACAATAAATGATAAACAAGAGAGAATATCTACATTAGTACATCTAGATTTTTAACTATATATTGCCTAATGTCTTCTTTTAAAGTTTCATAAACGTCTAGCGTTATTTGATCCAGTAAGGTGAACGAAGACAGATTTTGTGAAATAAAGGCTTCAAATAGACGTCTGTTGCTCAGAATGAAATAATACTTTCGGGGAAGAATAAAGAACAAAATACTTTGCTCATATCCTTTTTTTCGTGGATCCTTAGCTTTCTTGTCTCTAATAATGAATGAATAACCGAACATCAAATATTTTTCTTTATCCATCACGGGTAAAGGGCCATAAAAACCAGCTGAATTTCTGTTACCTTGTACAAAAGCTGAAAAAACATACACTGTTAATTTTATAACAAATAATTCTTCATCTTTAACACCCTCTATATTCAATTTATCTTTATAAATTACATCAGCCCCTGATTCACCAAATTTGACTAGAGAAAATTTCAGTTTGTTAACAATATCGTTTATTCTTTCCGTAGCCAAAATTGTTTTCTTATCCTTTAGATCTACAGTTTTAATAATTTCTATATAATACTCAAGTTCATTCGCTTTATTTAAAATAGGAACCATACTCACTTCTAGAAACAAAGGATCACCGTTTCTATCCTCTGTTTTTCTGAAAATGCTATGTTGAGTCTTGTCTTCAAAAGCTAAAAAAACCGGACAATCTTTACAAGGCTCTTTTCCTCCATCAGGAAGATATTTCCACCGCCTATAGCAATAATTTCCCTTAAAATTTCCTAATAGCTCTTTCACTGCTTTATTCTCATAAAGAACAATACGATCTTTGGTTTGTATTGAAATACCAAATGGTAAAGCATCGATCAACCATTCAAACTCTTTATTGCGTAAAGCCTTCTCAATGAAGGTTGTATCAGTAAATTGAATGGCATGTTCCTCCTCCATATTTATCTTAAAACCCATTGATTATATAACTATTTACGTACCTCAACTATCTCTCACATACTTGAAACACCAGTTCTATTAGGTAAAAAACATAAACTTGATCTTTATTCCTTGCTGGTTTAATAACATGATTATTGTTTTTGCGCTACATTAAAAAGAAATCATATGTTTTCAGACAGAAAAGATTTATTTATAGATAAATAAAGTATAAAATAGATAAATAAAGTATCAAAAAATTTTAGAGGTAAAAAAATGTCAAAACTTGATATTGAGTCTGCGAAACATAATACAGATAGGATAAAGTCAGATATAGAAGAACTCTTACAGATGGTAGTTTCCCAAAAGGAAGCATTTGATGGGTATGTACAAGAATTTGATGGTTTACTGACTTCTTTACTCGAAGACATCTCAAAAAATAACGAAGAAATAGTTGAGTCAGAAAAAAGATCAGATGAATTAGCCAAGGAATCAGAAGAATTGACTAATGTTATAAATAATCTTACAAAGAAACGAGAGTTGTTGTCTACTAAAAATATTCAAAAAAATACTGACTTAACAAAGCAGAGAGAAGAGAAACTTAAACTTGAAGCTGAGAAAAGTGATTTAGAAGCCCTAATTAGAACAAAAAAGGAGGTCATAAATAATAAAGAAGAAGAGATAAATGAACTTAATGAAAAAATTAGGGAGACTACAGAAACCACTGAAAATATCAAAAAACAGAAGAAAGAAGAATTAGAGAAGTATAAAAATGAATATATACAAATTGTGTCAAAGGCAAAAGCATTGTTGTACTTATTGAAAAAAGATATTGTTTCATTACCAGAGGTAAAAGTGATCAGAACATTAAACAGACCAGGTTTAGATGAAGAAACAAACATAGTAAAAACCGCAGGCGTATCTCATGACTTAGTACGCAGGGTTTTATTAGATCTTGATGAAAGAGAGATAATTTCATTTGATCCTCTTTCCAAAAAAATAGAAGTAAAAATGGATTTAGACCTATAGGAGTGAAAAAAATAATGAGTCAAGAGAGAATGATCAGTACATTAAATCATTTAAAAGAGCAAATTGAGGAACTTAAAAGAAGATTCGATGCTAAGGTAGAAAATATTTCTAGAACTATAGAAGAAACAAAAAACGATGCACAAAGCATCCCCAAACACAGAGAAAATATCCAAAAAACATTGCATAATATAAAGACAGATAATAAAAATCAAGAAACAGAAATAGAAAACAGGAAACAACAGATAGAGCAGTTGGAGAATGAAATAATTTCTGAAGAAGAAAAACGAGAAAATTTACTAGAAAGATTAACAGCAATACAAGAAGAAATTGAAACATATACTAAGACTATCGCCGACTATAAAGGACAAAATATAAGACTAGAAGAGAGAGTACAAGAGCTAAAAAATATTGTTGCACAAAAAAAGAATGAATGGAACAAGCTGGAAGAGAATGCTCAAGAAGAAATTTCTGCTGATGAAAATGAGGTAACCAAATACAAAGAAAAAATAAATGTAGCAAAAGATGAAAACAAACTTATTGTATATCTAATGGAATCAGGTTTACTTGATGTGCCAGAAGCAGAAATAGTATCAACAATTGCAGCATATCCGGAAGGATTAACAATTAGTGAAATCAAGGAAAAAGTAAATTTACCTCCTGTGCGTGTCCAGCCTACACTAAACAATTTATTAGATGAAGTTATTCGTTACGATGAAGTAAAAGAAAAATATATCATAATAGAAACTATACAATCAGAGTTTTGATGTATTATTATTCATGTATCAGTAACTTTTCTATTTTTATTTTTATCTTCATTATAAAAACTCTGAAGACTACCCCTTTACACAGACTCTTTAGGAAAATCTTTTTAATATTTAACGCAATTGGTAATTGAATGAAAGTCTATCAAGTCATTAGAAAAGAACTAAAAGAGATTAAAACGCCGTATAGGTTCCTAGATGGCGATGTTTATGTAATTGAAACTAAAGATACTGTCTGGATCTGGATCGGATCGGATTCTTACGCTGATGAAAAGGCGGTAGGTGCATGGACAGCCAAACAAATTGAGGATAAAAATAGAAAGTTGAATATAAAAACAATCCATGAAGGAGAAGAGCCAGAATCATTTAAGAAACTATTAGAATATACCGTTGTCGATGGAGATACGCCGGGCTTTCTAACACAATATAAACCAGAAAATATCAAAGATTACAGATTATTACGTCTTACGGTTGATGATACGGGAAAGATTCATCAAAAAGAAGTTGAAATCGAGAAAGAATCTTTTTCTTCAGAGGATGTCTTTGTTTTAGATGCACATGATACGATCTATATTTGGATTGGTAAAGATAGTCAAGCAAAGGAAAAATATGAAGGAGGACGCATCAGTAGATTATTAGAAGTAGAAAGAAAAAGACTACCTATAATTTACACGGTTGAAGAAGGTGATGAACCCGAAGGATTTTGGCAATATCTGAGCAAAATTGCCCGTACAGACAAACTATTAGAACTCAGACGTGTAACTTCAGAAAAACCAAAAAAAACGTCTGATAAAAAATGGTGGCAATTCTGGCGTTGGTTCTCCAATTGACCTACTTTTTTTATTCTTTTTTTCTGAAACTTACTTATAAAGTTGTATCTTATTTTGGATATATTTTTGCAATATTCAACAAAAGCAAAAAAAAACACTGATTGTAAAAGTCCCCTATGACATCGCCTCCCACTCGGTAAT
>CAZHRF010000027.1:0-43234 GCA_964534625.1 uncultured archaeon | reverse complement strand
ACTGCTCAGCGTAACTTCTCTTTATAGTGTTAACGATGTTGGTTTAGTGAACAGATAATAAATATCGTCCAAAAAATATATAAACATTTATTTTTTTCTATTTTTGTAATATAATTGTGGTGTGGTTTATCATGGTCAAAGAAAAAAAGGATACGTTCTTTATACGTGTGTTAAATAATCGTACAGCATATGTGTTTTATTTACTATTACCTTTAATTTTTTCAACTCTAATATTTTCGTTATTATTTATCTCCCATCCTATAAACCAACAAAATATATACAGCAATCATCTCGAAAATCATCTTGGAGATTATATTTTTCTTGAAGAAGGTGGTTCGCTATGTCAAGAACGGAAATATGAAACAAACAATGAATTTATGGAAGAATATAAAATAGAGCATATTCAGTACTTACACCACTTAGAAGCCAATACAACCATAAATGGGAGTTCTAGCCACATGACAATAATGTGGGCTTCAACAACCTTTTATGAATTATTTTTTAATGTTTCATTATTAAAAAACCAATTCATGATTTCATCTATAGATGATCCCTTTTCGATAGGAAAAATAATTCCAGTTAAAATATCTATTGGTTCTACCGTACAACAGACAACTAATCTCTCTTTAACATATTGGCCACATACAAATGACCATCTCTCCTATAGTGATACATTAAACTATTTCATAGACAGGTTGAAAATCACACCAACACTATTTTTAACAACAGAAATTTTTGAAGAAATTTTTGTTGGTACCGATCTAGAAGATATTAAAATAGTTTACTGGACAATATTTGATTTTCAGAATGATTATTTAGTAAAGTATAGACCCAGAAAGGCAAGCGAAATACTTGAACAAACCACATTTAAATTGAAACGGCATCTGGAATCACATAGCCAATATTACACTGCATATATTAAAATGCTTTATAACGATTTATTTTCGAATTTTATGCCTAAAGCACTATATAAGAGCTTAAGATTAGCAGATATCTATGGAGAAAATACACCTATTCCTTCTCTTTATTATATCAGCTTAATTCTTTGTTTGGGGTTTATTTCGTTACTCCTTAAAAGATTTTCAGAAATATTTAATGAAGCACAAAAAGACAAATATGCTTATTTTCTTATTAAAGGCGGTAGAAAACAAGACTTAATGAAACAAACATCAAAGAACTACCTTATGACATCATCATTGGTGGTTTTCATTTGTTTAATAATTGAATTTAGTATCTCCTTTTTAATCTGGTTTGATATTTTTTACAGTTGGGGACAGTTCATTGTTTATATTTTTACATTGCTCATATGTAGTAATTTTCTAATTATGCTCGTTCAATTTCGGCATCTAATCCGAACTTTTTCTTATAATAATTCCGAAGTAGAAAATAATACTTTCATAAAAATACTTGTAAAGGATTCCCTAGGAAAGTTTCTGCCTGGTTTTGGTATCATTATGGTAGGTACCTTTACTACTATTTTTTTATTTGCCAATAACATAATCATGGAGGGATTATATTTACTAATAATTAGCATTGTTGTTACCATTTTAGTGCTAATTACAGCACTAATATATATTTTTCTTAGAAACTATCTTCAATTTTTTGGGGTACTAATTGCACATTTAGTTAGCTCTTTAGTTAAAATCAATAAATATATCAGGTACACTTTTGAATTTACTCTCCGAAAAACCATCAAGAGAGCGTGGATCATTGTATTATTTTCATTAATAATTTCTGTTCCTTTATTATCTATTGACTCATTCAGCCATTATCGATCACGAAATGTTTCTTTAAATCAATTTTATGATGTAACAATAGAATTTCCCCCTGAAAATACCAACTATGTCAACTTTTTTCTTAACAATATGACTCAAGAGAAAATAGATGTTTATCTATCCAAACATATTCAATTAGTTACTAGAAAAGTCGGTTGGTATATAGAAACGGAAGAGGTTCATGGATATTGGTTTTTCTTAAATATTACTGATATTGATAGCTTTTCTTCACAAGCTCCTATGAAAAACTATAAGGGTTTAAAACACGACCATTTCCCAAAAGATTTATTCCTCAATTCAAACAAAAGCTGTATTATTAATAAAAAACACGCAGAATTAACAAATATGAAAGCCAATCACGAATATACTAGTGACTTTGTTACAGGATCAAAAGATACTTTTCAGACTTATCAGACCACCTATAACATTAGTATTGCAGACATTGGGCTTTTTATTCCTTTTTTCTCTTGGCTTATGTCTTTAGAAACTAGTAAGGACCAAAATATGCTTTTAACCACTACGGAGTTTGAATCTAATTTTACAAAAGTTGGTCTTTGGTCAACCTATCGCCACATCTTGCTTCCAGATAATATTTCAAAGAATGAATTTAGCAATTACCTTAACTTTCTTAACAATAAATATCAGCTAGACATTACTCTCCTTGATTTTGGGGATTACTATCTTTATCAATATTTACATCCTTATGCCACTCCTGAAATGATTATTGTTCAAACCATTAGTTTATCGCTTGGAGTTATTTTTGTCTCTATCTATATAATACTCTATGCAAAACAAAACTTAGATGAGCTATATTCTAAATTATCAATATTATATTCAAAAGGACTAAAATCGAAGCAAGGAATTATGCTCTCCTCTCTCTCAGTAACACTTATGGTTATCGTATTGAATCTTGTTTCTTTTATATTTTCATTGGGTATGGTGAAATTTTTCCTTATTATAAGCAAACGTAAATATTACAATATTCCACTTAGAATCCACCTTTTCCCCCTTTCTCTAACCTTTGTTTCTATCATGACAGTTATTTCGATCCTACTTGTCTTTGTATTATCTTTTATTCATTATCTTCACACGAAAGAGCGAGTTCAAATCCTTACTCTATCAGAACAATCCAAAACAACAATAATGGAGTTGGTAGCATGACCTTTAGGCTTGTTAAACCGTTCTTAAAAGGGAATAAAAAACTATTAATGATCGAACTATTCTTATTCTTAGGCCTTTTTCTTATTTCTTTTTCTTCCTATATCTTTTTCATCGATAGTTATAGAAAAGACTGGAACAATTTACTTACAACTGATATTCCAACCGATCTCACTATTAATATTAATGAACCTTTTACTATTTTTTCCATAACCAATTTTGAAATCAAAAATCATCTTGAAGAATATGCACCTACTGTTCTTATCAAACTTCCTCCAAGTTTATTTTCTACTAAGTATATGAACGATACTTTTTATGATCGAGAATTTATTGCTTGTGATCAAAAAATTTTCTCTCAGCTTGGTTTAGAAGAATACAGTTCCCAGGTTATATTTATTTCTGACTCCACAAATATGGACAAACAAGCGTTTGAAATTAACTTTATTCCCATAATTGGTAATAACACACTCCAGATTAATACTGTTTTATCTATTACAGAATTTAATAATAGATTAAACACCACTAGTTTGTTATTCAATAGGTTTTTTACTAAAAAATCCATTTTTACGGATAACAATACCACACCATTAATTTTGTTATCGATTGATCATTTGCATTTTCTTTTATCTGAAGGAGAAAGAGCCATTATTAATGATTTAACCGAGTTTCAAGTTTTTCAATCATTCTATCATTTTATATGGGATGGAAAAATTAATTACATCAATTCTTTACCCAGACAGGTTTTAAATGCATACAGAGACTGGGTTAAAACACGCATTGACATATTTTATGACATATATTACCCTAATTTTGTCTTCTTTACAGGTGTTAGTATACATACTGATCTTATTTTTGAAAATTCTTTGAATGATTTAACTTCGGAACATTTCAGTTCATTATTGAGTTCTTTTGTTATTTTCGTTTTTCTTGTCGGTTTCCTCATGACCTTCTTCTTTTTTTATCTTAAGCAACAACTAATATCCTTTACCAAGGATATTGAGCTGTTCATTTCAAAAGGTGCTAAAGAAGGAGAGATCAAACAATCTTTTCTTTTCATTCATTCTCTTCTCCTTGTAATTTCCATCTTTTTATCAATGTGCATGGTTTTTATTCTTGCCAACTCTCTTGGCTTTATTTCTTGGAGTTACTTCTATCTTGTTTTTTCTTATGTTTTAGGGGTCAATATCATTATATCCTTAATTCTGGAGTTCCAAATTGTTCAATTAATCAATAAAACTTTGTTTAAAGTCGATGAAAGTATTACCAAAAAAACTTCATCATCCAACAAGTTTCAACTTACTTTAGAAACAATAATTACTATTTTATTATCCTTATCTTCTATTTTATTCTTGAGCACTCTGTTAATAAATCCTACCAATAAATCCAAATTCATTGAATTCACAGGGATTGCACTCATTTTTAGTCTCTCTATCTTATTGATTTTTTTGGGTCCCAGACTCATAAGAAAAGTTATCTATCCATTTTTTGGGAATCTCTTCAGTAAACAACCTAGGGAAAATAAATATATTAAGAAAGCCTGTGATTTATCCTTTAATATACAAAAAAACCTATGGACTATATTGTTTTTAGTCTTCTTTCTATCTACTTTTTTCATCTCATTCTATGTTGAATCTAATCGTTATGTATATATTAAAGAAGAGACAGATAAGCTATATGATTTATCAATAAGAATCTATCAAAAATATCTTAATAATGTTACAAGTATATTTGAGAATTCTAGTTATTGTTCTGTATATCATATTTCAAGCCGTGACGTTCGAGGTCAATCATTTATTTTTCTATTAGATAGTCCTTTATCCTTTTTTAGCGGTGCTAATTTTTTTCATCAATACTTTGATACATATTCTAATGAAGAAGTTTTTTCTAGGTTAAACTCCACAGTCTCCTACGTCATTACCGATTCAGAGACACGTAAAAGATTGGGTTTTGTAACAGGAGAAGAAGTTAGTTTCACCTATAGTACTCTTAATGCTTCTGGAACGATTACTAAAAAATTCCTTGATTCAGCCTCTTTCTTACCTTTCATTTCTACAATGTCGCATTCTTTTCCTTTTCTTATTATGGCTTATCATGATAACTCTTCTTTAATTACGAGTGATACTGTAGTTTCTTTTAATGTAAAGATTAATAATGACCAAGAAAAAGACTCTGCACTTAGATTATTAGATAGCCAAAATATACCCTATAGGATAAGTACACCTAATAATTATGATACAAAACAGATCATTAAAATTATCACACGTCTTTCTTATCCCTTTTATTTTATTATTGCTATTATTCCTATAATTTCTTTATCTTTCGTATTTTTTGTATCGTTAAGCATAAAAAAACATCTTCAATTTTTAGAGATTAGAGGATTAAATACGGCCAGAGCATGGTTGAGTACCACTACTTGGCTAAGTTTTTTGATATGTATCAATCTCACCGTTGTTATAACCATAGTATTTACCCTCCAAATACTGCTATGGAAATTATTAAGCAATAGACTTATTATGCCTTTTACAGTTTCTTATAAAACTTATCTTATGCTTATTTTCTCTCTCTTAAGCTTGTCTTTCATTTCCTATAAACTCTTTACGCTACGACATTTGAAAATTAATATCCAAATAGGTGTCAAAACATGAATAAAAATGAAAAAATAATCCAAATAATCGGTCTATTACACGTTTACAAAGGCAAAGTTGAAACTGTTGCTCTTCCTGGCATCACTATGTCCATTTCAAAAGGAGAAAAAGTAGTTATACGAGGAAAGTCAGGTGTAGGTAAGTCAACGTTACTTCATTGTTTAGGCGGATTGATCAAACCTACTGCAGGAAAAATCATCATCGAAAATAGAAATATTGTCGAATTCAACGATGATCAATTGGCAAATCACAGATGTAAAACAGTAGGATTAATCTATCAATCCTACAATTTAGCCCCCTATCTTACAGTAGAGGAAAATATAGAATTTCCCATGGTTTTAGCTAATCAAACTTCCAGCCATATCAAAAAACGAACACAGGAACTTGTTGAATACCTTAAAATTGAGCGGTATCTGGATCAAAAACCAAGTTATTTAAGTGGAGGTGAACAACAACGTGTAGCTATTGCTGTTGCTTTGGGGAATAACCCCCCAATTATTTTGGCAGACGAACCAACAGGAAACCTAGATGTTGATACAGCAGAAACTGTGTATAAGATACTTTCAGATATGTGTGAACACTATAATACAACATTAGTCCTAGCATCCCATGATCCTATGGCATCAAATTATGCAGATAGAGAGATAGACTTGCCAAAAATCAAACCCAAAGAACTATAAACATTCCTAATTCCTTTATAAATAGTTAACTAAATCCTTTATTTAAACAAGGGAGGATGTTAAACCCTTTAATTTGAAAGAGATATTCTACTTCGACAACACGCGAAGAATACTTTCTTTCTTTCGAGTATTAGAAGTAGGCATTTTTATCTCTTACTGCTTTTTTATATATTTCTAACGCGATCAGAGGTAGAACCATTGTTATTAATACTATTAACCAATCCAGTAGACCAAAGGTTGCATACCCTACTTCTAGTCCACTCACATTTGTCACTAAAGTTTGAAATGGTTTCAGATACATTAATATTACATGGCCTATTGGCACAATTACAACCATTGTCATTATCTTCCAATTCCAATCTTCTTTTATAGACTGGGCCACAGATTTATTCATTCTTCTTAGAACAAGAATCAATAAACTTTCTGAAAAAACAATTACCATTACAAACATCGTTTGGGCTCTCTGGTGATAAATTTCTTGTATATTTGATATTCCTTCAGCATTTCCCAAATAAGGTATCATTCCAAAATATGTTAAAAGATATATACCCCCCGCGACTATTGCTAAAGATACTGCTAGTACAGTTAATGCACCCACATATTTTTTATTAAATATTTCTTCATTATCTCTGGGCGGATATTTCATTATATCAGACGAAAAAGTATCAAATATCAATGCGAAAGGAGGTATGGTATGTGCTGTTGAAAATATTATCACTCTTTGGAAATCATTAACAAATTGAAAGTTTTCTAAACTGAAGACTAAAAATGACGCAGGAAAATATACCAACGCTTCTGCGATATTTACTGCAATATAAAAGAAGATCATTATGCGTATTTTTTCAAACAACCCCCTTCCTTCTCTTATACCTAAAACCGTACTCGTAAAACTATCATCAGCTATCACCACATCTGATGCTTGTTTTGCCACATCGGTTCCTTCTATTCCCATAGCTATTCCCACATCGGCATTTGTTAAAGCTAATGCGTCATTTACCCCATCCCCTGTCATTGCTACAATTTTATTTTTTTCTTTGTATTTATTTACTATCTCTTGTTTATGTTGCGGAGAAACACGTGCAAAGACCCTGACTTCAAAGAACTCCTTTTCGTTCATTTCTGGTATCTTGTCCCCACTAACTACTTTCCCCCCTTTTTTCAATATGTTAACAGATTGAGCTATAGCTTTAGCTGTTTCAAGTGAATCGCCTGTTATCATTATTGGTAATATACCTGCTCTATGGCACTCATCTACTGCTTCATCAACTTTGTACCTAGGGGGATCCAACATGCATACAAAGCCATTATATATTAAATCTTGTTCAAGTTCCTTTCTATCCTCATAAATCAACGGATCTTGTTCAAATGGTCTCATAGCTAGACTAATAACCCTATATCCTTCTGAGGCATAGTGGTTCACATGGTTCATTATGCGCTCTTTTTTCTCTTCGGTAAGAGGAAAATGATCTTTACGCCCACCCATTCGTGTACACAATGGTAAAACTGTTTCAGTCGCTCCTTTACAAAATAGTATATATCCTTCGTCATTTTGATATATTTTACTCATACGTTTCAGTTCTGAATCAAATGTATACTCTTTTACATAGCCAAACCTTTTTTTAATCTCTTTTTCATTAAGCGCAGATTTGTTAAACAGAGCCAGAAACGCCCCATCTGTTGGATCACCAGTTGTTTTCCATGATGTTTGTTGATGAGGTTGAAAAACGTCTTCTATAATCAGATGAGCATTGTTGTTAAGCATACCACCTATAAGCAAATATTGTAGATTACCCCCCTTATAATACGCTTGTATGCCATTAGGTAAAAGGTATTGTCTTTCAGATGATAGATCAACCCCATTTCCTGCATCCATTGGATAGATAACTCCATCTTTAGCAAAACCTGTTCCAGAAACCCCATATAATTGCTCTGTGTCCCAAATACGCTTTATTGTCATTTTATTGGAAGTAATAGTGCCTGTTTTATCAGAGCAGAGAACAGAACATCGTCCTAGTGTCTCTACGCCAGATATATTTCTTACAATTACTCTATTTTTAGCCATCGTTAAGACTCCGGTAAGGAGAATGAGAGTAGTAAGTAAAGGAATAGATATGGGCATAATTGCCATACTTGTGGTGAGTGAATTTACTAAATTTTTCATCACGCTCTCAATTTCCCAATCATTTCTTAGAGCGTGGAGAATCAATATATATGTAAAAGAAATAACAATATATCCAAGTACTGTAAGTCCCAGCCATTTGGCCAGCTTATTAACTTTATTTGTGAGCGGTATCTCATTGGTTCCTATTTTTTCTAATTCGGTAGATAATTTCCCTAATTCTGTACCTTTTCCTGTTTCTACCACTACTGCTGTAACTCTCCCATATTCGACATATGTACCTGTAAATACCATATTGTTCCTTTCTGAGATGGAAGTTTTTTTAGGTAAAGCTTTTCTTGGTTCAGTAGTTTTATCTACAGCCACAGATTCACCTGTTAATGCTGACTCATTCACTAACAAATTACTAGCATAAACAATCCTTGCGTCAGCGGGTATTCGATCTCCTTCTTCTAGTTCTATTATATCACCAGGTACAAGTTCTGATGCTTTTAATTCCATCGGAACACCATCACGAATAACTGTTGAAGTGGGAGCTGAGAGTTTATGTAAAGCATCGAGCTTAAATTGAGCCCGTATTTGTTGGAAAATAGTAAAACCCATATTAAATGCAACAATAATCAAATAAAAAGAAACTTGTCCCCATACTGTAGGAATCCAAATAGACGTGATGATAAGGATACCAGATATTATTAGATAAATATTTATCAACCAATTAAAAAGAGGAGAGAGATATATTTCCCATATACTTCCTTTCACTTTAGGAATGATGTTGAATCCTTCTTCTTGCAATCGTCTAGCTGCTTCATCATTTTTTAGACCAAAATTCTTGTCTACATTTAGTTTTGCAACAGTTTCATCTACTGTTAGGGAATACCATTTAACGTCTTCTTTGTCATGTTCTATGACTTTATTACTACTCATAAACTCACCTTCAATCTTTTGCATGACTTCATCTATAGTTATCTTTAGACCCCTAATATAATAATGTTATTTATTAGCATGAATTTTTTTTAGGAAGATTTAGGAACTTTCCTAAAAATGTAGCACTTCACCCAACTGACAACGTGAAGAAGAGGAACACGATGTACTTGTAGCCAAGGAGTATAAGAGAAGACTCGGGGAACGAAAAGACATAATGGCCCTTTAGCGATAGGAGCACAGGTGATACGGGCAAGGCTAAATAATAAGATCTTAACGCTGGTAAGAGGATTCATTGGACTAGTGACTCTAGGACTCATGGATTTGATTGAAACTCCGTGATAAGAAAAAAGTATTAATAGGTACGATAAATACCTAGCAATAAGAATACTTTAAGATAAGTAAATTACAAAAAGTACAAAGTGATTAAAATGTTTGTAAAGGACGAGTATGATGACCTTATAAAAGAATTCACTAAAGATGTTAAAACTCAACTAAGTGACGAAACAAAATGTTTACTCCTCATTGGTAGTGTGGTGACTAATGATCATTTGCCAGGTGAATCTGATTGTGATTTTCTTTTAGTTTTAAATAAAAGTGCTACAATAGGAGAAAAATTGGAAGAAACTTTAGGCAAAATTGGAGATATAATAAACAAATATTTTGAGGAACCCGTCTATGCGTCATTGATTGATGTAGAGATTTTAGAAGAAGATTTTATTCCATCCAATGGAAATAATGCATATCCTGGAACAAAAATTATTAGAGCCCAACAAGGTAAAGCCTTAATTGGCGAAAATCCTTTCTTAGATATTAACGTTAGTGATGAACAATTAAAAGAAGGAGGAAAAATTATGGCTCGCGAATCATATGAACATATGAAAGACATTATGGTTTTTCCACCTGAGGATGCGTATCAAGCCATTTATCTTATTGTTGAAGCAGTTTTAGGGTGTGCATGTGGATATCTGTATTATCAAGGCGAAAGAGAATTCTATAAAAGTACAGCATATATGCAACTGGAAGAAAAATACAAAGATAAAATAGACATGGAACCCGTTCTAACAAGCCATAGATTAAGATTGGCATCTAAAAATGTAGATACTACAAATTTCGTTCAAGACTCTTTAGCTTTTTGTAGAGAGGTAATGAAACAAATATTCACATAATAACAGGTTAGAGCTATGTCCTATTCAACTAGTATTGATATTTTAATGGAAGAAGTTAAGAATTCGATTATATTACTTATTGGAGAATCAGGTACAGCAAAGGATACAATTGCCCATAGATTTATTAAAGACGGATTGGATAAGGAGGGGAGCATACTTGTCGTTTTACTTGCCCAAACGCCCAAAGAATACTTAATTCAACTTGAAAAAGTCTGCGGAGAAAAAATGGTAAAAAAATATCAAGAAGAAAAGAAAATACAATTTTTAGATGTATTCTCATTTAGATCACCGTCTAAAGAACCATTAAAAGGAGTTGAAATGATCGATAATGTTAACGATTTATTAACATTGTCAGTAAAAATCAATGAGATTTCATCAAGACGGGGTAAGCTAAGAATCGTGTTTGATAAATTTTCATTATTGATGTTATATAATGAGCCTATGCAAGTGTTGAATTTTGTACAAAGTCTATCTGCTAGGATAAGACAGAGAGACCAAAGTGTTTTATTAGTCATAGATTCTGGAGTAATAGAAAAAAAAGTAGAGAGAACACTACAAAGCATAGTTGACATAATGGTCGAAACCCGCAGACATGATACAAAAGAAAAAACCCATCAACTTGTGAGAGTTAAATTCGCGAAGTATGAACATGAAAATAGATGGGTAGAGGTTGTTTAACCTTATTCTCTCTTCTGCCAATTTTTATCCATGAAAAGGTAGGCGTGTTTAAGAAACGTATATATTTGAATTATAAACTATGAACTACCCCACCCTAAAGGAGTGGCTTTTCTGGCTAGGTAAGATAAAAAAACTTTTCATATTCAAAAATACTTAGAAAAAGAAGGCTTTAATAATAAAAGTATAAATTCCATCTGATGATATTAGAACCTGATCAATTCGACAAAAAGGATTTTTATAATAGAATACACAAACATCAAAAAGAATTGCAAAAAAAGGATATAGACTTTTCCTTAATTATGTATAAATCAGATTTATATTACTACTCAGGTACAGGACAATCTTGTTTTTTGGTAATTCCATCAGATGATGAACCGGTTTTGTTTGCAAGAAGAGACCTTAAGAGAGTGAAAGAGGAAACAGTATTAGAACAGATTATCCCCATAACAAGGAGTAAAGAAATTTATTCCAAATTAAACGATATGGGATTTAGAGTGAATGGAGGAAAATTTGGTCTGGAAGGAGATGTTTTGCCTTTTGATATGTACCAAAAATTCGCAAAAATATTTTCACAAAAGGAACCAATCTCAATTGGGTATCTATTAAGGCTTATCAGGTCTATTAAGAGTGAAAAAGAGATAAGAGCTATAAAACAAGCGTCAGAAATACTTGATGAAGTACATAAGAGAGTGCCAGAACTTATAAAAGAAGGGATGACAGAAATTGAAGCAAGTGGGATCATATATTCAGAAATGAGAAAAAGAAGAGCGGAAGCTTCAGTACGAACTAGAGATTTCTACACTGAAGGGGGAGGAAATGGGTTGGTTTTGTCTGGTACAAATACCGGTATGAGAAGTTTTACTCTTACTGCAAATTCAGGAAAAGGGTTACACCAATCGTTCCCATTTGGCTCAAGCACAAAAAAAATCAAGAGGGGAGAGTTAATACTGATTGATTTATCTTGTACATATAAAGGGTACATAGCAGACGAAACAAGATGCTATGTTATAGGTAAACCTACAGAAGAAATAAAAGAAAGATATAGAAAACAATATGAACTTGAAAAATTCATGGTAAGCTTGTTTAAGGGAGGAAAAAACACTAGAGAAGTTTATACCGAGACATATCAAAAAGCGGAAGAGCTGGAAGTTGAAAAACAACTTATGGGCGGTGGCGAGATACCATTTCTTGCTCATGGAGTTGGATTAGAATTAAATGACCTTCCAGTTATAACAAAGCGATTTGATTACAATCTTCAAAAAGGCAATGTTTTAGCTGTAGAACCAAAATTAATATTTGGTGAAACAATGACTATAGGATCAGAAAATACATATGCTATAAACAGTAAAGAAGTAAAACAACTTACGAAAGCGCCACATCAGTTATTAGATTAACTAAAAATCAAGTATAGTACGTATATAAAGATAGAGAGACGGAAAAAGGAACAGAAAGAAACACTTAAAACTGAGGCTATAAAAGATTTAAAACAGAAAAGAACCAAGCCTTATCCTAATTACAGAAGGGTAATGGTCATATAAATAGTCCCCTAGTGTAGCGGTCAATCATAATGGGCTTTGACCCCATCGACAGGAGTTCAAATCTCCTGGGGACTACCATCTTTCTATCTTCTAAATATTATCATTTTTCCAAGAAGCAAAAGAGATCAATCAAATAGGCTGTTTTTGATTAGAGAATAGCCCTTTTTTTTTGATTAAAGGGTATCAAATTTTAGTGCAAATGTTATCGAACATATTTATCCCGCATAATTATAATTCTTGTTAAACATCAAAAACTTCATTTTTATTGAATTGAATTGAATTGAATTAAGACTTCAAGGAAAATATTTAAAAGTGTTTTAATCTATTTTCTGGAGTTGGTACATTACTATGAAGACAGAACTGGCCAAAAACATCTTACTTCATCTCATTAACGAACCTGGTCAAACAGTTGAACAACTTCGGCAACACTTTCAACATTGTAGTGAGGATTGTTTAGATATCACTGAGATTATTGTTTCCTTTGTTGAAAATAATATTTTTTATCATCGTGTTATGCATCATGGTTTAATTGTTCATGAACATGCCCGACAAATTCTTATTAATAATCCTAATATTTCCCTTGAATCTCTTTTCACTCAAATAAATATTCATGAACGTCCCCCCACCATCTCCAGTGTATCAACAAATGACCAAAATACTGTTTTTACCAATTTATTAAAATCATAAATTTTTCTTATTACTTTCTTCTAAAGCTAGTACCTAAAGAAAAATTAAAAAGGTAATATTATTATGTCCCTTTAGTTTTCAAATAACCTCATTTTTGAAACCTAGCCCCATAGTGTAGCGGCAATCATGACGGGTTCTGATCCCGTTGACAGGAGTTCGAGTCTCCTTGGGGCTACCATTTTTTTTTCTTTCTTCTACTTCTTTTTTAGAATACTAGAGTGAAAAATATGTTCCCTATTAACATATTGACTATATAGCCTATTAACAGAAATACTATTCCTGGCGGTAATACTTTTACCCATATTTTTTCTTTATTTGTCTCTTTTATTTTTTCTTCTATTTCTTTTTTGAACTCTTCTTCTTCCTCTATTTCCATAGCCTTCATGAACAACTGTAATTTCCATTGTTCTTTCTCTTCATTATATATTTCCGAATAGACTAAATCAACTCTCTCCTTAGCTCTATCAACTGGTATGAGATATCCCGACACCATTATTAGTGCTTTTTCCACCATTGATGCATTTACACTATCAAAGAGTCTGTATTTTTTCTTTACTACCAAGTATATATTATAGAATAATAAAGGAAACGGATATAATACAACCATCACTACAAGCCAATTAAAGAAAGTATTGAACACTTGCGGAAAGATTTGGTACATCAGATTTTCTGTATACCCCAAATTTATTGGATAATATGCTGTATTTAATGATAATGCAAATAGACAGAACGCATCACCTCCACCCATTGCCCCAGTATATCCGATAATCAATGCCAATAGTAATCCTACTGCAAAGTTTATACCTATTTTTCCCCATGCTTCTTTCTTATTTGTTTCAAAAATGAATATTAATATTGTCGTTATGAGTCCTTCTATTGTCATACCCATCCATACTAACGGTTCAACTTCTCTTCTTACTATATCAGTTATTGACCCATAGATTAAAGCTAGTATTACCGTTCCCATTTGTATGTATAGTAATATATCAATTATTGTTGCCATTTTATCGCCTACCGTTACTCACATACTCTTTTTGTTATATTTCTTCTTGTTCTGCCATTTTAGTTAATTTAAACAGTGCCTTAATTGCTATAGTTGTTTCTTCTATATTCCCTCTCCATATACCTTTATTATCTTGAGTTGCTGTTAGGTATAATCCTGCCTTTTTTAGAGACAATGATTCTGTTACTTCACAAGGTATTAGAGATTGTATTACATATCCTGTTGTCCCAACATTACTCGCCCATGAACCTTCCATATACTGCGAATTTGTTATTGATTGGACAAACTTTGGTCTTGTTGGAGGCATTCTTCTCATTTCATGTAATGCTAACATTAACCTTGCAAACATTTCTACTGGCGTTTTTCCAGTCTTTGATGCTGAAAAGCGGGAGTATCCTCTTCTTACTATTATATCAATACTACTTGTAAATAATTGTGCTAATTGTTCAAGTAATTGAATATTTCCCGTATTATCGGCTACTGGTCCCATTATAAGTTCAACTGGTGTACTTCTGTATCTTACATTTGGAGTAAACTGGTTCAATCTACTAATAAAATCCCATTCTGTTTCATTTTTCATTTTTTCAAGAAACGCATTAATTTCTGCAGTTTTATCATCGAAAATTGTTGGATCATATAAACTCAATGCATTTAAAACAAAAAATTGTTCGTAGGTCATTTCTAAGGTATCATATGTATTCGCTAAAGTGTGTAAATTATCAAACACATTTTTTAATTTTATCACCTTATTCCCATCTTCTGTCTGTATTGTCCATTTCGTATTCAAATCCATACCCAAACTATAGAATAGATCTAATACACATGCCGTATCATATACTGGGTTTAAATCTCCCCACATTAATTCATTACTGATTCTACTTTTCAAGTTGTTTATTCCTTTTTCTATTGCTTGTTCAAGCTCTAGATCACTTAATTTTCTTGACTTAAGTCTATTATCTAGTACTTTGAATTTGTCTTCTAGCCCGTAACTAGACGAATATTCCGTTCTAGGAACGGAAAATATGAAATATCCACTTTCAATTGTTGTTAATAAGAAAAACAGAAGCACTAAGGACGTATTTAACCAACGGTACGTAGTATTTGTATAAAAGGCAGAGATTGCAGAAAACAGTATAGAAATTAAGATACTAAAGATACCAAGATAACTGAAAAATTTTGTTATTTGTACGCTAAAAATTTCAAACTGATAATGGTTCTCTATATAGCTCAAAATCAGTATTATTTCATAAATTATACCAATTGGGAAAAAGATTATTTTTGCTGTTGCTGATAAATCAGCATAAAGAAGAAAATAAAAATATATCATTGATATGGCGAAGATTGATATTGCAAATACAAATGTTTCAAATATCCTTCTTATACCTATATTCATTCCCTTCTTTAACACTTTTGTGTAAACTTTATATGCATCATCGGACATAATATAAAAAAATTAGAGAGTAAATATAAAAAAATTACTGATAAAAAATTGTATTCAATTTCATTTAACCTATAATAAAAGTAATAATTATAGTAATTATTGAGACAACTGTCATACCAGAAGTTATTATAACCCATTCTTTAAGC
Source organism: uncultured archaeon (assembly GCA_964534625.1). Classification (GTDB taxonomy): domain Archaea; phylum Asgardarchaeota; class Heimdallarchaeia; order Heimdallarchaeales; family Heimdallarchaeaceae; genus CAZHRF01. The sequence goes on along the minus strand of CAZHRF010000027.1, from coordinate 27,274 downwards.
AGTTTGTCTGCTGCCTCTGGTTTATCTCTTTTTTTCATTCTCAGACCAGCAGCTATACCACCCAAAGCCAACGGATAAATTGTCATAGTAATATTTATTGCATTTATTTTATCTCCAACATATAAAAATATGAATGAAATTATAAACAACACTATGCCACCAATAGATATTAAATCTAGAATTTTGTCAGTTCTATCTACTTCTTGATACCCCTCTTTCATTGCTTGAAAAATTTTTGTCATATTGTCACGAAAACTCATCTATCATTTCCTCTGGTTTTTATTCTTACGAGAAAGGTGAAAATTACGTTTATAAAAATATTGTGAATAACGGATAATTTCTCAGATGGAGCTTAAGAAACATCATTGAAATCTAATTATTACTGTTTTCTACGAAGATTCTTCAAATAAATACCGAAACTAGATACAAAAAGTGCATATAACTTATAGAACCATGTATTTGACAATAGTTTCAGGATGTGACTTGATTCAACTAACTTTCTTACAAAGAAAAACCATCTTACAAACTAGTCAAATTATTGTTTAATTTATCTCTCTTATATTCAATTTTAATATCCCATTTGACAATTATATTTATAAGAAATGGATTTATACTAAATCATACAAGAATTACAGGTCCATCATTATGAATGTTTCATCTTATTTCATTACATTTAATTTACCAAGTTATGGCGAAGCAGAAGGTGAGCTAATTCGCATCAAAGCTCCCCAATTTAACGAATTGTTTATCAGGGAATTACCTTTTGATTCACGTGGGATTAAAAGAGAAAATATTTTCATAATTCCAGTTAATATTCTATATAAAATAGAGAAGCCTACAAAACAAGGAAAAAGAGGCGACATAATATATGATCCCAAAGGTAAATCATTATATGTATTACTAGAAAATAAGAAATTCGATGTTACTGTCGCTCAAATTGGAAATATAACTAGAGCGATTGAAGTTTTTGAAAAACCCCCATCTTCAGCAGGGGTAAGAATATCTAAAAAGACTACTAATTAATCATTTTTCATCAAGCATTATTCTTTGTAAAAAGATTTGACAGTTCTCGCAGGCAATAAAATCATATTGCTCTTTCTTTTTGTAATAGACTCTAAAAGTCATTTTTCTCCCACATTTACCGCATTTAATCTCTGATTCTTGCGATTCAACCAGAATTAGATCTTCCATTTTCACTCTTGGTTTGAGATATTTTGACATGATTCTGCCTCCTTTTATGTTCTTTTATATGGTAAAATATAGATAAGGCATATATAAGTATATTCTAATTCAAAAAACGGATAAATAATCTCAAAAGTGAAAAAAACAACTTAATAACAACAGCTAATTACATCCATCTAAAATCGACCCATAGTCTTCTAATATAACAATGCAATAATCTTGAAATGAATAAAGGAAAAGAAATAATAGTGAATAAAAGTATTTTGCATAGTTTTTTTATTCTATTTTTTTTCTTCTTCATCTTTTTCTTCGTCGTGTCTACTTATACGTACAAGCACAATATCAATTGTACTAACCGTTTTGGCATTGTTATCATCCGTTTGCAATTCTTCAGAACCGATCGTTACATCTTTTATTTCTATGATCTCTGGCAAGAATCGTCTCGTGGTTATCTCAGCTACATCAACTGCTTTGCTAATTGCCCGACCACGTGCGCGGATAGTACATTGATCTTCACCCTTGTTGAATATTGTAACTACAACAAGACAGTAACTCATAGTGCTTTTGCGTCCAATATATACGGCATTCATAGGTTTTTCTTCAGACATTTTTGTTCACTCTTTAGTTGTATTGTACTTTGACATTAATTATCCATACTTTTAAGTTTTATTTCATATGCTTTATTATCTAATTCATAAAATATGAACCAACAAAAACAATGCTTGTGGTAAGCTGCCCCTCCAAAAGTAAGTTTTTTTATTTATAAGAAGATAAAAAAAGAGATACAAAACATATGAATAAAAGACAGTAAATATAGAAAACAGTACAACTTTCTTTAATTTCTCAAATGCATCTTATTCTTTCTGAATGATGAATCAAAGGATTGCCTGTAAATTTCTTCATTAATGTTATTTTCATAAGATCTATCTTTTGGTACAACAACTGTTATCGCTTCATCTACATATTCAATTACAGTTTTATTACTCCTATAATTGAATATTTCACCTTCTGCTTCCCATGGCATTGGATTATCAGTTTCAATAGTGACTTTTCTTCCTCTGGATAACCAGACACCTTTTTCTCCCACATGTTTTGATTTAGTGGCTTTTGCCAATAAGGGTATCCTTCCTACTGATTTTCTATTATGTAACAAAATAATTCCAAAATCTTTATTTTTTCTACTCAAATAAGCATTACCAGGTAAAACATGAAATCCAACTATTTCATTGCCTAATCCCGCAAAAATACAACTAAGTCTAGGAACAATAATTGGATCTCTATCATCAATAGTAACAGTACATTTCCTGTTTTTAAACTTAAGAATATATTTCAAAGCGAGATATAGATACTTTCTTTCTCCATTTTTAAGCCATTTGGCCTCATGATGTGCAGCAGAAGCTGCAGCACCAGTAAAACCCCCATCAGCCATATCAAAAGCATAATACGTTTTATCTCCAGTACATTGTAATGCAGCGAATCTTTCCGTGTGATTATCTGATAAAATTTGTAAGCTGGTTTCAAAATGATAGGGGATAGAATGAGTTTGATTCCAATCATTCATTGAACCGCCAGATAATAGACCCAACTGCACATCAGTTCCAACCAGAATGTCCCCAACATTAGTTTCGGTACCATCACCTCCAACAGCTACAATATACTTATATCCTTGTTCAATTGCTTTCTTTGCAATTTCTACTTCATGTCTAGGAAATTGAGTCACCCTATAATCAAATGACCCAAAATAGTTTTTTATAATACCTAAATAGTACTCTAAGTTTTTTCCTATCCTTCCAGTATTTGCATTTGGATTGATAATAAAAAATGGTTCTGTCATCAAATAATAACTGTAAAGGTTGTTTATAAAACTAATTCGTTAATGGATATTTTCAATTATCGCCACAGGGTTATTATGTCTTTTCGTTCCCGGAGTCTTATCTTATACTCTTTTACTACAGGACATCGTGTTCCTCTTCTTCACGTTGCCAGTTGGGTGAAGTGCTATATTTTTAGGAAAATTTCTAAAGCTGCCTAAAAAAACTCATGGAAATAATTACATTTATATTATTGTACCTGTTAATGATAGATTGTGAAGAAAGTGTCAATTATATGCCCCCAGTGTGGAACAGAGAACCTTGAAACAGCATCTTTTTGTAAAAAATGCGGGAGAAGATTGGTTTCACCTAAACAAGAAGTCGAACCACAATCATATGAACAACAACCACAACAACAATATATACCCTCACAAAAGCTTGTTCGCTGTTCAAATGATCAAGTATTAGGAGGAGTATGTGCGGGATTTGCTCATTACTCAAATATGGACGTTGGGCTTATGCGCCTATTATTTGTATTAGCGTTTTTACTTACAGGTGGAACTTTATTAATACTGTATATTGTAGCTTGGGTAATCTTAGACGAAATGCCTTGTTAATGATCTTACTCCTTACATTGTTTTTTTTCAACAGCATTATTAAAAAAGCTTGTTAATTTTTTATTTTTTGCCCTTTTGACTACAGGAAAAATATCCTTCCAATGCACTACTTGCCATTCAAGTCCATGTCGTTTGAGATAATCTTTTACATCAGTAGGAAAATCAGGAGCTACCAATATACCTCTCACATTTGTTTTTTCAACATTATTAAAATATGTCACATATCGTTTTAGTTGATGTGCATCTTTTGGAGACGCATTTCGTTTTTTAACTTCAATTATGGTTAAATTACCTTCTTTGTCTGTTCCTTTGATGTCAACTGGCCCTACGCTTGTAGAATACTCAGTTCTTATAATTTGAAAACCTTGTTCTATTTCAGCTGGATTACTAACCAAATATTTCACCATATCTCTTTCATCACCATAGACCACCATCATGCTCTCATCAATCGCGTGCCATAGCGAAATCGATTCGAGCGAAGAAAAATTGATTTCTAAAACCTCTTTGGTTTTTGTTCTCCTTGTAAAAAGCATAAGATCCTCTTCTCTATTAATGAATTCAATTGGACCAGCATAAGGTTTTTGCCAGTTAAGTGGTTTTACACCCTCAGGACCATGCATGATTATGGAAAGATCACGCTTGATTATTACCAAACGATCTCCACGTTCGAGAAACGATTTTATTCGACCATCAAAATTTGCTGTGCACTTACCAGCAATAATAATCATTTTGTCTCCCGTTGCCTTATTCATTTTTTTGATAAGCACTTTAGTGGGTAAATGTGTGATATCTTGAAAGTTATCGGTCATAATTCCTCCCTTTTTAGTTTTTTCAATTCGTTAAAAAAATTTACTAGACCATATATGAGCATAGTAATAGATATAAGCGATACCAATATAAGTGCTATTAATAAACTTAATTTCATATACTCACTTCAGATTAGGACAGCATTATCTCAACAATGGAAAAGAAAGATACGGCGTTTTTCCTTTTTCAACAATGTTGATTAATTGCTAATTGTTCATTAATAATACAATTTTTATTTGTTTCCTTTAAATCAAAAGATTTCCAAAAAAAATTTTACCTAACCTAGCCAGAATGCCCACTCACTTGGGGGTGGGATGAATGGCGAAAAAACACAACAATTTAATGGTGGGATAAGTAAGTCCGTTACCTTAGATTTTTCGTGGGGAGAGTTTGTCCGTTTACTTGAATATAAACTTGAAGAACGGGGAAAATATCTTATCAAAGTTGATCGTTTCTTTCCTTCCAGTAAGAAGTGTTCAACGTGTGGCTATATTAATAAAACCTTACGTTTATCTGATCGCACGTGGGTTTGTCCTTCTTGTTCTGCTACCCACGATAGAGATACTAACGCTGCCCATAATTTATTTGTTGAAGGTTGTCGTCTTCTTACTACTCATCATCATTGTACCGTAGATACTACGGGAACGTACGCTTGTGGAGAAGTTGTCATTCCTCTGCGTTTTCTATGAGTTCTTTTGGGTACAACTGGGTACGTAACCCAATACACCCGCTAGTGTATCACCTCACCCAACTGGACACGTGATAAAAGGAGAACAACACAAGAATACCAAGGTATCCAGTGTTGTTACACCTGGGAGCGATAAGTGTCAAGATTACACCAGCAATCTACAAGATTAACGCCAGTGTGTGGGTTCATCGCGACATTCTTCCCGGGACTCATTACTGGCCCAACTAGGCTTACTTGGCTCTCCTGAGGAAAGCTACCACCTCCGGGATGATAGCTGATACGTAAGGTAGAGACGTACCACCCTATCTAGCACTGCGAGCATTGCCCGAGTACATGGAATACCTGACTGCTTACCCGATATTCGAACATCGTCATGTTCCGGATAGCAGGTAGTATCTGATCAGGATTGTTTCTCTTGACCTCACTTTCACGTGGGTTATGTTTTCTCACTGTTTCCAGTACAACTGGTTTTTTTTGTGAGTTTCTTCTTCCACGTCTACTCTTTCTTACAAAATGGTCCTATATAAACACAACATTTTGTACCCAAAAGTGACCAAAAAAACCCATGACAATTTTTCAAAAATTGCCATATATGCTCTATGTTTGTATCGTGATGAGTATAATATGATGACTTCCAATTCATCCACTGACCTAGGCGTATGGATTGTTTAGTCAGTAAATTAGCAAAATGAGTTACACGTTCTGAACATTTACGGACAAATTTCTTTTCTCCATAGTCTAGAATTGCTTTCTTGGTATCAAGACCAAGAGCTCGTTCTATTTGTACTTCAACCCATAGACCTTGGCAATCAAAACCATTTTGAAAACGGGTATTATATCCACACATAGATTTAAAGCGTTGGAAAGCATCTTTAAGAGCTCGTCCTCTTACATGATGAACACCCATCAACCCATTAGCAGTTATGGGTCCATCGAAAAATCTAAAGTGTTTTCCATGTTTGTTTTTTTCTTAAGAAGTTCAAAAATACGATGAGAATTCCAATAATCAAGTACTTCCTTTTCTAGTTTAGTATAATCAGGGTGTTTCAAACACTCAAGAAACTTAGAATCTAATCTAAGAGTATATCGTTTTTCTTGACTAGAGTTGCAACTATTCATAATACTTCATCCCCCAAAAATTGTTTATTCACAAAAACGAAAGAAACGTGTACAAAATGCATTTGTTTTTTTGTAAAAGAGTTTTTGTGGTCGTTGCATCTCGAGTCTACGCTAAAATATGTTAAATTTCCTTTTTTAGAGACAAATTTCGCGATCCCACATTATTATTTCACCATCATTTAATGGTATATTACAAAAAGTGTATATTCTTATAAAACTTTTCAATCAATGAGTCCTAAGGTCACTAGTGCAATGAACCCTCTTACGGACGCTAAGGGCGTATTATTTAGCCTTGTCCGTATCATCTGTGCTTCTATCGCCACAGGATCATTATGTCCTTTCGTTCCCGGAGTCTTATCTTATATTTCTTTGCTACAGGTACATCGTGTTCCTCTTCGTCACGTTGCCACTTGGGTGAAGTGCTACATTTTTAGGAACTCTCCTAAATCTTCCTAAAAAAACTCATTTTATTCAACCAATATCTACAGACAGAACTCAAGCTTGATACTATACTAATGAAAACTCACTTTTTAGTCGTAAAACATATTTAAACCTTATTAGAACCTAAAAACCGTTTCTATCTTACTTTCTCTTTCTATAACTACTCTTATATTTCATCTTTCTTCTACTCCCTCTTTTCCGTTTTGGCATTGAATAAACCACATCGCCCACTTTCATTTCTTCTTTTTTGTTTTCTTTAAAACGTATACTCACATATGGTTCTGCAACTGGACCAAAAAGATCTACTACTCTTCCCACATGTTCCAACTGCTCTGTTATAACTATTGAACCAATTTTAGGTAGTTTTTCTGGGTTTACTACAATTCCATTCCCTAGATCAGTAAAATGCTCAATTTTTCCTAATTTTTTGATATTTGATTGTGACATTTTACATCTTTCTCTTACTTTTTCTTAGATGGTTGTGTTTTTTTCTTAAGTTTGTTAGCCAAATTGGCTATTCTTCTTAATAATTCTGTTTTATTTTTAACCCCCTCAGGATTAATCACAATCCTTCCTTCACTCTCCCATTGATTTTTAGGATATTTTTTATCTTTTTCAACCGTAAAATCAAGTTCTAAATACTTACAAGCATATGCAATCTTTGATAATGTACATTCTTCCACGGCTTTTTTCTTTGGTATTTTTCTACCTTCACTCCGTGACTTTTGTTTATCAAAATATTCTGGATAGATTACGTAAAAACGTTTTCTTCTTAACATGATGGTACCTTGTAAGTATTTATTTTTTTAATTTTAAGCTTACTCACTTTCAAGCACAACAGCATTTATTACTCCGTGTTGCCCGGGTCTGCTTGTAACTCTTGCATTCCCCATTTCTGTCTCAATAACACAACCTTTTGTAATAATACGTCTTCTTGCATATTCTCTGTTTGCACGATTTTCAACGACATCTAAGATTTTTACTCTTTTCGTTTCACCCGCGCTTTTATCCAAAACATTTGCATGCTCTGCTCTTAATAACCTATATTTGTGATTGCCACCTCTTGTTCGTATTATTTTCAATCTACGAGATCCAATTGAGGTTTCTGCTGGATAATTTCCCATATCTCTTTGCTTTTTAGATGCAAATTTACGGAGTAATCCACCAGTTAATTTTCTTCTAGAACGTTTTAACCATTTATAGGGCATAATATTTCCACCTTATATGTTTCCTCAAAATCAGAAGATATAAGCATTTCCATTATAAAGTCATGATGATATAGTGAGAGAACAAGATAATTTTATTCTCACAATTAATTTTTTCGGTTAAAACAGAGTAAAGTTCATTAATTTTTTTATCTAAAAGTACATCGGAAAAAGGTTTATTTTATTAATTAATACAGCTAGAAAAACCTAAAAACAATGACTGTTCATATTATTTATGAAACAATTCCCATTCATTTTAATTATATTATTAGTCTTAGTGTCGCCATTAACAATATTATTTACAAATGGAGTTGGAAATACAGTTAACATTAGTAATTCTTTTGAACCTCTTCAACATCAGTATGAAAATGAGCTAAATCAAGCCCGTTCTTTTCAATATAGGGACAATCCTTGGAAAGAAGGACTTACAGCAGTTGAAGTTGAGAATGCATTGAAAAAGTATAATGGAGAAGCCATTATATCTTTTGAAAATTTTCTGATACGGGATAAGATTATACAAGAATTTCATAAACAAAGTATAACTATCCTCTATACTTTCAAAAGTATTCCTGCAGTCCAAATTAGTTATATCAATGAACATATCCACCTATTAAGTTCTTTTTACTCTTATTTGAAATATATCAATCCTTTAGCTGCAGGATATTATACTTATCCTCAGAATATTGAAGTAGACATATCAGGTGCGATAGAATTGGGAGATATCAATAGAATACTTGAAATTGATAAAATTCATGAAAAAAAGGATAGGTTAGGTACAAATCTATATGGTGCAGGAGTAAAGATAGCTTTGTTAGATTCAGGTATCAATGATTCTAATAAAAATCTTGAATATCGCTATAAGACAGAACATAAGAAGGTTGTAGTTTCTGAATCATTTGTACCCGAGGAGGATGCACGCGATTATGATGGACATGGAACCGAAATGGCTGCCATCTTAGCTGGAAATGGATGGTATAAAGAAAATGGTGAATGGGTAGAATCACCCAAAGATATTGGGATTGCTCCAGCTGCATCAATATACAATTTAAAAGTTCTTAATGAATCAGGTTATGGTGATGACGAGTGGATTTTACAGGGGCTTGATAGAGCCATTGAATTACAAGTAGATGTTATCTCTGCTAGTCTAACCTCTATTACCTATCCAGAAACTAATGATACTATTAATGAGCTCTTAATAGAAGCAAGTAACAAGGGTATTACAGTTATTGCATCAAGTGGCAATTATGGCCCAACAGGTGCATCTATTGGCTCTCCCGCCATATGGGAAACTGTAATTGCTGTTGGTGCAACGCGTAATTTTAAAGAATTGGCTTTGTTTACATCTAGAGGTCCTACACCATCATTAACAAGTGGGGTGGATATTGTTGCACCCGGTCAAGGTATTGGAACAATGAACCCAACTACCTTCGAAAAAACATATGTTATAGGAACGTCCGTATCTGTACCTGTTGTTGTAGGTTGTTTTGCCTTACTTAAACAAGCATTTCCTGAAGCTGATAAAGACACAATGGAAGCAGCATTCTTGGATACTGCTATCGATTTAAAAGAACCTATTACCGGCCAAGGAAATGGGATAATAAATCCACTAGAGGCATATAATTTAGTTAATAATAAAGGAGAATTAAATCTTTTTGCAGTTATTCCAAAGAGAATATCCAAAGAAAATGCTTTTTACTATGAATGTGTAGAAGGTACTGATACAACGTTTAATATCAAAATATTATCTTCTGTTAATCAAACATTATCTTTAACCCTAACGGGTGATACGACCTATATTGAATATCCTTCAGACCTACAGATATTCAAAGGAGTAAATACATTTCTACTAAATATTTCATTACCTGATTTTATGGGGATCAAAAACATTCTTGGAACTGTAAAATTGACGAATTCAGAAGGATTTGAGCAAAACATTGAAATTTCTATTCAGTCTAGATATTATGGAGGAACAATTCTTTTTGATAAAAAGCATCAAGAGGAGTTAGAAAACAAGTGGTTTGGTAGTTCTACTTCATACGGTGCGCATTTGCAGCTTGCCAGAGTTTTAAAAGACAGAGGATTCAAAATTGAGCTTTATGAATCTGGTGATGACTTAAATCAGTTACTAGATAAAACACATGTCTTTGTTATTTCTGACCCAGAGATACGTATGTCAAAAGACGAATTAAACACAACCTTAGAGTTTGTTAATGACGGTGGATCTGTGCTTTTTCTTATGAATAGTTTCCGATTAGTTTATAGTGGCGACATCCTATCTGATCCGATTTTATATAGTAACAATAATGCGTCTAGAGATATACTAGACTTGTTTGATGCTGATATTCTATTTGGAGATAGAACAGTAAATACTAGCAAAATATTTGAACAATATGATTTATTAACTCCCACGTATTCTTACACATATCAAAACGAAATTACATCTACAAACAAAACCACCTTTTTGGGTCTTCCTATTGAGTTCAAGAATAAAACCAACCAAAACAATAACTTGATAGGATATATTAATTATTACCATACAAATAGCCAAAAATCGTATAATTTTCCTACAATCTTATCGACCACAATTAATGAGGGGAGAGTTATGATGTTTGGGTCAGGTTATCCGTTCACAGATATTGGCTTAGTTCCCGATTTATTCGAAGTTTTTGCAGAATCTGGTAGTTTTAAAGGGATGGAACAATACTTTAAACGGGACTATTTTAACATGAAATTATGCAATGATACATTTGATTGGTTAATAGGAACAAAGAGACCTAAGATTAACTATGATCTAAATGTAGAAAAAATCTTCTTGCGAGAGGAATTCACACTCACTGTAAATATTAAGAAACAAGACAGTACAAATTATAATACCCAAGAACCAATAACAGCAACAATACTTTATCAAAATAAGACAATAGAACAAGTGACTTTCGAAACAAGAGGGTTCCAAGAAGCACAATATGAACTAACTACAAAATTAACGTCATATGGTAATCACACACTTTACATTCCTTTGCGATTAGAAGATCATACCCCAACTGATGGAAGAATAACATTAAAGTGCCATGTTATTCTTTATGAAGAACTTCCTATGCTTCAAGATATTGCGCTCGGGATATCACTGTTTATACTGTTAACTATCGCCATGCTTCCATTTCTAAAAAATAGATTTCTACATAAGGATCATTAATTTTACCTTTATTTTTAATGTTTTTTGCTTTTTCTTTCATCTTATTTATTAGAGTTTTTACTAATTTTTATGTTAATGGGGGTGTGCTTTTATTTACACACTACGGGCTATTAGAAAAGTATTTATACTTGTGCGACAATTATACACATAGACAAAGGTGAATGCAAGATGGCAAGAAGGGAACGCTTACCGAAAGGATCTATTGAGATACTAAATGTATTGAAAAACAAGGGCAATTTAACTCAAAAAGCAGTTATTGATGAGTTAGACCATATGAAACCAAGAAGTGTAAGATACACGATTAGACAGTTAATTGATCGTACAGTATTAGCACCAGTAGCAAATTTTGATGATATGAGATCTAGTTTAATTGGTATTAATCCAGATATGTCTGATAAAATGAAAAGACTTATCGAAAAAGAAGATATAATTTTAACGATGTAAACAGATCTTAATAAGATTTATTTTATAACTGCTATTTTTTATTCTTTTCTAATGCTTTACAATTGAAATAGAACTGTTGTTTAACTTCCTTATGATTTTTAAAAGAAGAGTTCGATTTTGATAATTAGAACATTTTTCAGAATTCTCGCTTATCTTAGACTTTTCTTCTTATATCGAGTATCCAAATGTTTTTTATATTTATAATAAGTATTTTCATTGTATTATGAAAACTATGGTATATGCGGATGTAGCAGGATTCTTTCAAATAGATGAAAAAACAAGTATACTACATAAAGAACTATTTCCTGCTGATCCATCTATAATAGCCGATAATATGTTTAATCTTTCAAGATACAACAATTCTTCAGAACTCGATAGATTATTTAAAACCATATTAGATGAGGAAATAATTACCAATTGTAAATTTGTTGCCAATTTTGCTCGTTCTATTGGTAAAAAGTGTGATGTGAAACCAAAGTTCCAAGAATTTCAACAATTTGGCTTATCTTTACCCGATACATTGATAGGGCTTAACTTTGTGAGTAATATTGAAGAATACAAACAACTAGTTAGAGAGATAAGTATTCAATATACCAAGAAGGGTATTGCTCAAAGCTCTCAACGTGTTGATAAAATGGTTGTACACGCCATTTTGTCCATGGATGATATCGACAAAGTTGCCAATCTTTTGTCCACTCGAGTACGTGAATGGTATAGTGTTCATTTTCCTGAATTAGATAAGAAAGTTGAAAACCACGCTACTTATTGCAAAATAATTACAGAGATTGGGTCAAGAAAAGACTTTGATGTAAACAAACTCCAGAAACTTGGTTTTTCATCTGGAAAAAGCAACCATATCGTTAATGTAGCTCAAAAATCCATGGGGGCAGAATTTGAAACTAAAGACCTCGTACCACTAAAATTAATGGCACAACGAACTTTAGAATTATACGAACAACGGAGTTATCTCGAAGGATGGATTGAACAACAATTAGATCATGTAGCGCCAAACATGTTAGCTATTGCTGGTCCAGCTATTACAGCCAGACTAATTGCTTTAGCTGGTGGATTGGAAGAACTAGCAAAAAAACCCGCTTCCACCTTACAACTATTAGGTGCAGAGAAAGCGCTCTTTCGATCACTTAAAACAGGTGCAAAACCACCGAAACATGGAGTTATCTTTCAAATGCCTTCTTTGCATAGCTGTCCATGGTGGCAAAGAGGTAATATAGCCCGTGCTATTGCGGGTAAACTAACAATTGCTGCTAGAGTTGATGCTTTCAAAGGGGAATTCATTGGTACTGAATTACGATTGGAAGTGGATAAGAAAATAGAAGAGATTAAGAAAAAGTATCCTAAACCACCAAAAAAAGATACCACGCAAAAACAAAATCGACACAAAAAATCTAGGAGCAAAAGAAGGAAGAGGTAATTAACATGACAACAATTCGTAAACATAAACATAATAATCTCTATATTATTACATTAAGTGATGGAAGTGAGAGACTAGCCACCATTAATGCTGACCCAGGAAACAAAGTCTATGGTGAACGGTTAATCAAGGGAGAAGATAATATTGAATATAGAACATTTGATCCTTATAGAAGTAAATTAGCTGCAGCTATAAGTATGGACTTAAAGACCTTCATGTTTAAAGAAGGAGCTAACGTTCTTTATCTTGGCGCTGCCTCGGGAACAACAGTCTCCCACGTTTCTGATTTAATAGGCGAGACAGGTATAGTCTACGCTATAGAATTTTCTGCTAGGTCTACAAGGGATTTGATAAGATTATCTGAATCGAGATCTAATATTGCACCACTATTATCTGACGCAAGATACCCAGAAGAATATAGTTTTGTAGTTCATCCTGTAGATATAATTTTTGAGGATGTAGCCCAACCAATTCAGACAGAGATTTTAAGAAATAACATCGAGTCGTTTCTAAAAGATGACGGAGTATTTTACTTAGCTGTTAAAGCACGAAGTATCGATGTAACTAAAGATCCAAAAGAGATCTTCAAAGAAGTAATTCATGACCTTAAATCGTATGGGTATGAAATTATTGAAACAGTTGATCTTGAACCCTATGAAAAAGATCACATGATGATAGTGGGTAAGAAGTAGGTCCTTCAAAAAATAAAGCAATAACAATACTTATCTTTCTATTTTTGCATTTTCTTTTTTGATTTCAGTTCTTCATATTTTTTGACCCATTTTTTGACAAGTTCAAATGTTCTGTTCATGTTTTGTAATTCTTCTACTGTAAAAGTGGGGATTTTATCGGATACAGGATGGTCTGCTTCGTCTTCCACGACCATCATCGCTCTCCTTTTTGTCATTGAAGCAATTCTATTTGTCATAATAGCCCGATGTATTGTTTGCTCATCATCTTTGGTATCTACACATATTAATACATTTAACCCACTATGGGTACTTTCATTTGTTTCATGCTCTCCAAATGCATCAAAAGGAGAGATTTTTGTCCAGAATTGTGTTAATATACCTAAAGATTTCAAGTTATTGGCAATTTCAACCTTTAAGGAGGTCATACTATTCAGAGAATAATCCGGTCTCTCCTCTTTGCCAATTTCGGTGTTGAAAACATTTATACCTTCAGCTAAGGGCACATCTAGTACATCTTCAAGATCAAATAAAACTTCAGGAGTAGGATTAGTAGAATTTTCATATTCATAAATGGTACGCCTAGATACCCCTACTAAGCGCCCCAATTCAGCATAACTGAGATCTTTTTCCATTCGTTTTTCTCGAAGTAAGTCTCTTTTAATCTGTACATAGTACCCCCCTCTATTACAGAATACAATAGGGGGGATATTATGTAGGATCAAATAGAAAAAGGTAGTGGGACTGATAACGGGGATACCATATCGAAAAAGAACCAAGTTATCAGGAATCTCTTCAATATCTCGCCCTCTTCTCACAGTAGATCCAATAATTAGTGGAAAAGAATTTAAAAAGTCAGATACATTCTTCAATTCGTAGGAATTATCTCGAGAAAAATTTTCTATATAGGGAACCACTTTAATTGTTATGTTTTGGTCTTTACTCTTGGCTATGATATCAAAACAAGCTTGACTACTCGATGTAAGATTAACATGGTGGTACCTACTACGTTCAAGGATTAAGTTAATCTTGTCCAAAAGCATCTGATGAGATTCTTGATTCATGATAATCACCTACCAATGTATCTGATATCCGCTATATTTGTACTATTATTATGTTAACAGCTTAGTATATATAGTTATAAGCTTAATCATCATTACACTAAAAGTAGCCAAAAATATTGTTCAGAGATAAAATGGGACTTATAACTTATAACTTATGACCTATAACTTATGACCTATGACTTTTCACTGGTGCTTATGTTGGATAATAAAGAGGGGTAGAGTAACATTCGTTCTTCTTATAACAGTAAAAACAAGCGATCTGTTTTCTAACTCGTGGATAAATAAAAAAAGTTATAATTGTACTCATACCAAATAAAAGAATAGGGTACCAAAACATAAAATCACCTATTGTACCTATATTCGAAATACTTGTAATGAGGATGATCACAAATGGATAAAATAATAAAAGAGTCATAAAAGCATAATTGATTTTTTTAGGAGAATAAGGGGTTTTAATATTGATTTTTTTTCCAAACAATCTAGGGCAAGGAAGAAAACTTAGAAAACAGTGTGTACTACAGTGATTACATTTATTACAAGCTATAGTTGAAAATAATAAACTCAGAAATGCATAATAGGTCACAAAAAGGGGAACAAAAACCCACGATAGATGATAGACCACAAAAGAATTTAGAGTAACTACAATAAGGATTATTGCTTGTACAATCACATATACATACCATGGTACCTGTTCTAACGGAACAAAATCATCTTGAATGCGTGGTCTAGATTCTGAGGTGGCTTGTGTGGGGGGGTGTTTGGACATAGGAGAATCACTCAAAGCTTTTTCGACATGTAAGGTCCATCCAAGCTATAATTAAATTTTCGGTAATACTCCCTTACACCAACGCCCGAAATAACGGAAATTTTGGTATACCCTTTATCTCGCCCTATTTCTTCAGCATGGGTCAAAAGTTTAGTCCCATAACCTTTATGTTGCCATTGAAGATCATCACGAATAGAAGACTGAAGACCAACCGATTCACCATAAACATGTAACTCACGAATAACTATAGTAGGTTCAGAAGTAAATTCAGGACGAAAAGCATCTTCACTTAACTCACGTAAACGTAAAAAACCAATTATAACATCATGGTCGGTCTCTTCATAAGAAAGAAAATGCTCTATACCGCCGCCAGCTTCGAAACTACGATTAATATAGGAAATGGCAGAAGGATCAAAATCACCCTTGTCTTTGTAAAGATAATGACCAACCTCACGACAACGAATACAACGACAAGTTTTTCCTTGGTCAGCTAAAAGAGATTGAGCAAGCAAACGTAAATCACTTTTAGTAGGACCAGCAGAAATCTGATGAGCAGGAATATCACGTAAAACGCGCTTAATACGAACATAAGGAGGAACTTTGGCCTTAATGGCAGCAACTAACTCAGCTGCTTCGTCATTAGTAAGAGCTTGGTATTTGCCGGATTTCCAATCAGCATATAACTGAGTGTTAGGAATAACCATAGTAGGATAAATTTTGATCTCATCAGGTTTATAACGAGAATCATTAAATAAAATGTCAAAAGAACGGAGATCTTGCTCATAAGAAGAACCAGGAAGACCAGGCATCATATGAGCGGTAAGCTTAAAACCTGAATCACGAGATAATTGGAAAGAACGAATGGTCTCAGCTGTACCATGACCACGACAAATAGCGGAAAGAATAGAATCAAAAACAGTCTGAACACCTAATTCTAAACGAGTAACACCAAAAGAAAGAAGAAGATCAAGAATGGAAGGAGAAATCTGATCAGGACGAGTCTCAGCAGTAATACCAACACAACGATGAGAAGAAGTTTCATTAAGAAGGTGAGCAGAAGAAAGAGAAGAAGAATCAACACCATTTAGAGAATCAAAAATGCGTTGAATAAACCAACGCTGGTAAGAAATAGGATGAGAAGTAAAAGTACCACCCATGATGATAATGTCAATCTTATCGGTAGAATGACCAATAGAAGAAAGCTGAGAAAGACGATCAGAAACTTGAGAATAAGGATCATAAGAGTGACGAAGACCACGCATGGCAGTAGGCTCGTAACCAGTGTAACTCTGAGGACGATCAACAGAAGGACCACCAGGACACATGATACATTGACCATGAGGACAAGGCCAAGGACGAGACATAACAGCAACAATGGCAACACCAGAAAGAGTGCGAACCTTGCGCTTCATAAGATGAGGAAGAAGAACAGAACGCTCAGAAGGAGAACAAATAGATAAAATGTCACTGTGACGAGGAAAAGAAGAAAGATGATACTTGCCAGAAACGTGACGCTTAATACGAGAAATAATACGAGGAGAAAGATCAGACTCGAGAAGTAAAAGATCCTTGATCTCAGAAAAAATAGAAGAAAGATCAAGAGAAGAATCAGAAGAAGAATCAGAACCAGGAGGAGGAGAATCAGAAGGAGACATGAAAAATCAACTCAAAAAAAAGATAAAAGAAAAATAACTAAAAAATAAAGCAAAGCAAAGCAAAGCAAAGCAAAAAAAAAAACCAAAAACTAAGAACGACCCTTAGAACGCTTGGCACGACGAGCACCCATACTAGAAGGTTGACCAGCATATTTGCCCTGCTTAACGCGACGAAAGTAATTGTAACGATTACCAAGACGAGGAATAGGAGAATGACGTTCCTTAGCTTGAACTTGAGGAGTCTGTTTGCGTACTTTTCCAGCTTTCTGCAGTGATCCATGGCCCATTATCAATCATCCTTTTTTATTTCTATTATTTACTTTTTCTCTATTTTCTCAGCTTGTCAAGTCTTTAAAAATTTATAGTTTCATGGTTTTTTCCCATTTTCTCTTTTTTTCTCTTCTTGTTATTTTTATTGGATTTTCACTTTTTTGGTTATATTCTTTTCTTGCTTTTTTATATCCTTTTTCTTTCGCACATTCCACAAACTCCCTGAATTCTTTGAATTGTTTGCATTTTTCTTTTGTATATTGTCCTATTTCACTTTCGAACACATTTTCACATATTTTTTCTTCATTCATTACAGCTCCTGGTATGGTCATTTTTAATTTTCCCATAAACTCTCTATTCTTTTTTGACCTCAATGTAAATTTTGTCAATTCCACCTTTTTCACTTCCACCTTATCCTTTTTTATCTGATTTCTTATATTTTCTTTCCCCAACTTTTTCGGTGTAATTGTATAATTATTTATGAAATGTGTTCTAAACCTATCTTCTTTTTTTTCTTCTTCTATTCCATATTCTTTCATTATTTGCTTCATATCATGTGTGCTCATATATAGTGCATATATTCCTATCATTATCATTATGGAATAAATTACTTCTATTGAATATCCTTCTTCTTCCTCATAGAAAGATACCCTGGCATAATTTTCTTCATATTCTTTTCCACTAGTTTTGTTAGTTGCTTTTATAATCGTTTCTAGTGCGCTTTTTACTATTTCCCGATATTCTTTTCCATATTGTTCTTCTACTTTTTTTGCGAACATATTTTTTTCTTTAAACATTTCCTTATATTTTTCAATTAATTTTACGTTTACTTTGAATTCAAACTCATTCAATCTAAACGGTGCAGCCACTCCAAACGCCCTCTCATCTATTTCATATGCTTTTTTTACAAAATTATACATCAACCTTGAGTACATATATTTTGCATAGAACAACTGCAAAGTTGATCCATGTGTTTTTATTTTAACCATATTCACTTCCCACAATTTTTTCAATACTGGACTTTTCTCAATTCCTTCTTTGATTACTTTTTCCATCACTTTCTTTGTACGTGCTCTCCATTTTTTCTTTATTTTTCTTACATTCCATTCCTTTTGTTCAGCCTCTTGAATAAACGTTTCTTTTTGTTCATTTATCCTTTCATTTATTATTTTTACTTTCGCTTCCATATATTTTTCCATTTCTTCATCAAATATCGAGTACTCTTCTTCTCTTCCGTCTTTGTAATGCAAGTATGATGCACTTATTTCTTTGAAAGTATCGAGTATCTTATTTCTGTTAAAACTATTAAAGAAGTTGATTACTTTGCTTTTTCCTTTTTCCATGGTCACTAAATCGTTTATTTTACAGAAATTTTCCATGTAATCGTATTTAGATAAGAATTTGAACAATACGCAGTCAATGCTCTTTATTACTGGAATTTTATTGATCTCGTATTCCACAGGTAGATTTTCCCCATTTTCCCACAGATTATGATATTTTGCACATAGATACCCATCTAAGTGTCTAAAGACATTTTTATTATTTTCATTTTCAAATGTTGAATAATGATTGTATAAGGTTTTTGTATGTTTATTTGGATGTTTAGTAAAATATTCTTCACTTGTTTGAAAAGAGAGATAATGATATATAAAAAACGGATTTGGACTTGGTGAGTTATATTCCTCACATAAGATAGGTTTATCATCTTGCACATTACTATAATCAACCATCCTGGGCGCATATTTCATCAATTCAACATAATAATTGATAGTATCAGCTATTTTGTCTATTAACGCTTCATACGATAGTTGCCCTATTATTCCTTCATCATACAATTTTTCTATATAATTATTATATTCTTCCACGTATTCTTTGTAGTTACTGGCTTTGTATCTAACGATTTTTTTCTTTATTGTTCTTAATTCCTTTACTGCTGTTTTTCCATCCAAAAATATTCTGACTAATTTTCCTTTTTTCCATACAAAAATTGGTAATTGTCCCGTTGTAAGAAATCTAATCATTACTTCAGCAACATTTGTTATAACATTCAAAGGTGCTTTTTCATTTCCCATATAAACTCTATTTAATCCTCTTCTTAAACTAAAAGAACCAGGATAAATAAGACTACCATTTATGTTTAGCGGTTTAAATAATACACTACCGTTCTGTTTCCTCAATAATAATAAATAGTCTCCATCTAGAGTTTTATAGGGTTTCCAAGAACTGTCAATATCGATACCTTCCGATGAACAACTCTCAAAATTAATCTTTATTCCATCTTTCTTTTTCCAAACTGTTTTTCCTTCATCATCAACATTTTCTACATAAAAGAATTGAAAGAGATTACGAACTGAGATAATGGCAGAATCATTTCCATTTATTCTTACATCTTTAAATAGCCCATAACCACTATTTTCACCTATCCATGCAATTTTTTCTAGATTGGTTAGATCCTCATAAATACAATGATTTTCGTTTTTTGTATTCTGAATTTTATGATACCGTTGTATCAACTCGTCTGTAGGTATGTAAAACATATCTATTTTACTTTTTTGCTCGATGCCAAAGCAAATTATATCGTCTCGTTTTAATGAATTCTTTACACCTCGTAAAGTTGAAAAAGCAAAAAGTAATTTGCCTTTTTCTTCTGAATTATTTACATCTTTTACGACTTGTTTAAATCCATGTTCACTATCATTCAAAACTACTTTAAGAACGCTTTTATCATCTATTTTGACTTCTGGATAATAGGAACAAGGCACTAAAACTTCATCTACATAATAGTTGTCCAAATCTTTAGAAACCAGCTTAAATGTTATCATGTGTTTATCGGTTAATGAACTTAATCTTAAGAGTGGTTGATGTATATGATCAAAGAATATCGCGGATAAATACAATTTTTTTATATAACGCTCCATTGTTAATGAGTTAAAATATTCAGGGTTATAGTCCATATCATGTATTATGCTTCTTCTAAGTGCAGATAATCCATGTTCTGTTATGAAGTTTTTTAGATGATAATAAATCTTATTTATCGCGTCATCTTCAGTATAGTATTGCTCTAATGCAACTTTTTTACGTATTTCTGGTAAATCAAGTATTTTTCTTTTTTTAGTGTCTAATATAGGCAACCTTAGCCTATTATGATAGAGAGCAGAAGCAAACGATTGACTTATTCGAAAAGCTCTCCTAAAACTTCTTTCTGATGTGTCTTTCCTGTTTTTAACCTCTACTGCACCATTTGGAAAAATAAAATCTGTTCCTAATCTAGAATAGCACCAACGATAATAATCAAAGATATTTTCTACTTTAACGGAAACAGTATTGTGCATTAAAGTTAATTTGTCCATAGCCAATGATACTTCCCAAAAATTCTTACTGTTCTTTTTAAATATGAAGACGCCATCACGAAACTCTTTTGCGCCTATTTGACTTTTTTCTCCAAAAAATGGAAGCTCAGCTGTTCCCATTAAATAATTCAGTTGTTCTCTCCAATTATTCCATATTTCGTAACATAAAGAATCATAATCTTTCTGATAGGGATCAGAGTTTTCTAGTAATCTATTTATTGTCCAAACATGCCGTTCTAATCCCACTATTATATCAAAATAGGGGAGAGCACCCTTTAACATCCCCAAACCCAACTCGTTACCATTATTTTCTAGTTCAATATTAAACATACTTGCTATTTGAATAAAAGCACTATCATACCATCTTTTTTTCATATTATTACCAATAACTCTAATTTCATCTTGTAATCCAATAGTGTTTATAATATCTTTAAAAGAAAGTGAAGAATCTAAATTACTTTTATAAGAAATTGCTTGTTTATATCCTTGTAGAAAAGTCATCTGACTAAATATTATTGATAACAATAATCTTCTATCTACAAAAGTATTAGAATTCAAACGAGAAGTTGTAGAATTCATCAATTGAACGAAAGAGTTTTGGTTAGACAGAGTGTATGCTTGTCTAAACCAAAAAGCAGAAGAATAATTTTTTGTTGAAAGTAAATCACTATCAATACCCATTTCGTCAGATTCAGATATTAAAGAGATTACTGATAAGTTAGAAGAATCTGGTAAGGAAGTTATATACTTTTCATAATCATCACATTCATCTTGAAAGATATGGTTAGATTTGGCTTGGTTTAGGTTTAGATTAGACTCTGGTGATGGTCTAGTTGAAGTTATTGTGGGATCACTTGATGTATTTTCAATGCATTTAAAATCTTCCATTTTATCAGTAGATGTAAATATCTCCTCTTCCATTTTATCAGTAGATGTAAATACCTCCCATTCTTGATAACTTTTTTCTAATTTTTCTATCTCTTTATGCAAAGGATTCTCTGAATGATTTGATCTAATAAACAATTCAGCATCCGAATCATATTCTCCAATGCTGGGATACTCTCTAACCAGTTCTTCTAGAAAACGTTCTACTGTAGTTTTATTATTCTTGGTTATATCTGCTAGAGTAGAAAGAGGTACTTGACGAGAATAAGGAATATCCTTGAGTTTAGTATACAAATTATCTTTTTGCAGATGTTCGATTTTCAACTCTTGTTTTTCCTCTAAAATCTTAATTCGTAGATGACTATTCATTTTAGTTATCAAGAAGAAAAAGAAAGGGATTATTCCTGTGCCAATGTAATTATAGTTACCAGTATTGGAGATAATGTAAAATAAAAGCATTAACCATGAAAAGAGTAAAAAAACAGACACAATCTGTCCAAACAACTTAATAAAGAACATTCTATTCTTCTCTGCATATGTCCCTTCAATAATTCGAAAAACATATCTAGAAACGACTAAGGTGAAAAGTAGCGAAACATAAAAACCATAGAAGCCTAGCCAACCTATACCAATAAAACTAACATTTGGTTCTTGCGAAAGGATATGTAATATACTAATAATAGGTTGAAAAATAGCTAGTAACAGAGTCATGTACAAGAATGTAATAGCAATTGTTCCAATTCTAATGGTTTTCCTTTTAGTATGGATAATCCAACCTGTAATCTCTTGAATTATAATAATTATAGGGAAAAATATGATGTGTAATAACATTTTGAGATTTTTAATTATGTGTGAAAAGAGTTCCTTAAAAATTAGTATAAATGATTTTGAGAATAACAAACGAAACATAGCATGGAAACCTGATTCTTCATTTAATTTGTGAATCTGTATATACATCCACACATCCCTAATCCTTTCTGAAATAAAAAAAGATAAAATAATACTAAGGATGAGTTTTATCCACATAGGAGAAAGAAAAGGTATTGATGGTATAGTTATTCTGTCAAATATATAAGAAAAAATAAAGTAAGCAACCATACCCCCAAAGATAGGCAATAGAGAGTATTTTATTTCGTTAGACGTTGTGTTTGTTTCTACAGTACTTAAACTCTGTTCAACTGTTTCTTTTTCTAACTTAATTTTGTCTTTGTATGATGAAACAATTTTCCGTATTCTTGAAAATATTATTTCTAAACAAATCAATGCTTCGAAAGATAAAAGCATGAGATAGAGGACTAAAAGAGGTGGTCTTAAAGGAATCAATCCCATTTCGTTCAAACTATAAATATCTAATGAGCTTTTGTGAGGATCGAATTTATATCCCACATAATCGAAAATGATATTATGCCCTCCGCCAATAAGTGAAATCTCAAATCGTATTTCGTGATAACCAGGGGTTAATTCAAAATTTATTTCTAGTGGGATAATTTCTTTTTTCGTGTTAAGACGAATATACCCTTCTTTACCATCAATAAAATAATTAAGGCTAAGATAAGGAAGAGAATAATCAGTAAAAAGATGGTAAGATAAAAAAAATGATAAGTCAAAAAATGCACTATCTTGATAATTAAAGTAGATAACATCATAAAAGGAGATCGAAGATTTATGGTATTTACTAGTTTGTAATGATATGTTTGTTGCCAAAGGTTTTTCAAATGAGTTATATCCATAGGATGCAATGGGATCAATAGAAATACGAGAACAATTATGTAAGAAAATATACCCAGTTCCTTCTCCTATTCCATTAATATAAAGATAGATCTGAGAATTATAGTTAGTAATGAATGTGTCAAAGAACAAAAACTGAATATTCTCACTTTGATCCTCTGTTTCAATAGAATGAGTAAAAAGTATGAGATCATCAGCTTTGACTGTATAAATAAGAGGATTTAATATATCACCCCAAAATGAATAAGAGATTTTAAAATGGATTTTAACAGCACTAGTCGTACTTAGAGGTTTTAGATGTGTTAAATTAAATACATGATCTATTATTCCATTTTTCCAATAGACTGAATCAATAGCTGAATCAGGAATACTTGTTGGAAGTTCTTGGACTATATGTATAGAAACAAGAATATCCTTGATTTCAACTATATCCATACTATTTCCTAAAAAGAATTTAAAATGAAGAATATTAATCCCTTCATGCAAATCGCAATAAAAGGAGAAACAGTTATTTCCACTCTTGAAAGAACTTTCAAAAATCACTTCATCTAAAGAAAGCATTTGAACATTTGACACTAATGCACTAAATTCTGAAGAAGAAAATGAAAGAGTAAAATTAAGACTTTCCTCATTATTTGAATTATTAACCAAAATTATGCTTTCTGCAGACGTATGTGTCATCATATTTCCCACCAACACAAATTCAGCAGGGTATCCACTTAATTCTATTATCTCCCCAGAGAAAGAAGGGATAGAAATTGTTTTTCCATTTGACGTAGCATAGATAGTTAACGCCCCTTCCTGTGAGGCATAAGCTGTTTTACCTGAGATAACCATTGTACAATTTATTTGAGCACTTACTTCTGACAGAATCAACACTTGGGTAAGAGAATGATTTATTCCATCTTGATATACTCTTGAAATTAAAAAAGAGATT
Organism: uncultured archaeon; assembly: GCA_964534625.1. Taxonomy (GTDB): domain Archaea; phylum Asgardarchaeota; class Heimdallarchaeia; order Heimdallarchaeales; family Heimdallarchaeaceae; genus CAZHRF01. The sequence continues at coordinate 2,991 of CAZHRF010000027.1, read as the reverse complement.
TCATCATTACCAAACCATAATCTTACAGAGATACCGTCACTAGAACTTTTATCTCCTTTTGTGGAAAATACTAAACTAATAGTATGAAATTCAGATGAACTAGGGATATACTGAAATGAAATGGTTTTTTCCCATAAGCTACTATTATAGGTATAAGATACATTATTACTGAATAATGGATTATCCAATGTTTGTATTAAAGTATCTGACTCATTAAAAGACAAAATATGTCCAGCATTACAAAATAATAAAATAATGATGAAGAATTCTAGATTAAACTTCTTTTTTCTTAGTTTATTGTACATAGCTCTCATACCATAAATCAGTTAAATCGTATTTAAAGGAGAGAAATTGTAAGTATAGTGGAACGATAAAAAATGAATTAGTAATGCCTAATTTTCCCATCTAGTTCTAGAAATAAAAATATAGTTGATCTCTCACATCAACAACCATTCACTGAACTTAAAGAGTGGGTAACAGAAGTTGTCAGAGTGAAAATGGGTCTGCAGTTCTTCTTGATAAACGAGAACGGTTTGACACGCTTGCATCCCACTTCCGTTTAGAACGTACGCTTCGTCAGTGTATTCATCGAGCTCTTAAAAACTTGACTGATGACTGGGAGGCGATGCTATAGGGGACTTTTACAACCAGCGAAAAAACAATGATTTCAAGAAATATTCCTATGTAAAAAACTAAACGTTTATGATCCGATTCCTCAATTTTCTTGTTTTAATTATAATAAAATAAACAGTTGGTTATCCACCATAGATCTATTTTAATAGCTATTTTAAAATCAAGTTTGATCCATTTATTCTTAACCATTCTTTTCGTTGATTATAATCAGGCAAGATGGCACTCAAATGACGCCAAAAATCTTCGGTATGATTAGGTTCTTTAAGATGACAGAGTTCATGAACAACAACATAGTCAATAATAGACATAGGAGCCATGATAATGCGCCAATTGTAAATAAGGTTACCATCCTCAGTACAACTTCCCCATCGCTTGCTCTGATTGCGAATCTTAACAGTAGTAGGAGTAACACCAACTATAGGCGCATATTCTTCCACACGTTCGTGTAACTTTTCAAGAGCTTTTTCCCTATACCAAGAGATGAAAGCGTCCTTGATTTGATTTCTTCGCGCTTTATTTTCCATTTCAACAGGATGATAGATTAAAAACTTACCTTGTAATAATTTAATATAAACATGATTGGTGTCTGGAGAGGGAATAAGTTTTAGACGGTATCTACGACCGATATAGGCGAGTTTTTCGCCGCTAAGAAATTCTTTTTCTAAAGGAGGTTCTTTAATTTGATCAAATAAGAGTTGTTTCTCAAGAATCCATGAAGCTTTCTTTTTGACAATAGAAGAAATTTTTTTGCCATCCACATCAACAGGAGCAGAAACTAATACACCTTCTTTCGGATCAACTGCCACAGTAACAGTTTCTCTTTCATTACTTCGTCGGATTTCATAAGCAATTGTGGTTTGACCAAATGTAATAGATGGCATGCTAAAATCTTACCTCTGCTAATTCCATAATGCGAGTGGTAATAGAGTCCAATTGTTCATACTCCCATCCTTTACTCATTAATACACGTCTAATTTTTGCCTTCATCTTCTTTTGAACACTTCGCTTCTTACGGAAATCAATTACAGCAAGATCTTGTAAGTCGGAAACAAGAGATTGAGTGAGTTTTTTAAGAGCCTCTTTGTTGGGTGCTTTATCCTCTTTCAAACATTCTGAAGCTTCCTCAGCTATTATATTATAAAAGGCATATTCAGTATCGTTCATACCCATTTTCTTAGCTTCTGTACCTTTATAAACAGAACGAATTCTTTGGATCAGTAAACCATATTCTTCTATAAGTTGAGCCAGTTCAATACGATGTTGACGTTTAGCCTCAATAAGTTCTTCTAACCGTTCTTTAAGAGAACGATACACAACAGGGTTTTCTTTGAGACGAACAGTAATTTCATAGCGAATAGCGTGTTCCATTTCACTGGCTTTGGTCTCAGCGGATTTACGTTGTTGGACAGTTTCTTCAAAATTTTCATCTAAAATAGAAACAGGTTCTTTCTGGAGATGTTCTACCCCTTCTGCTCGAATATATTTATCGATGAGTTCACGAACTTTTTGCCCACATCCACTAATATCAATATCAGAATCTCTGTACATATTACTCGCTGCTTGTTTGATTTTACCTAATAATTTCAAATCAGGAAGATAGGGATTGGCTTTAGGGTGAGGAAGAAGCATATCAAGACTGATAGCAAATTTCCTAAAAGCTACATCAAATTTTAAACGAACATCCTCAGGCTCAAGAATGTTCAAGCAAGCTTCAGTATCAGTAAGATCCACTCCATCAAAGAAAGACATAACTTTACGATGACGAGTTTCTAAACGAGGGAGTTCTTCTTCTAACGGACGAAGAGCATTTTGGACATCTTTCTTGCTAAACATATCTAAAGCATCAGAAAGATTGCCAGAGATACCATAATAGTCAACTATAAGACCATAATGTTTACCAGAAGACGGACGGTTAACACGAGCTATAGCTTGAAGAAGGTTATGTTCTTTCAAAGGCTTGTCTAAATACATCACTTGTTCAATTGGAGCATCAAAACCAGTAATAAGCATATCACAAACAATGAGGATAGCTAAAGGGTCTTCATCTAAAGGTTTTTGGAAACGATCGATAAGATGACTAATCTCGGTATCTTTTTTATGAAACTGTTTCAAGAAGTATTCATCATTATGATCACCAGAGTAAATAACAGTACATTCAGGACCATTTAATTCGTCAATCTTGGTTTTATAGAGCGCAGCAGCACGGCGACTAACAGCAACAACTTGAGCTTTAAAACCATTAGGAGCAATATGTTCTTCATAATGATCAAGGACGTCCATGACTATCTGGGTAATCCGTTCCTCAGATTCAGCTATAGTAATCATATTGGCATATCGACTCTTAATTTTCTCCCGTTC
>CAZHRF010000026.1:27040-43304 GCA_964534625.1 uncultured archaeon | reverse complement strand
GCTTATCTTCCTTCCTCTGTCCCCTCAGAGGATGGAACTACGAACCCTTTTTTATCAACTTTCTTTTTTTATTTGATCTAGTTTGTTGTTCGTTGTTCTAGTAAATACTTAAAGTGGTTCTGATTTAAAAAAAATATAGAAAGTTGTTTATGACTAGTTTAGGAAAAAACAATTAACAATGTTATAACTGCAATCAACAAAAGAACATTTACAAGCAGTAAAATAAAGAAATTCTTGTATTTATATTTACCAACTTTAATTACATGTTCAGGACAAAGTTCTTGGCAGCTAAAACAACTGATACATTTAGTATAATCAAAAATTGGTTTTTTCTCTGGTTTTTTTTCTACGTGAATAGCTGACACTGGACAAATATTTTGACATCTTAAGCAAGCAATACATCCTTCACCAGCATAATATGGCTGTTTAGTTAAAAACCTCCAGAACATCCCTATAGGTAATAGAGAGACAATTTTGCCTGGAACTTTAAATCTTTTTGCCACAGTAGTAACTTTTTCTCCTACTATCTCGATCTCTTTTCTATCCATTGTACCTAATCCGCGTTCATGAGCATACTTGGTAGTAAGAATAGATGAAGGTTTTTCTTTCATAAGCGCAGTGGTAACAGCATCCAAAGCCACTGCATCTTTACTTGCTAGTATAAGATTCATCTCAACTGGAGTTCCACTTGATGGACCATGCCCTTCCATGGCTATAGTAGCATCGATAACGTGCATTATTGTTTGATCCTTAAGGTGTTTGTAAATATCAACCAAGCATTGACTAAATCCAAAGGACGTGTTACCAAAAGCATGTACTCTGATTTTCTCCATTCCGGGAACTGTCCCAAAAAGGTTCTTAATGGCGAGAGTAACCCTAGTAAGAGTGTGAGTTTTCATTTTTGCAGCATTAACAATTAAGGAATCCAAAGCTTTTTTAGAAAAAGCTACGTGGTGTAATTTTTTGGATCCTTCGATATCTACATCTTGAGCACCAGAGGAAAGGTTAACAATGTCTACATCTTCTTCAATAGCAATCTGTTCAAATCCTGCTTCTTTTAGTACCTTACTGGTGTTTGTAGAAGCACCAGAAGAATCACCAACAGCAACAGTATATCCTGCTTCTTTGTATAATCGGATGAGAGAGCGGACAACCTCAGGATGAGTAGTACAAACAAGTTGCTTTTCAGGATCTTTAAAATATGTAAGGGCGTTTGGCTTAACAAGAATATTGTGATTATGAGAAGGAGCATCAATACCTCCAGCGAGCTCAACAGCTTGACGAACAGCTTGATCAATCGTATCATCTATTTTGACAATAGCTACCTTAGTCTTAGCCTTAATATTATTCATTAGAAATTAGAGTAATAGTATATTAAAAAAGATAATGGATGAATATTCCAAAGAAAAAAACAGCAATAAATCTTGATTAGATATTAACCAATAATTAATCTATGATTTCAATATTAGCAACTGAATCAACTATAACATCTGCGTCTAGTAAAACATCAGCTGCATATCGACCTGAAGTAACACCAATACTGCCTATTGCACCAGCATTTTTAGCTACAAGGAGATCAGTATTAGAATCACCAACTACAAGAGCCTTAGTGACAGATATACCCAATCTATCACAAGCATATTTTAACATGTCAGGGGATGGTTTACGTTTGTAAGGAGAATTAAGATCCATACCAAGAATAATTTCAAAGTAATTAGCAAGACCTGCCGCTTTAAGGTGTTTTATAGCTGGTTCGGTACTATCATGCGTTATAATTATGGTTTTGATGCCTTTGTTCTTTAATGTGTGGAGTAATTGTTTCACTCCCTTGTAAGGATTAACATAATTCGCCATACTAACTATATCATCAACATTTGTAAATAATTCTGAAATAGATTCTATAGACGAAGAAACTTGGTGAGTTGATAAGTACTTGAATACCTGTTCAATGACGGAGACACGATCCATATGAATAGCACCACCAACTATAGCTTCGTGAGTGTTAGGATCTAATCCTAAAAGTTCTTCGAGTTTTTCATGATGTTTTCCATCTAAATTGTATTTCTGACAAATTAACTGTGCACGTTTGAGCATGATTGGAACATACATAGAGAAATCTAAAAGCGTACCATCTTTATCAAATGCAATAAGTTCAACATCTTCAAAAATGGTATTTCGAGCTCTAATGGTCACCATGAAATGCAGTAAAGTATTACGAGTTAAAAAAGTTATTTTAGTTTGCATATTGAATCGGTTACGAGAAATAGTGGTCTAGTTAAGTTATAGGCTGGAGCTATTCTTGTTTTCAAAAATACTTACCAAATAGTATTGTTCATTAATGTATTTTTTTAGTAAGATTGACAGAATAAGGTGAAATAATACACTATAACCAAAAGATTATGCTTGTGAACTAAAAACAGATTTTTCATCAAATAATTACAGACTGCACATTTGAGTTAGTTTTGATTGATTATTCAATTTGTTATTCAGAAAAATTATTAAAGAATTATTTATTGACATATTTATGTTAGTAGAACGTATAAAATCTGAAGGATTATCCAATATATCATATTTTATAGGGTCAGAAAATGAAGCGATTGTAGTAGACCCGCGAAGAGACATAGAGATATATCTTGAGTTAAGTGTGAAGAATTCCATGAAAATAAAATATGTTTTAGAAACGCATCGAAATGAAGATTTCATAATAGGTTCAAAAGAATTGAGTAAGAAAACAGGAGCTACTATATATCATGGAAAGGGAATTGAATTCAAATATGGTACTTACATTGACGACAGAGAAGAGTTAGAGTTTGGATCAACAAAAGTAAAAGGGCTCCATACACCTGGACATACAAAGGAACATTTTGCCTATGTCGTTTATTCAGAAAACCATCCAGAACAACCGATATTAGTGTGTACAGGTGATGCATTATTTGCCGGTGATGTCGGCAGAACTGATTTTTACGGTATAGATAATACTCCTGTATTCGCAGAAAAGTTATATGATAGTCTTCATAACAAAATTTTACCATTGGGTGATGATGTGATAGTATGTTCAGCCCATGGTGCAGGAAGTGTATGCGGAATGTATATTGAACCCCGTGATAATACGACAATTGGGATAGAAAAGAAACTGAACAAAATGCTACAATTGACTAAAGAAAAATTCATTGATTATAAAGTGAATGAAAATCATGATATAGCACCCTACATGAAAAATATGGAACATTATAATCAAACAGGTACAGCCACATATGTATCTGATCTTGTAGAACCACAACCTTTGAACTGTAATGAATTCAAAGAGAAAATGACTGATGAAACCATAATTGTAGATACTAGAGAACCGACCGATTATGGAGCAGCACATATAGAAGGGTCAATTAATATTTGGCTAGAAGGTTTATCTTTATATGGTGGGTATTACTTACAAAAGGAGCAGCCTATTCTTTTAATCTTATCTAATCCAATGGACATTACTAGGGTAATAAAGTATCTTAGACGAATAGGGATGGATAATATTGTGGGATATTTGGCTGGGGGTATAAAAGAATGGTATGTAGAAGCAATGCCTATCAAAACTTATGGTGTTATGTCAATATATGATTTTAAAAATCTAATTGATAAGGAAGAGTATTTTATACTTGATGTAAGAAAACAAGTATACTGGGAAAAAGATCATATACCAAATTCTGTGAATATATTTGCTGGAAACATAAATATGCATTTAGATGAAGTTCCTAAAGATAAAAACATTTGTGTATTATGCAGTACAGGGTTACGGGCAAGTATAGTTGCTAGTATTCTCCAAAGAAATGGATTTGACAATGTGAATGTTGTACTAGGGAGTTTTAAGGCTTGGAAAAAAGCGAAATAATCGCCCTATTTTAATCTATTTAAACTTTGGATCAAGTAAAACCTTTTTTTATGCTCATTTACTTTTGTTGTATTAGCTAGTCAATAAACAAAGCTGTACTTTAAGGCTAGAAAAATTGAACATGTGCTAAAAAGAGAAAGAAAAGGTAAACCACGAAGATAGAGATAATTGGTAACGTCTTTTGTTACGTTATAGGAATAAATAAATAATGCTGGTATTAATATTGCTTGATGCCAGATTATTTGGATGAGTTTGTCAAACTTGAAAAATCTAAAAAACTAGAAGAGATTATAGAATCTTATCAAAAGTTAAAAGGAAAAACAATAGACATAGCTGAACTAAGAGACATTGAATATATTGTAGGTAAAGCATTTTTTTATAAAGGCAATATTGAAGCATGTATAAAAATAACATCTAAAGTTAATAATTGGGCAAAAACAAATAACCAAGATCTGTATATTCGAACAGGTATACTTCTATCAAATTGCTATTCTTCTGGAGGTAACTATAATAAGTCCATAGACTTATTAGAACACTTAATTGAGCAAAAAGGAGTAGAGACAAGTGAAAGTTATCCAGTAATGCTGATGAATATTGGCATTACACATTTTTATCAAGGAAGATTAATAGAAGCAAAAAAATATTACCTAAAGGCTCTAGAAATAAGTGAGGAAAGAAACTTACCCCAAGATAAGATCTTAAATAATCTATTAATCTGTTATTCACATCTGGGACAATATTCACTCGCAATAACCACAGGAGAGAAAGTACTACAAATAAAAGAAAACAATAAAGATTGGTTTGGGTGGGCAATCACAAAAAGTAATTTAGCTGTCATTTATAGCTATTTTAACGATTTTGAAGATGCGTGTAAGATGGTAGAGCAAGCTATTAAAGTCGCACAAGAGAAACTCTATTTGCGGACTTTAGCTGGGGCTTTATCTGTAAAAGGATTAATTAACATTAGACAGAATAACATTGAGCAAGCAGAAGAATGCTTGATTAAGGCGAAAACAATATTAGAAGAAACACAAAACAAAGACATTTTACCTAGCGTTTTAATTAGATTATTTTATGTTTATGCATTTCAGAACAATTTTGATATGACAAATGAAATTATACAAGAGTTTGATAAACTGGCAGAGGAGCAAGAAAGTTATTTCCTGACAATTTGGGGATTGGGCTTAGAAGCTATCCAAAAATTCCAAATGGGAGAATATCATGATTCAAAAGTTTTAGGTTATCTTGCTTTGGAAAAGGCTCTAGAACATAAACTCTATTCAGTATATTTCCATCTTCTACGAGTTAGTTGTTTCTATATGGCAGCTTTAGAAGATCATGAAGAGTTAGAGATAAAAATAGAAGAAGGGTTGAAAATAGCTAGAGAACAAAATATCCTTTTACATCAAGTAGCATTACTTATAGCGTATGCATTTATTTTATGTGCTAAAGGGGATTGGAAGAAGGCGGAAAATATCTTACAAAGAATTCAAGGCTTGAATGGACAAAAAAACATGTTCACAGAAGACCAAATTATCCTAGAGCGTTATATTTCAGATTTGAAAGAAGCAGAATTGAAAAAAGAGTCAGAGAATAAGAAACAGGAAATAATGTTTTCAGCGTATTCTGAACTAGAAAACTTTCTAGATCGAGTGAATCCTTGGATTTAAACACTATTTGTAGATCAAGAATCTGTGCTGATGAGATTTGTAACATTTTCGATTACCTAGTACTAGTAATTTATTTTTATACACAAATTATACATAAACTGATTGATTTAAAGTTAAATCATTGTGCATATCTTAACCAAAAATTAAAATGGGATTAAGTGTAAAGATAGTACAGATGGCTCTAGTTTTACCTGTTCCGTGGAAACATAGATATCCCGAATTATTAGAAATGGAAGAGTTCAAACAATTCGCTAATGAGATAAGATTAGAAGAGAAGAAAAATATCCTCGAAATTAGTAAAGCAATAAAAGAATACACAGGGGAGAACAAGCAAAAAAGGCATACTACCCAATTACGATTGTTTATAATTGATGTATTATTATCAAATTACTATTTAAACGAATGTTTGAGCTTTATTGCTGAACCACAGAATAAAGAAGAGTGGTTATACAAAGCCTTATGCTACTATAGATTAAATAACTATAAAGCTATACAAGACTTGCTCCACAAATTTCAAGCACAGTATCAAGCTCAACCATATGAAGAAATAGGTTTTTATCAAGAAGCGATGTTCTTACTTATAGCTTTGGTTAGACGATCTTTCGGATTTTCTATTGTTTCACAGTTAGAAACGTTCTATGATCTGGTAGAGGAAGAAGAACAAGAACAACTATTACCTTTGTATAAACTGCTAATGTATTCTGTTGTGTCATACATCTATTTCTATAGAGGGGAAATAGATAACTGTGAGATTATTGCGAAAAAAACCCGGTACTTGGCAGAGAAAGAAGAAGATCTCTATTTACTTGCCATGTTAGAAAACCTAGCAGGAATAATTGCAATGAAGAGAGGAGAGTATCAAGAAGCATTAGCATTAATGGAATTGGCTTTAGAATATTCAGAAAAAACAGGAGTAAACGTTGATACAGGTAGAGCAGTGAACAACAGAGCAGCAATTTATGCCACATTGGGAAAATGGCAAAAAGCGTATGAAGAATTGCAGCACTTTTACGAAATTGCAAATAATCCCTTACATAAATTAATAGCTATAACAAATATAGGGGAAGTTCTTTGCTATCTAAATAGAAAAGAAGAAGCACGAGAAAAACTAGAAGAAGCAATAAGTATAGTTGTTGAAGACAATTTGACTATAGCTGAACCGTATATGAATATGGCCTTAATACATTTATATGAAGGAGATCAAGAACAAGTATTACAGAATTTGGATGAAGCTAATAGGATTCTTAAAATAACTAATGATGTTAATGCATCAGTGTATTATCATTACTTATTGGCTTGGTATAAGATAAAATTCGAAGAAAAAAAGAGAGATGCGATAAAATTATTGAAAACATGTCTTAATGAAGCATTAAAAACATATAATTATGAATATGTAATAAAAGCACAATTGTTCTTAGTAGATATTTATATTACAGACTTTTTAATAACTCGCTCTATCGATGATTATAGTCGAATTATCTACTATGCTGATAACATCATTAAAATTAGTAGAGAGCAAAATCTCCCCCATGTTGAAGCAGATATTATAATTATGAAAGGGAGAATTGATATGATTAATGGTGATTATGACGGGGCGAGAGAAAGAATAAACGAAGGAAGAAGAATAGCCAATGAAAACTATTATATAGAAATAAGATCGAAAGCAGAAGATCTTCTAAATGAAATTAACCAGATAACATCAAGAGAGAAAAAAATTACCTTGAAAAAGCAAGAGCTGGATGTACCTTCTATGCAAGAACAATATAATAGTTTTAAATTTATTAAAGAAGCAAAGAAAATAAAAAATAATGTGTATGCGACATTATTGGTAGATATGCGTTCTGGTGTGCCATATTACGAAAAATATTTTAAGAAAAAAAAGGAAACAGAAAAAGAAGAAATAGATGAGATATTAGTAAGCACAACTTTATCGGCAATTCAAATGTATACTGATAATATGATGGAAAGGAAAACAAAATTGTCCAGTTTTTCCTATCAAAACTATGCTATATTGATGGATACAGTTACAAATAATGATAATCTCATACTAATCTGCGACCAAGAAACATTCGATATCCGTGTAAAAATCAAAAATTTAAAACACTCAATTATGGATAAAAAAATTAATCTCGATGCATTGAAAAAATTTAACAAAAAGGATCATCGTCTTGATGAACTTATTGAAAACTTTCTAAATACCAATTAAAATTAATTTTTCTAGTAAAGATAGATACATAGATACAATCCAAACCAATCTTATTTTTTTCTTTTCTTTTCAGCACATTCTATAACGCCTTTAAATCTATTTTCCTTGCTGTTAAACTCACTTAGAATAAAACTTATTGCCCTTCCTTCTGGAAACATACCACCTACTTATATAGCAGTATATTCTTGTAATGACATCCTTTTGAGAACAGAGGTTATTGACAAAAAGACCCTTCTAATAAGGTATAATGTAAATGTTTATGTGCTATTTTAAGGAATAATGAGTTTTTTTAGGCAGCTTTAGGAATTTCCCTAAAAATAGAGCACTTCACTCAACTGGCAACGTGAAGAAGAGTAACATAATGTACCTGTAGCCAAGGAGTATAAGAGAAGTTCTTCTTATAGTAAGCAGTATTGAATGGTAGTAATAGAACAAACAAAATAAAAAATAAAAACACTTACTTAAAATGTAAGTGTTTCACCCCCTCTTTAGGTGTAGGGGCGAAACAAAAACGCAGTAACAAGGGTGAAGGAGGGTAGTACATACATTTATGGGGGAGAAAGAGTATAGTAGTTCACGTAGGAATGTATACAAAATGAGTAAGTGTTTCACCCCCATCCTTTTTTTAGTGTAACTATGAACGAAACGGAAACACTATAGGAAGAGGGCAGAAGCGTAGCACATACATTTATGGGGGAGAAAGAACATAGTAGTTCACGTAGGAATGCATACGAAATGAAAGGTAAACTCCGGAAGTTAGAACAAAAGATTTAACAACTAGCAGAGGAGCATGAAAGGACAGTAGCAGCCTACAAAAAATGTTTTAAGGAATTACAAGAAGAAAACCGGCTCTTATGTGAAAAAACTGATCTATTACAGGAAGAAAACCAACTCCTACGAGAGACGACTAACCAATTAGAGGAAAAGACTAACCAGCTACAAGAAGAAAACAGACGGTTATGGAAAGAAAACAAGCAGTTACAAGCAAAACTCAAGTTTTACGAATCACCGTACCACCCTTTGTCGAAAACACTCTATAAGAAAAAGGAGAAAGGAACAAATTCACAAGAGAAGAAGAAAAAGAGAAAGAAAAAGCGAGGAGGGGAGTAAAAAAGGGAAAAGTGGGGCTTTTTGGACCGGAAACACCAGATAGAGTCAACCATCGGTTTGTGGAGGAATGTGCCTGCTGTGGAGCACAGATACAAGTTCCTCAAGGTGGCATCTTGATTGATATAAAATTTCATATAAACTCCTTATAATAACTATAGATTCCAATGGATCAAGAAAAATCTGCTTTCGAAATAGCGCTCTCTTGTATGCCTCTGGTTCATTCGTGGATCATAGCCAAGTTAGTGAAATTTGATTCGATTTCGCACATTTTTATATCAAATATGTTGTGATACTAAATCAATATTTTTATTAATTTCAGTACATATAGTACAATTGATGGAATTAATCCTTGATGCTAACACTCTAATCTATTTAGTTAAGGCAAACCTACACGACGATTTTTTCAAGTTAACAAAAAACAATTCTTTACTCATTGATACTAGTGTTTACGAGGAGGTCGTAGAAAGAGGATTGAAACACAATTATCCGGATGCATTAATAGCTCAAGAATTTATTGAAAAAAGACAAATAGCTATTGTCCCAGTAGATATTTCAAACACATTGTATAAATATAGAGATCCAGGTGAAACAAGTTGTGCTATTTTAGTATCTAAACAGAAAGAGGATAGGATTTGTATCAGTTCAGATAAAAGGGCAATAACGAAATTTAAGACATATGATGTACCTCATAGTCAGTTAGATATAATATATTATCATCTGTTGATGCAAGGTAGAATTAATCAAAAGACTTTTTTCAAGATTTTAAAGAAGCTAGAAAATGTACATGCTATTAACCCAGAAAGAATATCCTATTTCCATGAAATTATCCACGAGGAAGGTAATAAATATGACTAAAACAATTAATACTAAATTGTCAGAAGATGAACTTAGGTTGCTAGATGAAATAGCAGAAAAAGAAAAATTAGATCGAGAAATTTTAGTGAAAAAATTCTTACTTCAACAATTAGAAGAGTATAAAATACAGGAGTTCGCCGAACTATATCGCAAGGGAATAGTCTCACTTCAAGAAGCAGCTTCAGGAGCTAATGTTTCTGTTTATAAGATGATGGAATATCTACAAAAAGAACATATACGAGCTCCAAAACAAGATAAGAATGACTTCGATAATGAATTGCAGAGGTCAATAAAATATTTAAATAGGTGAATGGAGTAGAGGAATTTCAATACTTCTTTGATGTTTCTATAACAGTTTCCTCAATTAGTTTAATAAGACAAGAAAGGTTAATAGTTAACAAAACCATGATATAATAGGGTTAGATGCGCAGATGATGTACATAAAGTGTAATGTGCTTTGTTTAATCTTCTCCATTTAAAGAGGTAAGAATCTTTTCTATTTCAATTTTAAGACTAGTCATTATTTTGTTCTGTGATATTAAATCATCTATCAGTTTTGAAAATTTTGTAAGATTAGCATTAACATGTCGATGAAATGTATTGGGATCAGAACTTAAATTGTATTTACTCAAATCAATTTTTTCGATTTGTGATAGTCTAATTATCCATTCTTCCAATCTTGGTTCTAATTGAATAAGAGTAGAACCATTGTCTGCTTGCAATATTATTAAGTTTTCGTAATTTAATCTGTTAATCTCTTGAAAAAGAGAGAAATACCCGGGAGGGCGTGAATCAGGATCTTGATCTATCAAACCAAGAGACCTCTTACCCCTTTCACTTTTAACTAATCGCTTTATTATCTCGGTTTTATTCTTACAATGAGAAATCACTTTGTTTGAAATATTAGGAAAAGGGCTCCTTACTAGTATTTCATCGGGTTTACATTCAACTAAAATCATTTAATCACTCAGGTGTTTCTCAATGTTAAAAAATGGATCTTCCTCAAGTAATGATCCAATATCTTCTTCACTTAATTTCTTTACAATTGTTTGATAATTTGCAAAATCAGTAACAAAAACACTTAATGCATTCTTTGAGGTTTTTTCAATTAAAGAGGTGAGAAAATAAGGATTATGAGTGGAAAGAAAGTATTGGTTAGTTGAATCTTTAGCGATAAGTTCAGCAATATATTTAGTATAATAGGGGAAAAGATGCGTTTCAGGTTCTTCAATTACAATAGTTGAATCTTGATTGGAATAGACAATACAGAGAAGAAAAATTAATCGTTGAATGGTTTCAGCTGTTAGGGATAAAGGAAAACCTGTTAAAATACCTTTTTCTTCTTTAGCAAGTTCGATTTTTTTCTGAGTTGGCCTAATATAGAGTTTGTATCCAAATGGTTCTAATAGGTCAAGAATCAACTTTTTAATTTTATTATTGCTCTTGATGAGAGTAGATAAGTTCTTTCCTATAGGTGGATAAAGATAATCAAATTTTGAACTATCATATTTGGGTAAGTAAGTATATCTGTAAAATTTAACAGAAGGATATTCTTTAGATCGAAAATCTAGTGAAGTTCTGTAAGAGATAATGCTATCATTCTGACTAAACGAGCTAGAAAAAGTACTATGATCATTTTTATTGTCTTTGATGAGCAAATCATATTTGTCTTCCATACTCCTCAGTAGGAGCTCTATATCATCAAGGACGATCCTTATTACAGATTCAGTATCATTATCATAGAAAAGGTTCATTATACTTTCGTGGCGAATGATATCATTGCTAAAAGGTTTATGATCAGTTGTAAAGTGATCGTGATATTTTAGTGATGTAAAAACACCTAAAGCCTCTAAAATGTTGGACTTGCCAGTATTTGGTTTTCCAATAATAATATTGATTTTAGAACAATTCATATCAATATTCTTTAATGATTTGAAGTTCTCAATCCTTACTTTTTCTATCATACATTAAAAGTAATTGTGTAGAGTATATATTAATTGCGATTATTTTTGTAGACAGCAGCTGTGGGACAATAAGAGGTCGATGAGGACGTATATGGGTTGATTTTGTATTCTCACGTGATTAATATCATCTTCTTGTTTGTAAATGACTAAAGAAAACGTATGATTCAGAGAATAATGAAAATAATGTGAAGGAACTCACCTATGCAAAAATTCCCTCAAGCCCTTATTGTCTTGTCTTGTCTTGTCTTGTTTTGTCTTGTTTTGTCTTGTCTTGTTTTGTTTTGTTCTATACCCACTAGATGATGTATGATATTAATTGGTAAGTTTTTTTCCTTAGTTACTAATAGTTTCCTCAATAATATAGTTTAATAAGACAAGAAAGGTTAATAGTTAACAAAACTATGTTAAAATAGTGTATATTTGCACAGATGATTTAGCATAAATAAAATGTGCTTTGTTTAGTTAACACATATTTGAGGTCAAATTAATGGAAAAAATTAAAGCTTACCGAGAAAAAAAGGAGTATAGAAAAGCACTCGAATATATAGAAAGTAAGTTAGAAAAAGGGGAGCTGGGGAAGACAGAATATTCACAATTGCTTGTACAAAAAGCAGATTTGTTAAATGATTTAAAAGAGTATAAGAAGAGTCTAAAGGTAATAGAAAAAATAGAAGACAAAATAGATCTTCTGTCATCAGAAGATCGCATAGTATATTACAGCATAAAAATAATGGCACTAATAGAAACAAAAGCATTAGAGGAAGTGGAAAAACTAATAGAAGAAGCACAAATATATGTAGAAGAAAAATGTCCTAAGGATGAAGAATACAAACAAGACAAAAAAGCAGTATTTGTTGGTTTAAGTGGATTATATCACTTCAATGATAGAAATTATAAGAAAAGTATAGAAGTATATAAACAAGCAATTGAACTGAATCAAAAATTACACAAAAAAGAGCGACTGTGTGGTAATTATAACAACTTGGGCTTGGCATATAGGATGGTGGGAGAGTACAATGACGCAATAAGCTCTTTCAAAAAAGCATTGGAAATACAAAAAACCTTAGATGGGTTATCCGAGCTTTCCAATGTTTACAATAACCTGGGTATTGCCTATTACTTTAAAAGTGATTTAGATAAAACCTATGAGTGCTTTATGGAAAGTTTAAGCATACGACGTGAATTGGGAGATAAAAACGATATAGCCTCGTCATTAAACAATTTAGCTGTTATTTTGCAATCAAAAGGAGAATTAGATGAAGCCTTAGAAAAACTCCAAGAGAGCATGGAAATCTATAAAGAAATAGATAATCCTGATGTTGTGGCTAAAATATATAATAATATGGGGACTATTTATGATAAACAAGGCAAATTAAATGATTCCCTTGAATATCTAAAAAAAGCATTGGAATTATATGAACAATTGGGCAATGAAATGGATAAAGGACCTGCGTTATTTAACATGGGAAATGTATACAAGCAAAAAGGAGAATTAAACAAAGCTTTAGATGTCTTAAACAAGTGTAAAGCGATCTATGAAGAAATAGATAATAAACAAGATCTTGCTGATACATTGATAAATATAGCTGATGTCAATCTGCAAGCAGGTATATATGATGAAGCTATAGTGTTGCTAAAACAAAGTTTAGAGATAAGTAGAGAAGGAGAAAATTATATTAGCCTAGCACATTCGTATTTCTTGTTAATAAGGACTTATTTATTACTGGAAGATAAACATAATGCTTTATATTTCCTTGAACAGTTTAAAATCTTAACAGAAGATAAAGACAATAAAAGTGTAGACCAAATGCTGAAGGTATGTGAAGCTCTTTACTGGAAAAAAAGTAAACGCTTTATGCATATAGGTTTAGCACATAAATACTTCAAAGATATTGTGGAAGCAGAGATACTTAATCATGAGGTGACAGTATTAGCCCTATTGAACCTCTGTGACATGCTACTTGAGGAATTGAAGCAAATTCAAGAAGAAGAAATAATTACAGAACTAGAAACATATATCAAAAGGTTAAGAAACATTGCAATAGAACAAAATTCTTATTCACTACTTGCAGAAGGCTATTGGTTAGAAGCCCAAATTTCTTTGTTAAAGTTGGATATAAATCAATTCAAAGAGCGAATAAACAAAGCAGAAATGATTGCCCAAGAGTGGGGATTAAAAGGCATACAAATGGAACTCTCATATGAATATGACAAATTTTTGGATAATATTACAGAATGGGAAAAGATGGTTAAACGAGGGGCGACAATAAGAGAGCTAACAGAATTGTTGGGATTAGAAGATTTAGCCACAAAAATTACCCGTATGGGGACATTTAACATTGATGTATTAGAAAATGAACAACCAGTAATTTTTTTGATTATTGCAGAAAACGGTATAACCCTTTACTCATCAATTTTTAATGAACAGTTACAAGATGACATACTAATAGGGGGGTTAATATCAGCCATCAACAATATGTTCAGCCAAGTACTTTCTAGTTCGGGATGGATAGAGAGAATAAAACATAAAGATTTTACGATGATATTCAAACAAAAAGATAAGCTCGCTTTCTGTTATGTATTCGAAGGGCAATCATATAAAGCGATCCAAAAAATAGAAACGGTAGTAGAACAAATAACAACTGACCAAGGATTACTGAAGAGCCTGAAATTTAGCCAAGAAACTGGAGAAGAAATTGATCAAACGAGAAAAGAACATCTATTTTCAATAATAAAACAACATCTATAGTGTCATATACGCGAAGATCGCCATATGCTGTTTTTATCATTATTTATGTAATTCCTGGAATTTTTTTGTAAACTTATTGTCTGGTATGTTAGTTGCTTTGATTTTATGTCTTATCTGATATCCACTTTCTTTAAAAGAATTCCAATGTTGGATTATGTTCTCATCTAAGATTTTAGCATACTGATTTAAGTAAAAAGATCCAAACTTACTTAATTCAATGTGCGAAGCAGCTGATAGATTATTTAATATAAATAAGATTGACTGTTCGAAATGACCTAGCCAAGTTTGAGAAAGAGCATGTTGGAAGAGAATTTTTCTTGGGTAGACGTTATGCAACAAATCTAATTGAGTGTAAATGTTGTTCATACTTTGTTTGAGATCTTGTCTGTTGTCATTTAAAAAGTAAAAAAGCCAGTCCTTTAAAGGGGTTTGCCATTTAGGTGCAACAACATTTACATCAGCTCGAACATATTTTTTTTCGGATGAGTATTTTTTAGCTGTTTGTTGTTGTTTGATAACCATATCAACGATTTTTTGTCTTTTTTCTTTTGTCTCATTAGGAAAACCAATTAAAAAGAAATTCTTAACAGTTTGAATACCCATAGAAAATAATAGATCTGTAACTTGGTAGATTTGATCATCAGAGATTCTCTTACCTATCGCAAATCGTAATTCTTCATCTCCGGTTTCAGGTGCTATTGTGATATTTTTGATTCCTCCTTCAATTAGAACAGACAGAAGATCAGATGAGATTTTATCCGCACGTAATGAAGAAATAGACAGTTCATATCCACTATTTACAATAACTTGACATAGATCAACTAAGGAAGGATGATCAGAAATATTAGTACCAAAAATTGACACTTTAGAAGTATTGGTACGTTTGGTTCCTTCCTCTACAATTTCTAACAACTTTTCTTTTGATCTATACCTCGCTGGGGAAAGAAGTTCAGAAATCATACAGAATGAACATTTGTGATTACACCCACGACCTAGTTCTAACTGAAAAGAATCATTAGCCATTGGAGCATAAGGATGGCTAGCAGGTAAATTGGTTTTAATTTGTGCGAGGGGATACAACGTAGTATTTAAATTAACAAAATCAAACTTATCTTTCCATGAACCCCCTATGTCTCCAAATGTTATAGTAGAAGCTCCCATCAACCGTTCCAATTGTTTTTTTTCTAAGAAATGGGGGGACCAAAAACCGGGTAAATCTTGAAAGAAAGAAGGATGTTGCCACAGAGACTCTTTTCCTAACTCGCCAAATTGTTCTAACAATAGGGGAAGAGCTCTTTCAGCATCACCTAGAATATAACCATCAACAATTTCCATAAGAGGAAAAGGATTAGCCCATATTATAGGACCACCAACGATTAAAGGAGGATAAGTTTGAAGTTTTTTACGTGTCGTGTTACTTAGGGGATAGTTCGCTTTTTTTAACATCCATGCAAAGGTAAGATAAAAATTTTCAAATTGCGCTGAAAATCCCAATAAATCCATATCTAAAAGAGAATGGTTGTGAGATATACTTAATGGAGTATTAGTAGGTATAGTCGGTAATACAAAGCGTTCACAATGCCAATTCTTTGTGTTGTTAATAATAGAATAAAGAGTAGATACTGTTGTACCACTCATAGCTGAAGCATAGGTATCAGGGAAAATCAGCCCCATTTTGAATTTTGCTTCTTTCTCATTTAAATTTCTTTCAGTAACAAAAGTTGGTAAGGACATCTATGTATCTCCTGTTTGTTCAACTGAAAATATGATCTGTGCAATCAAGTCGGGAAGATCTCCTTCTCGTTCTTGTTCTCGTTCTTGTTCTTGTTCTTG
>CAZHRF010000026.1:21268-26940 GCA_964534625.1 uncultured archaeon | reverse complement strand
GTTCTTGTTCTTGTTCTTGCTCTCGCTCTTGCTCTTGCTCTTGGGACATATAGCATTCCAATGAAATTTTCGCACCAATTAGATTTATGATTTTTTTATGTAATTTATCATTTTCTAGTATATCTAAAGGATTATGTGGATCTAATAACGGTACTTGTTCTGCTAGATCTAATAAGTCTATTATTGTTTCTCTATAGCATCTGACTTCAATAGCATTGGATTTGTCTTGTACTATGATTGATGAAAACAGACTTGTTTGTGTTCGTACTTGTTTTTGACATTTCAA
Source organism: uncultured archaeon (assembly GCA_964534625.1). GTDB lineage: Archaea > Asgardarchaeota > Heimdallarchaeia > Heimdallarchaeales > Heimdallarchaeaceae > CAZHRF01. The sequence continues at coordinate 26,654 of CAZHRF010000026.1, read as the reverse complement.
ACAGTATGAATCACCATATGTCTCTGTAGTTACTACTTTAGAATTACATGTCTCACAAGCAGAATAAAGGGAAAGAGGATACATGTCGGTAATTACACCAGTGATTATAACTGATTGGTTGTTTTGTTTATTTATATTGGTTATTGGTATAGAATTTTCTTGTATCCAAGATTGAAAAGAGTTGTTAGCTGTATGGATACAAAGATCTCCACATTCATCTTCAAGTTCTGTAATGTTCGTAGCGGATTCACAATAGAGTTGTAATTCATTGTTGTAGTTTTTTGCATAATCAATAGTTATGTGGTATAGTTTATTTGGGCTTATTTGGGTAAAATCAAGCTTATCCCAGACTATTAACCTAAAGGATTTAGTCAAATCAGTAATTAATAAGCGCGATATGAATCTTTCTGTGTTCTCAAATATAAATTTTGAACAACCGATTACTTTTACAATTGTGCTTATCGCTGTAAATGGTTGAAAATATTCATGAATAACTGTTTCTAATGGTTTAGGGGCGAATAAAGAATAGCTTCTTTTCTGTATGAATTTAACATTTAAATCACGCCTTTGGAATTCTTCTTCATTATACAATTTTATGGTGGTTATTTTGTACCACCACTGATTATTTGGATCCCAAGAATATGATTGGGCTTTCAACCATTCTTTCGATTCATAAGTCTTACCCGTGATTCGTATCTCACAATAAGTTTTGGGTTTAGTTAAGTAATAGTGTTGGGTAGAAAATGTATCCATCTGTGATTAAAAATGCGCCTTGTTACTTTTAAAGATATGTTAATCTACTCTGCAAAAGATTCTTAGGGTTTTGTACTTGTTTGTGAAATAAATTCAAAGTTAAAAATAACATGTGTCTCCCTCCCTGTTTTTACTAACCCGTCTTTGGTGAGAGTGGTTATGTAACAATGAGATTTTCTTGGTCGTTTAGCTTACGATATTTATTTTCTTCATTTAGTCTTAAGATAACTTCTCTATATTCTGCAAATTCAGGATGATTACGATTAAAGTCTGAATTGGGATTGAAGAAGGTCAACTTATTATTAAACAAGCAAATATAACATTGAGCATTTGCAATTTCATACTCGTATCCATGATCGAGAATTAAAGTGCTAGAAACAATTTCTAATGATCCATGTGTTTTGCAAAAAGAACAAGTTATTTTCTTTAACCATTCTTTCTTTTCTTTATCATAATCAATTGGATAGATGAAATTACCTTTTTCAACTAAATGATTGGAAGATTCCATTGTGAAACAATTGTCAAAAAACCTTTATATATTTTTACATTGGTTCCAAGATTATTAAAAAAAAATTAAGCTTTATTTCTTATAAACTTCGTTAATCTATGAATGGGTTGTTCTAACATATATTCGTTTGTTTTTTTCCATTCTAGCGTGTCAAAGTCAAAGTTTTCGGGATAAAAAAGGTACATTACAGATGATTTAGGACGAGTATCGAGAAGGTAAATTTCGACATTTTCTAGATGGGTCCAAGTATTAAAAGCGAACTCGATTGACTGTTTTGTGGACATGTTGATCCAGAAAAAAAGGTCTCCATTTTCAATGATATCATACGACAAATCGAATGGAGGAGAAATGGCTTTTAGCTTATTGTAGAGTTGGTTTTTCTTGGATTCAGGTACACTATGTACAAGGATGAGATATGTTTCTGTTAATTCGAATATCTCCCTATTGTAATGGTGTCTAACTGAACTTATGAAGTTATCCATAACATAATTGTACTGCCGGCTCATTTCCGCCTTACTCAAGCCATATTTTTCTCGTAAATCTTTTTGTTGGAGTGAAGCATTATTTGTCAAATCACGCAGAATATGGAAGTGGGTTTCTTTAAAATCATCAAAATCACAAGGTTTGGGTGTATTATCACTAAAAGAAGATGAGTACAAATGTAAATCGGCAAACCATTTTTGCCAAGAAAAATCCCACGTTGATGTATGTGGATTAAATTTATTCAAATCAGGAAAAATACGTAAACGTTTACCTGCGCTTTGCACAATTTTAAAATCACTGATAAGATTTTCATTTTTGAGCCAAGTAAATAGTTCCTCTAACAAATGTATGGTACCTTTCGGAATATTAAATTGTATGAATAGTCCAAATTTTTTACCAATAATCCTCCCTCGATAATGAGTATACGGATGGATTGTTCCCAACTGTTCCAAGATAGTAAGAGAATCAAAATCGTTTGTGTCACAGAATACATTAACCTTAGTTAAACCCATAGTTTCAGGTTGATAAATCATAAAGGGATCTTTAATGATCTCTCTCTCTTTTAATTCAATGAGTCTTTTTTTAACAGTAGGTCGAGATAAATCAGCTCTTTTGGCTAACTCAGTTAGTGTCATAAATGGATTAGCTTCAAGAGCTAATAATAATTTGTAATCTTGACTACTCAGAGTGATTATTTACACCCCCTTAGGTTATCTAAATTGTTATTCTAGCTAATTGTAAATGTGGCATCTGGCGGATTAGTACCCTCTTTTTCACCAGGAGGATCAAAGATAAACTCTTCTCTTCCTCTAACTGGTTGAGAATCAATTAATGTTACATCAATAATCAATTCATACCAGCCAGGTTCTGTAGCATGATTATAAAAATACATATCAAAGATATAGTTACCATGATCAAGGTTCGTACAATATCTGTGTTCATATGTATAACCAGAGGGAAGAATTAGATAGATATCAAAAGTAAATGCAACATTATTTTTGGTAGTATTCAGATCGATGGTAGCATTAGCATAAATATCATCCTCCACACCTGTACCATCTAAATCAAGATAAGTAGCAAAGGTAATAGTAAAATCTACAGTGGAATATTCGGTTTCCAGTATAACACTGTAACCTAACATAGACGAAATAATAACTAGACTACAAACGATAAATGGGAATATAACTTTTTTTTTCGCCTGTGCATTCATCAATAACGAATTGTTTTTCTAGTATATAAATATCTTGGAACAAGCAACAAAAAAATGAAAAACAATTATACAATTGTTTCAAAAAGCATTAAGATGGAAAAGAAGAGAAAAAGATAAATGAGGAACTTATCGAAAATCAGCTAGGTGGACAGTACGAGAGTGAAGACGGGATTCATCAGCTGCAAAAGCAAGTAAATGCGATTCCAAAGCACCTCTTGCGTCTGATAATGGATCTTTTTTTCGTCCTTTGACAATATTGGAAATAAACGCATCCATTAAAGCTTGATCTCCTCCACCATGAGCGTCGCTCATTCCAGATTGATAAATAATCTCTTTCTTATTTGAAAAGGCGTCATGGAAAAGGATTTTTTCTCCAGAATATAAAAACTCCCCATAAAGAACGCCTTTAGTACCATCAATCCGGCAAGTACGTCCTTCCATTGGAGAAAAACCTTGAAGAGTAAAATCAGCTGTAACTCCATTAGCGAACTCAATAATGGTTACTTGATGATCAATAACATCATGGTCATCTATAGCGTAAACACATTTGCCCCAATTAGAGTGTTCAAGAGCTTGTTTTCGAGATTCAAAAGAAGAATCTTCAGTAATGACATTAATAGGAAAGCCAGTATACCTAGTAACTAGAGAAAAAGGGAAAAACTTTCGTAAAGAAGGTTTTTTCAGGACAGAAGAAGCAATACACTTATCTAAAAAAGAACCACCTCTAGCAGCTATTTGAAGCAAAGGGATTATATCTAAATAAAGTCGGGGAGCATAATAGAGACAAGATTCAGCAGCGGGACAACCATCGAGACATCTATCTGGAGCACCTTTAGGTTGATTCTCTCTCCCAAAAAATTTTTGTGAACCAAAAGAACTGATGGTTTTAGCGGTAGTTCCAACAAGCCAAAAGAGAATGTCTAGATCATGACAAGATTTAGCTAATATCATTGGACTAGATTCTTTTCTATTATGCCAATGACCTCGAATATAACTGTGGGCGTAATGCCAATGAGAAACATTCTCACGCCAGGAGATGGTGACTATCTCACCTATTTTACCAGAAAGAATAGTATTATGGAGTGTTTGAGCAAAGTTAGTAAATCTAAGCACATGACAAATTTGTAAAAGTTTACCCGTTTTTTCAGCTGTTTTAACTAATTTTTTACAATCTGCAACAGTTACAGCCATTGGTTTTTCTAATAAAACATCATATCCTTTGTTCATAGCTTGGACTGCAGGTTCAGTGTGCATTTGATCTTGTGTGCAAATAATTGCTACATCTGCTAACTGGGCTTTGCTAAATAATTCTTGATAGGTTTCAAATCTCATACTTTGAGGTAAATCATGAAGGTCAGCTAGTTTTTCTCTTCTCTGTTCTTTTGGTTCAGCTACTGCTACTACTTTGAATATTTCAGGATACTCTAGAGCATAAGAAGCATAGCCTTGTCCTCTATTACCCGCTCCAATGATAACTCCCGTAACCTGTTTAGAATCGTCAAGATTATTCATAAAAAGTGGTCTTATTTGCAAATTTTAAATTTTGTTTTTTCTTTATCTGAACATTTTCAGAGTTTATAGATGTGTATTCCTCGATTTCAGAAGGGTCTAAACCTTGTTCTTTTCTTTTCTTCTTCTATTGTGGTATTGAACTAATGAAAATGTAGAAAGAAAATAGGAAAGAAGGTCTATTAAACCCCAAATAATAGCAAGTTAGTTGATTAATTCGATAGTAGGTCCTGTTTGTTCATCGTCTGAAGATAATTCAAGGATCTTTCGCATTAGAACACCTTTAGCATCTTTAGAAATAATTTCATACCCTAATTTTAAGTAATATCTAACAAGATCTATACCATCTGGTTTTTTCTCCTCTTCTGTACGTAGAGAGATAGATGTTTTCGCCATAGTACGAATGACTTTTTCGAGTATAGTATGCATACGCTTACCATATCCTTTACCATGAATTCGAACAATAATAGTGTCTAAGTAGATACCATTTTCAAGAGCATCATCGTCTTTATCAGTAAAAAGACAATACCCTTCCATTTTGCCTTCAATAACCAAAATAAGTAAATAGGTATTTTCATACCCTAGCCTTTCAGCGAACTCTTCAAAGGTATATCGGAGTTCTTGCTTGAAATTCTTTTCTTCAAATTCCATGAATCGTTTGATTTCATTTAACATTTTTTGACCTTTCACAAGGATATACTCACCATCGAACACACTTTCCATATGAAAAGCCTCCTCTATCTTTATTTTTTCGCCACCTTCTTACTATGAAGTACTTGTAGAAATTACTATCCACCAGATTAACTAGTACAATATGCGCTTAAGAACTTATCTACAGAGCAGAGATTTCTTAGGGGGGTCTAAGTAGAGACCAAGTAAACATTGCAGTCTATATTTTCAATAAGAAGAAGAAAAAGAAGAAC
>CAZHRF010000026.1:3012-21168 GCA_964534625.1 uncultured archaeon | reverse complement strand
TAAAAATAAGCAGTATCGAAAATGAGAAAAGAACGGAAGGAGTGTAACGGATTATTCATTTTCTTTCCAGTATTTTGGCATAACTTTCATTGTTCTTGCATATAAATCGGGATATCGTTTGATAGCAGCTAACAAAATGGCATGAATAAGCGAATCAAAAGTGTATCCTCCTCTAACAGCCATGAAAGGGTAAAAACTGATATCATTATTAGACACATGATAATCCAAACCTGGTAAAGGATTAACTTCAAGAAAATAGAGCTTACCATCTTTGATCCTAAAATCTATTCTAGCAAAATCAAAACAATAAAGAGATCGGAAGAGGATAGTAGCATATTCTCGAAGGTGTTGGTCAATGTGTGTCTCAGGATGGGAAGGACATTCATAATACTCAAGGCTATCATGAGATTTAGCGTGACTGTCAAATATAAAGTCACCTTGAGTAAAACACTCTCTTTTTATTCGTAGATAAGGTAAAAGTTTCAACTCCTTTCCATTACCAATCAAACCAACGCTATATTCATCACCTGCAATGAATTCTTCAAGCAAAATAGGTTTGTTAGTTTTAGATATATAGTCAGTAGCACTTGTAAACAAGTCATCAAACGTGTAAACTAATTTAATACCAAAACTTGAGCCTTCGTATACAGGCTTAAGCACAAAAGGAAAAGAAGTTTTACCCTTCTCAAGGTCTTGTTTCAGCTGATCTAAAATCTCGTCTAAAGTATAAGGATCCAAAAAATAATCTTGGGGAGTAGGAATGAGCAAAGAAGAGGCTAAAGTTTTAGCTACCTTCTTATTTTGACCAATGGCTGTGCCCAAGACATCCGCGCCTACGAAAGGAATCTGTAGCGATTCGAGAATAGCTGGGATTAAAGATTCTCTATTACGCATGTAAATGAAACCTTCAGAACGATTGAATACAATATCTGGTTTTTCTTCTATCAATCGACTAACTAGATCAGGAGAAGAAGCATTGATAAAAACTGTATCATAGCCATAATTGTTCAAAGCTTGAAGAATGGAAGCAATGGTATGCTCAGGATCATATTCCATTTCAAAGTCATTATGTTCTATTCGTTGATTGCATATTAAAGCAACTTTAATTCTATCTGTCATGAATAACCTCTTTAATTATATTTATTTGTTAATTGAATGTGTTTTTTAATCTCTATAGTAATAGTTTTTTTTCCCATAGGGGCGTAGCAGTTCTTACTTCTTCATTGGAAGTTTTTGTTAGTTGACCATTTTTTGATGTTTCTTTACCATTTATGTTATTTCTACCTTCAAAAATAGCAGAAAGTACTCTAGAAGTGTTTGAAACACGAGTTTGAACTCCCCCTCGACCAGTAAAAACACAAACAAAGCGTTTGTTACTCAAACTAGGATTGGATTTAGTTAATAACTGAATAGCACCAAGTGAACTAGCTGAGGCGGGAAGAACACTTAATCCTTCTACATCATAGAGCAATTTAGAAAGATGAATCATTTGATTATCGGAAACTTTGAAAGCAAACCCTTTAGTAGAGTTGAGAATATCTAACGCTTCTTGACCATCAAAAGGCTCGTAACTGATTAAAGGTTCATTAACTTGAGATTCTTTGAGAGTAAAGGGATCCAAAACTTCAATCTTACTTATAGATTTATTTAAACTAGAAATAATTGGGTTGCCATGCGAAGTAGAAACAGCAATGAAAACAGGCAGATGAGGTAGATTACCTTTTTTGAATTCTTTGTAATAGCCATAATAAATACCAGCAAAAGTTGTACCATTACTAACAGGAACAGCAATGAAATCTACATCAGGTATCTGTTGCATGAGTTCTTTTGAAATGTTGCTATACTGAAAAACAGATATGGCTCGAACAATTTTACTATTAGGCGAGGCATTAAACCAATTATTATTGGCGCTTATTTCTGCACTATATTTAACAACTTGCTCATATTTGCCAGGGATAAAATGAATGCTTGCTCCTAATCCAACAATATCTATTAACCTCTTGCTGTGATAACCTTCAGGAATATAAACCTCACATTTCAAGTCGTAAGCTTTAGCATAATAAGCTACTGCTAAACCGTAATTACCACAAGTAGCAACAGCAACAGTATCTTTACCTTTCTTTTTAACATAACGACAAATGCCATTAGCGATTCTATCTTTGTGAGTACCTGTTGGGTTAGAACCTTCGAGTTTATAGTATAAATCAGGGATAGCAAACAAACTAGAAAGTAGTTTGGATTTAATTAAGGGTGTATTTCCTGGGTCTACAAACACTGGCTATACCATCCTTTTTGTATTTTATATTTTGAAAACATGGTCTTCTATCTCTTGATGAATTTCTTTAATTTGATTGATTTGATCTTGTTTTTGTAAGGTTATGGGAGATTTGAAAGGAATGAAAAAACTATAGAGTGAATCGAAATCATAACCTCCCTTAATGAATAATGCGTGAGCTTTCAGAGTAAGATCACTTCTGTTACCTCTCTTATATGCCAACTCAAACATGAAAAGTTGCTCATTAAAAGCAGTATCTGTATTTAGATATTGATACTCACTTCTACCCCCAAAGATGGAAAAGAAGTGAGCATTATGATTTGTTAATAAGTCTCTTTCAAATCCAGCTAATTTGGGGTCAATACCCGACGCTACTAACATTAAAAACATTTTAGTACAAATAGAACAATTGTGACACCATTTACCCTGATTTCCACCGAAACAAGACATAATGTATTTAATGGAAGCAGGATAACGATGAGTTAGAGTAGCCATGACAATAATATCAGTAAAAGGTTCAATGAGCGAACTAACACCAACTTTATCGTGGGTAAATTCTTTCGTCATAGCTGATATTTCATTGGTCCATAAAGAAGATTGATCAAAACAGGGACTGGCTTCAAAACCATCTCGATTCATGTATACAGTATTAGTAGTATATTCATTACCAAATAAAATTTCAGATGAACCATGTAAACGAGCATAGGTAAGCAGGAGAAAAGAATATTGGGTGTTTTGTGTAGCCCAAGACAACTCAGCTTGATCAACTGAACAATGAAGATGATTAGGATCACGAAGAAGAGAAAGTGTATTATCAACAATGTGGGTTTTTAGACCTTGCTCTTTTTCGAATTGGGAGATTAATTTAATCTTGTTCTTGTATTCATAGTGCATACTGTGTTCGATAATATAAACAGGTTGAACATCTATGTGTAACTCTTGAGCTAAAAATAACGTAAGAAGACTGTCTTTACCAAAAGAAAAGGCTAAGGTGGCTCTATCATTAAAAGAATCATATGGATATTCAAAAGAACTTTCTTCGAGGTAAGGATAAGTATACTGGGGCTTAAGATTAACTAGAAGTTTAAGGAGATGAGGAGTGGACATCTCTTGTTGATTCGTAGAACAAGAAGGAAGATCGTAAAGAATATTTTTAAGAATCTGGGCTTGAAACCGGGGAATAAAAGAATTATACATGAGACGTTGGTTACGAATAAGACCCAAATGATAGGTATACATTAAAGACAAGTGGTTACCAAGTGTGTCTGCTAAAGAAAAAGAGTCAAAACTGGGTAATGACATAGCATAGTGTGTGTCATTAACAGAAAGATTGAACTTTTCAGCACAATTATAAGATACTTTTATCGTTTTTTTCTACCTCAACATGTTTTATAGATTGAGTTTTGTTTTATGGAATAAAGAAATATGACCTTAGTTCCTTTATAATAAAAAGTTATTTTCACATATAAAATTAACTCTTACACACAATTTCAAGTGATTAAAAAGTATCTCTACAAGAAAAAATTATTGATAGATGGTGATCACATCCCTCTATATTCTTGCCTTCTATGTTGTTTTAGTTGTAGTTGGGAAAAACATGAATGATACACATAATGTATTTGTTTTTTGTTATTTTTGTAAGTTCTATGTCACGTATTACAATGAATATGCATCTAATGAAAAGATATTCTACCTAGTGAAACTAACTGCATTTGCTTTACTATTATTTGGATGTGCCTAATACACAAAACATATAAAATGAGTATTGGTTAACTTATTGTCAATTGAATCATTGACATAAACAATTGGAAGTTAAGAATATGGAGAGAAGTAAAGCAAAAATTGATCGAAGTGAAGAAGAAATAGCTCATCGAGAGAATTATCTGCGCCAACATTCGGACATCCAACAACAGCTAAATAGAGTAACACATCTTCCATATAAAAATGCCTTAATCGAATCATCACTTGATTGCGAGCAGCAAACAAACGTGAAGATGAGAGAACTCAAAGATATTGAGCGTGTTGATAATCTAAAAGAAATGTTGATGTATAAAGGAGAAGAAACAATCCCGATCCCGACGCTACCAATTACAGAGATGAAAATAATAAACACGGCTACCAATGATGTAGAGGGAGTTAGATATGGATTAGAAGGCAGTATCACCAATCATCGCTTAATACTGTTGGATAAAAATGAATCAAGAATACCAAAAATCAAAGAAATTCAAAGACCACAAGGAACAGCTAAACCCGCCGGAATTACTTCGGAACATGAAGTAAAACATGAAATATATTCAAATATTACCTATTTCCCTGTCGTCTTTACAGATATATTGGGCATAACGTTTGATGTAAACAGCTCTGGTTGGGCAAGGCAAAAACTAAATCTCAAGAATTTTATACCATACGGCATAGGATTGGGTATACTAAGTTTAATATTTATTATACTTGCTTTTATACTACCCAGTTGGTTTTTAGGTGTATTAGGCGGTATAGGTTTACTCATTGCAATATGGCTACTAATGAGAAAACAAGTAATAAAAGGGCCAATAATGTCAAATAAGTTACAAAACAAAATAGTCAATCTCGCTATAATAAATCCAGAAAACAAAAGGATAGCTAAGCTACAATTAGAAATACCCTTAGAGTTTCCAATTATAGATTTAATAACATGGGTGAAAGAACTACAATTTAGATGCCCAACACTGCAACATACAAGTGAAATTGGCAAATCAGTAGTAGTGAATTTGAAATAAATACGTAAATAGTTTAAAAGAATTAAAGAAAGAATATATAACTCGGAAAACTATTTCTCTTTTTGTAACTTTTTTATTTTCTTGAGATCAAAAAGCTTACTTTGGGATAGGTGACTTGTCACCAGCGAGGTTTTATAACTTTTTTATTTTCTTGAGATCAAAAAAGCTTACTTTGGGATAGGTGACTTGTCACCAGCGAGTTTTTCTTTCTTTTTTTTATCATTGATTCTGGTTATTCATGCTCTTTAATTAAGATTAATTCGTTAATTGTTCATATGTAGTTGAATGGTTTATTTTTTCTTGAAAAATTCAAACCCTTAATATGAAAGAATTTCCATAAGATTTGGATAAACCAAAATTTGATCCTGTAACTTTTATAAAGGAAAAATAAGAGTCACATATGGTTTTTTTCTTGATTATTGTTCATCGAATTGTTCTTATATTATGCGCATTTTAAGTTCTGTGAGGTTATTGAAAGGTTTTTCATGAGTTTTTAGGGCGATTTAGGAACTTTCCTAAACATGTGGCACTTCACCCATCTGGTGACGTGACGAAGAGGAACACGATGTACCTTTCGCAAAGGAGTCTAAGAGAAGACTCCAGGAACGAAAGGACATAATGGTCATGTGGTGATAGGCGCACAAGTGATACGGACAAGGCTAAATAATACGCCCTTAGCGCCCGTAAGAGGATTCATTGTACAATTGACCTTGAAACTCATGGTATCACTAACAAAAAGAGGTAATGCTTCGATTGAGAAAAAGTTATAAGTCTTCCTTGAAGTTGTTAATTAAATGGTTATGATAGTACAAATTCAATATTGTACATAAGCCAGTTTTACTTGGAGATTCAAATAATGGATTTAATTAATCAGATAGACCAATTACATGTAAAAATAGTATTAAACATCTTGGATGAAAGAAGAGCTAAAGATATAAGTAATATGGTTTCTCTTGTTGAATCACTCTCTCTAGATGTACTAAAGAATTTAATGTTAGACGTGAAATCTGACGAATTCATATACAAAATATTAAATGATATGCCAATAGTGCATTTATATTCTAAAACATATAATTTTTCTATTATGATAAAAAATGATTCGATTACTGTTGATTATCCAAGTCAGCGAAGTACAATACCAAAACAAAAAGAAATCCAAATTCAAGAAATAGTTCCAAAAATTGATCAAGCACTAGTTTCGCTTTATACAGCTTTGAAAACGGTTAATCCTAAATTAGGTAAAAAAATGAAAAATCTTATAGGATTAGTATTTAAATTAAAACCAAATACCATTGAAGAATTAAAAAACAAATTTATAGTCACGGATATTAAAATCCCGAATTACTCAGTTAACATGAAAAGAATATTTATGGAGTTTATTCCAACTAATGAGGAAGAATATGATAATGCACCTTCGTATCAAATAGTATTCCAAGACACTAGTTATGTCTATGAAAAGAGATTTAATACAGATTCTTTAATTAATATGGGGGATTTTTTACCCACTTTAATTAAAGAAGCAGAATTATTTATTGAGGAGAAGACCATTAATGAATGCTGAATATAATTATAAGGATGATTATAACAATGCTGATTTAGAGTATTTAGAAGACAAATCAAGAATGTATGATAGTTCATGGTCAAAAATGAACTACAAAGAATATCTGTGGGAGCTTCTTGTAGCAATAAAAAATAAAGATTTATTTTCTGATATTGATTATAAGGATTTACATTCTTCTCAAAAATACGAATTGGCTGAAAATATCAAACAAATATCATATAACCTTGAGGAAATTGCCATTTATTTAAAAAAAGCCCTTCCTATAATCGAGAAAATTTCAACTTCATTGCAAAAAATTGACCATGATTCATTAAAACAAGAAATAGAAATAAAAGAGCAAACAAATCAAGGTATTTCAAATAAATTAGAAAAAATATATTCTAAAAGTTTTGAGACAATAGAAGATAAGATCAAATTTGTAGAAGAACGAATGAAACAAATAGGATCAGTATCAAAACAGTCATTTAACGACTAGGTGTAATAGTATGCCTCAGAAGTATTTCATGGATACTTGTATTATTTATGCATACTTCAATGATAATGATTATCATCATCAAAAAGTTAAACGATTTATTGATGATTTGCTAACTAGAAAACAAGAATTATACATATCAAAATTTGTTGAGTATGAGTATATTATTTTGTGCTTGAAATATGCAACACTCGACTATATTTTAGAAAACACCGCGGAAACCACTTTGACACCAGAAAAAAGAGAGGAAATAATGGAACAAGTGAAAGAACATCTGTTTATTTTGAAAAAGTTGTATGATGTAAAATCAAAATCTAAAGTGCTTTGCAATGATTCAGATATAGTCAAAATTCAAAGCATTATCAATTGCATTAAATTTAGTAAAAGAAACAAAGCTGGCTATATTACTGTCAAATATATGGGATTACTTGATATTTTGCATCTGATAGCCTGCAATAATTTTCATTGTGATGTTCTTCTAACATGTGACAATGATTTTAAGAATAGTAAAGTGCTTAAATCTGCCTTTAACAATTCGTTCAAGGTAAAAATAGTGTGAGTTTGGTATCAATTAAGCAAAAATTGTCGAAAAATTGACACATCACTAATATATGAAATAGCTAACATTCATTTTGCTTATTATTGATAGGAATAATAATCTCATAGACATATTGGTCACCAATTTTTTGCATGAGCATGTCTTTTATTTTATCAGATATCTCTTTGTAAAAAATTAATTTCATATCATAGCTTAGTTGCCAGTTGCCAGATACTTCTTCACCAATTGAAATCTGGCTCTCAAGTAGGCGTTTCTGGACATCATCTAAAGTCATTTTAGTGTAAAAAATTAGTTTGTTAGACTCAACTTGTATCTCAATATCTTTGGTTACATTATTAAGTTTCTGCAAGTGATAAATTGTCTCATCGTACTTGGAATGAGCATTTAAAGAATCTAGAAAGTGTAATAACTTAGATGTAGTGTGTTTTCCTTCAATATTACTCTCACAGATTTTTTTAAGGGGAGAAGAAAGATTATCCCACTCAACTTCTGTTTTAACTGTATAAAACTGCTCCAACTCCGATTTTAAAAGTTTGAACTCTGTTTTGTGGTTAGTGGAAGGAGAAGTGGTGATGAAGGCGTGTTTAATGATTTCACTAAATTCTGTAAGGTTGATTTTATCAAAAGAGTAACTACAGTTGCTTTTAAACGCTTTAAGTAAATATAAAGGGTATTCAGGCATTAAGCCAATAATCGAACTGTCATTATTTATGTCAAGAACATTATTCCCAGTAATAAACTCTCTAAAATATTGGCTGAATTTACCTAGTTCTAAGGCATGAATATCACTTTGGACATGGCGCTTAGATCTCCTAGTAGAATACTGTTTAATTATTTCAATTAAACTAGGAACTTGAATTTTATTGATAACAGCTTCATCAACATTAATAGGAAGTGACCATTTATCAGCTTGACCAAACTCAACAACCATCCTTCCTTCAGTAGTTTTTTGACTAAAAAGCTGTTCAAAGCCATAAGACATCATAAGTAAGTTAAGTGGAAGGTAAGAAGCTTCATCATCTTTTCCGATAACAGAAATTCTAAGAAAACCCATACCCGGATAAAAGGAATAATTGCGGATAATATCTGCAAAACAAGAACCACCAAATTTAGATAAAATTTCGGGATGAGTGAGTTCAATGGTTTCACCTACCATAAAGAAAGCAGAAATAGTAAAGAAGTCTTGAAAACGATCTTTGAAAACAGGAAGATAACCTAACATATTTTCGAGAGTAATAATAAGTGGCTTTTGGATAATATCTTCAATATCATTATACTTTACTTCTAACTCACGTTCAATAAATGTTTCACCAGAAATAAAGCGAATAAGGAAATCAAAAAATTCTAAGGTAGAGATATAATGAAACTGGTTATTGAAAAGAAAAATATTACAAATAGTTGGATGCTGGGTTTTGATGTCCTCAGATATTATTCGATAAAAGGCATCTAAAGGAATAGTTTCGGTTTTTTCAGTATCGATCTGGACATATTCGTCTTGCTTGTCAAAAACATAAAGAAATAAATCACCTATAATAGTTTCTAAACGAGTTTTGCTAGTATGCTGTTGCTCCTCTATGTATTTGAAAATCTGTTGTTTATTAAGTTTAAACAAGGTATTCTGACTAGGGGAGAAATAAAGTATATGGGATACATCTAATTGATTGATTGTATCTTGAAGAGTAATAAAACCGAGACCATCATAACGGTTGAGATTCTTATAAGCTATCAACTCTTCAATAAAATGGTCAATATTTTCGAGATTATAAAATTCTAAAGTGTTGGGGGGTTTTGAATACATATCAGGAATAATACCATAAAGCAAGGTACAAAGAAAAGAATAAAACCTACTATCACGATCAGAAACGCGTTTTAAGAGTACAAGTAATTTTTGCCAATATGAATTATTAGAGGACAAACGTTCTAACTCCATAGAGATCTCTCGTTCAGAGAGGTCAGTAGTAGATCTTTCTCCAAATATATGTTTTCCAGAAACGGATTTATAATTGAACAAATGAATAAAGGTTGAAAGAGTATCACCAAATGGTTCTAAAAGTGAATGTTTTTTCAAATCTTCAGAAAGATCAAGTAAATCTAGAAAAGAATGGGCGGTAGCTCTATGTATTTGATTATCTAAAGTGCCTTTAATCTCATAATTCTGTTCTTTGAGAAAAAGATTGATTTTTTGAGCAATAAGGGCAGTAATAATAGATCCTAATAAAAATTTCTTCTTGAATAAAACTGAATGGGATCTATTTGGCTCTCCTAAAAGTGATTTAATAGTAGATTCCAAAGAAACAAGTAGCCCTCGGTTTGCTTTCTTTTCAGATGCTTTCTGTTGTATAGGAAAAATAGCAGGGGCTTGGAAAAAATTTTTTGCTTTACCAAAACCAGACTGGCGTATATCTTGTTGCAAAGTATCAAATCTATCATCTCCTGTTAGAATATGATTGAGAACAGAATCCATGGCTAAAAGTAAAGAAGGAAAAAAAGGTTCGTTGGTTTGTATTTGGTGGAGAAGGATATTAAAGAAAAAAGAATTGTCGGGATAGATTTTGCCAACATTGGTAAGAATGTAACGTTCAAGAAAAGAAATATTTCTAGGTTTAAGGTCAATTTCTTGATGTGTTTTTTGACTAAGAGTGAAAAGATGCTGGATTTCAGCAACGATTTTAGGTATAAGAGAACGAAGATTTTCATCCTCGGGAACAAGATCCCGTAATGTATGATTGAATAAACATTTACGATAAATAATGGCTGTTATCTCTTCTTTACCTAAACCTGGTTGTTCTTGGTTTGCTTTAGTGTAAATGTCTACGAAAATATCGAAAAAGTCGTAGTCAAAATTAGCAAAACGTTCCGTCTCGAGTAGATGGCTGATGATATGCTCTTTTGAAAGATAAACATGGGTATCAGTATTAGAATCGCTTTTTGCGCTACTTTCAGAAGAAGATGGTTGGTCTTCAGTTAAAACTTGATTAATAATCTGATTGGCAGGTTCTTGAGCCTTCCCGCGTGTTAAGCCAAAACTACTGGTAAGATAACGTACAACTTTGCCATATGCATCTTCTTCATATTTTTTAATATATTGCCTTAAATCATCAGGTATAGGATATCGTTCAACCATAAAAAGATCTCTCTCTTGAAGAAGAAACATACGGAGTTTTTAAAAAATCGGATAGTGGTAAGTGGAGGATATAGCGATTTTTAAATAGAAAATTAAACTGAAAAAAAGTTATTAGTTGATTTCAAGTCAAAGCTAAAAGAATCCCATTTTTTCTTATATCTGTTAGGTTGATCCTAACGAAAATATCGTACAAGTGTAAGGTTTATATTTTAGTGGTTTTCGTTTTGACTTGAGTGCAATTTACTTAATTTGGTGATAATTATGACAAAGAATGAGAGTATTGATACTGAAGGATGGATAAAAAAAGCATTAACTATTGATGAAGAAAAAGCAGAAATAGTAGATCAAATGATCCAAAAGACATACAGGGAGGATATACCTAATTTCTTAGATTATGAAGGAAATGAGGTACATATTATACCCGTAGAAAATGCAGAAATAAGAGCAGTACATATTAAACCTGAAAATCCTATATCAAAAAGACCACTCGTTTTTATACCTGGATGGGGAGGAACACCCAAAGGATATCAATTATTTTATGAAGGTATACATGAAAGAATAGAAACTTATTACATTGAAACTAGGGAAAAAGCATCAAGTGTACTAGATAGGAAAAATGCCCGTATGGATATGAGCCAGAAAATAAAAGATGTGGTAGAAGCCATGAAATATTTGGGGTTAGATAAGAAAGATCATGTAGTACTAGGTTCTTGTTGGGGAGCATCACTAATCATTCAAGGCTTACTAGACCAGAGTGGGATAGAAAAATCGCCAACAATAGTGTTATATGATCCAATGAATAGACTGATCTTTTCAAAATTCTTTCTAAAATATGTATCAAAAATGTTACCAGTAGCTGTATTGAACCTATTAAAACCCATACTTAAATGGATAAAAATGGGTAAAATGGAACAAAAAGCCCAAAAAGAAAGGTTTGAAGAGTTTATAAAATCGGGTGACACTTGGAAATGGAAAAAATCAGCAGAACAAGCAGCAGAATTTGAAATATTGGGAAATGAAAATATACAAAAGATAGAGAAAACAGTATATATAATCCATGGAGTAGCAGATCAAATCCATGAAGCTGACTATTATCCACGTATAGCTAAAGAATTCCCCAATGGAAGATTTTTCTACATGAAGATAGATGAAAAGGATAGAGAAAGGTTAATTACAGTAGCAGGAGAAGAATTCGCAAAAGTGATAAAGGAAGAAGGCGTACCTGATTCATTAAAAAGATTTGAAAAAGATTTAAAATAAATTTAGAAAGACTTAGCTGTATCAAAAGGGGAAGAAGAAAGCAAAACAAAGCAAAGTATTTTGAAATAGTGGTGCAATAAAACTTTGCGTATCTTTTTTGATCTCTTGATGTAAAGAAAAGAATTTATCCTGAAAAATATTCAATAAATTTAGCATTTTGGAATAAAAGAATATACATATTGTTTGCCAAAAAGGTTTTTAAAGAAACCATAAAGCAAACCATATGAAAAGAATAACATCATTAGATTTTTTGAGAGGATTTGCTATACTCTTAATGACGGTAGTACATGCATTGCTTAGTGTATGGAACCTTATTGCTGTCCGAGATATAAGTGAATTTGGACCAATAATGCTAATAGTGGCTGGATTCTTGATAATACTTGTGCATTGGAGAGGCGTGTTTATTATGGTTTCAGCTGTAGTTCATACATATGTAATGAGCAAAGATTATAAACGGGGAGTATCCAGAAAAAACATACTGATAAAACAACTCTTTAGTGGCTTACTACTAATTATTGTAGGTAGAATATACTCAGCATTCTTCACAACATGGGGTATAATAGACAAATGGGGCCGTGGAGAAGGATGGAATTGGGAACATCTGCGTTTTGTATATTTTGCAGAAGCATTACAAGATATAGCTTGGGGAGTAATAGTTGCAAGTATATTCTTCTACTTCCTATCCAAAAATGATGGTATGTATAAAATGGGGAGAAATATAGCCATCTATGGGGCTATTGGTCTAACTATAATATTTGTGTCACCGTTGGTCCAACAAGGAGTATCCCAGTTAGCAGGGGGAGATTTAACCAGATCAGATTATTTTATGGATACAGCAAATGAACAACCAATCTTGAGGTTAATATTAGTACTGCTGGGGGGAAGAGAAGCGCCGCTTTTCCCAATGCTGGGAATAAGTTTCATAGGGGTAGCAATTGGACAAATAATTATTCAAAAACAACCTAAGAAGGAACACACAAGCTATGCTATGCTAGCTGGTGCAGTAATGATCATCTATGGGGGACTTCATTTGGTGTTCATAACGGGACTAGAGAATCTTGATCCAGGATTTCATGTACATCCAACTTGGTTTGTACTTCTAAATTCGGGGTTACAGCTAATCGGAATACTAGTTGTAATAAGAAAGGTAGAGTTTAATGAAAACCTAAATGTAGAGAGATGGCTGAATTTTTCAAGATACTTTAGAAGATGGGGACTGGTATCTTTGACAATATTCATGTATCAAATATTAGATTTTATCCCAAGAAACATATTTACATGGATATTTCCAATAGACTTGAATGAAAGATATTCAGTAGGATTTGGGTGGACATTATTGTACACAATAGTCTTTGTATTAATGTTTGAAGGAATAGTAAGACTATGGGAAAAAGGAAAATTCATAGGAACATGGGAATGGATAATGGTGAAGATAAGAACCATATTGTCAATGAAAGAAACACCAGTTGATGATCCATTGAATATAAAAGGAATAATATACAACGTAGAACCAATAAGTTTTGTTAAAGGTAAGACAATACAAAAAGATGAAAATGTGCATCAAGAACCAGTATTAGAAGTGATTACGAAAAATGAATAGAAAGAAAGCCAGATAACCCTTTCTCTCCTTTCTTTAGGTTATTTATTCCTCTCTCCTTTTTTGTTCCATCTCATTTTTTAGTCTCGATCGTTTTCTTTGTCTGAAAAACAAGAACAAGAACCAAAATATAGTTTTAGTCCTTTTTATCTTTGACGGGAATGATAGTGAAGTCTCCTGATATTTTAGTCTCTTCACCCCTTTGTTTATTATGAAAAACAATAGGTTCGGGATTATATAAAACATTGACTACCCTTAAGCGCGTTTTTGAAATATTTTTACCATTAAGGAAAATCTGGCCCAGTTTAATAAGCATCCACTCGAAAGAACCAGTAAAATCTACTTTTTCCCATAGCCGAATAGTAACATCCCAAAAAACAATCATAACCAAGATCATAAAGAGACTCCATGTAAAATTAACTTGATTTCGATTATGAAAATCTACACCGAGTAAATGATAAAATAGTTCTCTGGGTAAAATATCTATGACTTGGAGCATATAAATACTCAAAGAAACCATAGACCAACGGCGGAAAAATTGTGTCCAACGCATAAAATCATCCATATTCAACTTGTGGTTAAACTCTATTTTTAAAAAGAAGAAATAGAGAAGAATAAGCTGTAATCCAGCATTAAATATAAAATACCATAAAGGATGAATGTTGAAGAATAAATTAAAAGTCATATTTTCAATAAAAACCCAATAAAAAATACCAAAAATAACTAAAAATAAGCCAGCAGAGATGCCTATGTAGCATATTTTTTTGGTGGGTTTAGGTTGGCTTAGAGAAGCACCTACGATTGCTCCAATGAAAACAATGACAAGAAAAGGAAATAAAGGTTCATCTTTCCCAGCTAAAGCCACCCAGAAAAAACGGGCAAGGTAAGACCAAAACGAACCAGTAACCAAATAACCTTGATACTCAAAGTCAATACCAAAATAATTATCAATAGCTGAATGAACAAAAGGAGTAGAAACAATAACGATAATAGAGAGGAGAGAATAAATAATAATACGGGTTTTTAAAGTCATGTAACCCTTTTTCATCATGCAATAATTAACAAAACTCAAAATAATTAACCCCAAACCTATCATACTTAAAGTTTCAAAAAGATAAGCCATACGTAAACTATGCGGATTAATGGTTCCTTGAATGTGCAAATCATTAAGTATACCCCAGGGATTGAGAAAAGCTTCTCTAAAAACACCAGCAAAATAAATGAGCAACCCAACAAGCACCTTCTTCTTGAGGATATGTTCGGGTTTAGTCCCATTATTGAAGGCTTTATCCATAGCATATGAATGGATGGTCATACTGATAAGCAGGAAAAAAGAACGGAAATGACCAAGAATGAAAAGTAAAGCTCCAAAAACTAATAAAAAAGGATTAATATCACTAATGTCAATAGAGTAGAGAGGGGACATATCGTAGACATTCATCCACGTGTGTACGACCACCATAAAAAAAATTGAAGCACCTCTTAATAGATCAAGAGAGAGAATCCTTTTCATATATGTCGTTTCTGGGTATAAGTTTATTAAGTTTTATAAACAAAATAGAACCAATTACCAACCACCAACCACCCACATGAATGAGTTCAGACAACCATCATTTTGAGTAAGAAAAAGGCAAATATATCTTTCTGACTTTGACGTGTAGAGTGGCTAATTTAATTGAGTATAATGCGAGAAAATAATCATTAAAATAAATTTGAAAATGCAGTCAAATAGGACCTATTGATTGATATCTTGACGTATGTCATCAAATATCGCTTTGAGAATAGTCATTTTAACTTCATCAGCTTGCTCTAAACCCTTTAAATGCTTGATGATAATTTTCTCTACACTATCTCGAAAATGTAAAAACATCTTAGAAAGACTTTTGTGATAAATAACAGAGATAATAGAATAATTACGTTCTTGCAATCGGGGATCTTTATTCTTGATATCTTTAAGAATCATAGCAAAATGAAGGCTTTCGTAGCGAGAATCACCAGTTACAGGTAAAGGGCCAAATAAGCCCGTGTGATATTCAGATCCCAGACCTAAAGAAGTGATGATAAACGTACCATGCTTGTAAACAGAAGTTTCATCTAAAATAGGAGAACCAATATGAGCAATAGGTTCTACACCAAGGTCACCCATCTTAAAAGAATAAAGAGCCATTAAACGTTGCTCAAAAAGAAATCTCTCGTCAGTAATATTTTGAGTCTGTTGAAAAGCATAAGTGAAGGTGGAAGGCTGTAACTGGGAAGATAAAAAGATAAACCATTTAAAATCCTTAGTAATCTTTTGATACTTGTTTTGTAATTCTTTATACACTTCAAAGAGAAAAGAAAGCCAGTTGCTAGGAAGACAGTCTATAATTATTTTTTCAACTTTGGAATAAAAAGAAACCAATGTATCCAATAAATCATCGGGCTTTGTGTGGTCTAATTCTCTGATTTTAAGAAGTTGAAGAGTATAACGGTTGTGATTATATTGAAAAAATTTGCCCAATTTGAGAGTTTTAATCTTGGTGTTTATCTCTCTAAACTTGGCGTCCATGGCATAATTAGATAATTGTTTTTTCATAAGGGATAACATGGTGGAAATAAGTTTACAGATTTGTTCAATCTGATATCTGGTGATACCTTCACTTTTAATCTGATCAATATCTAGTCGAGGGGGTTTAGAACCCATCGCTAAAGTAGGATTGGCAGCCTGGATGACATTAATAGTTTTTTGTAAATCAATAAATTCCAAACGTTCTCTAATAGAAGCACTCCTCTCGCGTAATTTGTTCCAAAGTTCTCTGCGAGAATTGAGTAATTCTTGTTCTTGAATAACTTTGGTGACCAAATAAGTAGCCCTCATCTCTTCAGCATAATAATTGGCTTGGCTTAACAAATATTCTGCCCGTCGAACATTCAATTCCAGTAACTCTAATTTGGCTAAGAGAATATAGGTCTCAACAATAATTGAAGGAGAATTCTGGATCTTAGCAATACCTAGAAGCTGATTGGCAAGAAAAGAAATATCTTGAATGATATCAGGATCATTTAAGACACTTAATTCAAAAAGAAAGAGCTCAAAAAGATGAGTCATTGTGAGAACTCTAAGCTGATTGCTAAGATGTTCATTTTCAATTGTACGAGTAAAGATCTGTTCAGCTTCAGATAAAAATTTGATCCGACGCTGATTTTTTAATAAAACACCTCGTGAAATCTCATATCTTTGTTTGATAAGTAAATTACGGTTATTTTTGTAGATAGAAACAAGATCTTGGTAGTAAGCACGCATCTGAGAGTAATCTCTCTTTTCTTCAGCAAGAAGAACTAACTGAAAAAGACTCTCGGAGATATTAATATCATTACCTACTTCCTTGAGTAATTTTAGAGAACGTTGAAATTTTTCAAAAGCATCATTAAGTTTGCCCTGAACAAGCATAGCAGAGCCAATACTCAAAAGAGAAAAAGCTATTAGTTGACTGTTACCAAGTTTTTCTCTTAACTCTAAACTACGAGTATAGTAATCTAAAGCGACATTAATCTGCCCCTTAAGCTGATAAATTTCACCAATGTTGTTAAGGCTGGTGGAAATAAAGTTTTCATTACCTAACTCTTGGCGGATCTTAAGACTCTGTTGGTAATAATCTAAAGCCTTGTCAAGCTGACCTTTTTCTTGATAAACAACACCCAAATTATTAAGTGCAATAGCAATGCCAATTTTTTTCCCAATTTGCTGGCGAATCTTAAGGCTCTTCTCATAATGCTCAAGAGCAAGATCATACTCTCCTTGATCCTGATAAACCACGCCCAAGTTGTTAATAACATGGGCAATTTCTTCTTTATTACCGACAGTTTCAAATCCTTCTAAAGCTTTACTAGAATAGTTCAAAGAAGCATTAAGATTACCACGAGTCCAGTTAACAACACCGAAAAGTTTGAAAATATATGCTTCACGCTCAATTTTAAGGTTCTTTTCAACTGTTAAAACATTGAGTATTTTTTGGGCGTTAGTGATAATCTGCAAAGATTCATCTAACTTGCCTAATCTCCAAAGAGATTTACCTATCTCAAGATAGGCATCAATGGTAATAAAAGAAGGATCATGACTTTTGTGGTATTTAATAACCTCTTGAGCACAGAGAATAGTCTCTTTATATCTCCCTTTCTCATTAAGCATTTTACACTTCAAGATTTGATATTTAAGACAGAGAGGATCATCTTTGTCTAAACAAGCACGTAATTCTTCAATTTTAAGCATGGCTTGGTCGATTTCCTCACGATCAATTAAATCATCAATTTCAAGAGGTAAATTGCTGCTCAATTTAATACCAATATAACATCATGAAACAAATATTAAAACTATTCTAAACTCTCAGCGAGAATAAAATAGAGAATAATAGTAATGGGCTTTGCAATAATAGAATAGAACTAGTAGAAAATAGAAACAAACTAACAAGGTAATACTTGTCTGATTTAATTGAATAGCGAA
This sequence comes from uncultured archaeon, assembly GCA_964534625.1. Lineage (GTDB taxonomy): Archaea > Asgardarchaeota > Heimdallarchaeia > Heimdallarchaeales > Heimdallarchaeaceae > CAZHRF01. The sequence continues at coordinate 3,084 of CAZHRF010000026.1, read as the reverse complement.
GAAAATTGGGATATTGATAGACTTCGTTTAGACTTACCTATTCGTCCTATGTAAATAGAATAGAGGTTTACT
>CAZHRF010000026.1:0-2912 GCA_964534625.1 uncultured archaeon | reverse complement strand
AAAGTAAGCAGGCTTAGGACTTTCAACCTCATATCCAGCAAAGGATAACCAGTCTAGAGCAGCAGTAAGGTTTCGGTGATATTTAATAATATCATCAAAGTACCAATAATCATAGGTAAGAGGGATAGGACTGTCACAAAGAAGATAATCGTCTTTATGAGCAACGTGTTTCATCTCTGTCCGGTTAATAGCATAACCAATAGCTTTCCTGCCAGCTAAGGCTTTAGTATATTGTTCATATCCAGGTTCATCTAAAAACACATGGTTATCTTCACCACCAATAAAAGAACTGTTTAAATTGAAAGCTAAACAAATTATATTACGACTGGGCTTGCGATAAAGGTGAAAAGAGTTAGTATTGCCAAGTATTTCTGGTCGGTGAGAAAGATTAGAACTCAAATGAGTAAAATCTAACAGACCTGAGATGAATTCATCAAAAAAATAAACACCACTGCTAGATTCTAATATTTTGATGGTTTTAAAGGCTAAATCTTGTTCAGAACCATCAATAGCACCGATACCGAACCAATAAGGAGAAGATTGAAAGAAAACATGGTCATGAGGGAGATAATAATCGAGCATGTATTTACCACACCCAAAAATAGAAGAACGGAGAGATTGCCATTGAGAAGTGTCAGTAATACCTGGATATAAGCCAGTAAAAGAAATACCACTAGGAGTAGAAAAAACATCAGAAGAAGAAGTATCATTCAAGAAGAAATCAGGAAGCAAAAAAACAGACATCGATTGCCATAAAGAGAAGGAGGAAGAAGTGTCAGTAGAAGAATTAGAGGGGAGATGAATGTGAAAAGAGTAGGGGTCGGAAGGATCAATATAGATGTCAGTAAACCACTGAAAAAGAGGGTCAGAATGAGTAAAATTGGTTGACCAAGCTAATAAAGTGAATACAGCGTCTTTGGCAGTAACTTCTTGATTATCTCCAGTACTTACCTGTCCATTGAAACCAGGCATTAAAGAGGCATTAGAAAGAGGGGAAGAACCATCACGACTAGAAATGTTATTGGAAGGGTTCCAATAGATCCCCTCTCTAAGAGTAAATTTAACATGAGAAGGAGAAAGATGAACCCAATCATGAACTAAACCATGAGGAGTGGGAAGGCCATTAGGGTCCAAGTGGATAATGGGTTCCATAAGAAAAGAAAGAAGAGAATCAGATCCCCAAGAAAGAGGAGGAGACATAAAAGGATCGAAATGTACCCAACTGAAAAGAGCAGTATTAAAATGGGAAGAGGACGATTGACCAGGGTGGAAACCATCAAAATACATGTAAGGAAGGGAAGAGGCTAAGCCCCAAGAATAGTTGAAACCATGAAGATTTGACCAAGAAGAAGCATAAAGCTGAGAAGAATAAAGAGGCAAAATAGGAATGACTTTATCCATAAATAATTGCTGCCAAGTGAAATAGTGCTGCTGTTTTTCAGCAAAATCCATGATAGCAGGACCATCAGTAAGTAATTGTTCATTTTCACTACCATAAGGGAGAGAAGAGTCTAAACCAAAATAGTTACGAGAAGCATTCTCGAAAAAGTAATAACCAAGTTTGGGGTCAGGGCTAGAAATATCTATTTTAATTAAAGCTAAATCGCTAGAAGATAAAAGAGATAAAGGATCAATTATAGGGATATAATAAGCAGTAGTGATGGTGAGATCAATACCTATGTCAGAGAGATAGTCTTGGATTTTATGACCCTCGTCGGCGGAAATACCACCAGTTAAACCCAATAATAATTCTAACTCAGTTAAAGGGGGAGAATCAGCACTAGTTAAAAAAGAACTAGAATTGAGAAAGAAAGAAAAAGGGAGTAAAAGGATTAACAGAATGAAAACAATAATTGTTTTTTTCATTAGATATACACCTAAAACTAACAAAGTATCATACACTTATAAACATTGTAGGAAATAAGAAAGAGAAAAAGTAAAAAAAAAGAATAGATTACAAATTGATTAAGAACTTTATTGTTTGCGTGTCTTCTTTTTAATTGCTATGAAAGTTAATCCAACTAAAGCACCTACACTAACAAAGAGGTGATAAGATACGGGAATTGTAAGTTCAGTTTTATCATCATCCTCATCTATAGGCTCATCGTTATCAGGGTCATCTATTGGGTTAATATTGAAGGAAATAATTTCACTTATCACTCCATTTCCCGAAGTATCTCCAGCATAAATGTAATAGTCAATAGTAATATTAGCTTCAAAAGACCAATGACCGCCATATATACATTATCATCCGTTTCAGTCATAGTACTCTCTTGCCATTCTCCTTGATCTATACAATGATATAAGTCGACAGCATCAACAGCAATATTATCTGTAATTGTAGCTGTAATACCTATTATATCATGATTAGTGGGATAGTTTCACTTGATTAAAAGAAAATATTCGAACAACAAGTAGAACCAGTAGTAATACTTATACATATACATATAGCAATATAGAGGGGTGATTATTAACAATAAATGAAAAGAAGGAATCAAACAAAAAACATTGTGTAATTGAGAGTGAACAAGGTAAGGATTTAATCAGTTTAATAGAGAACAGATATTCGATTATGAACTTAGTGGTTCTATCAATGAGGCACAAATAAATAGGCAAGTAAGGTACCAACGAATGTAAACTTTTTATTTATGAGTAACAGATAATTATATGTGTCTGATATATCAATTAAACTATCCAAAGAGTTAGAAAAAAAACTCAATTTGCTTGTATCAGAGCTTCATATCGAAAAAGAAGCAATGGTGCACTCACTACTAAGCATAGGAATGAAAGAGAAATTAATTGATTATGCTATTACGCAATTTATAAATAAAAAAATTACATTAGCAAAAGCAGCTGAAATAGCTGGTATTACCTTACGTCAGATGATTGATATCTTGGGTGAAAAAGGAGTT
>CAZHRF010000025.1:38456-44206 GCA_964534625.1 uncultured archaeon | reverse complement strand
TTCACGTCTATAGTCTTTATTAGCTTATCACTATCCCTTATGGGTCTAGTATCTCTGAAATTTAAACGAACAAAAAAATAAAGGAATAATCTTTTCCTTTCATTCTTTTTTTCATGTATCGTGTCTACAATCTCTTTGTATTTTTCTATGATTTTTCGCATATTTGATGTAGTATATCTTTTATTTCTTTGCTATTTTCACCAAAAATATATGCTATCGCCTCGTATCCCGGACTTCCTTTATCTGCGAGGATTTTTATTTTATCTATTTTTTCTATCGTTCCTAGAAAAGTTAATATTTCTTCCATCTGTTTATCCAATTCTTCTGTCTCAGCATAGGTTATCTGGAGGTCGTTTAATATACTTGCTAATTCTTGGTTATTCTTTATACTCATTATCCATTTTACTTTGGGTTGAAATTGTCTAATCCATAGTAAAAATTTTGACATGGTAGTAGAGACACCAAAAGAGGGCTCTCTAACAGCTACAACTTCATCTTCAATTTTGATGATCCTTCCAGGAAAACTTGCCACATCATCTGGGTGTTCTGCTTGTTCATTACAATGAGCTAATTGTGACCCTATTTCAGGTATCCAATATACAAGTCCTTCTATTGTTTGAATTTCTTTGAGTAGTCTTGTTAGTTCATTAAGAATTATTGTTCGTTCATCAGTAGAAGACACTTTACCTTTAAAACCCGAACAGATATCACAATGTTGGATGTTTTTCAGTTCAGGTATCATCTCTTTGTGTTTAGAACAGATAAAACTATCTACACGCAAATTTTTACATCTAGTACATACTGTACGCATAATATACGGTAAAGATTTGCCTTCTAACATATACTTAGCAATTATCTCTGCAAGATTATCCAAATGATAATTGTCCTCTCCTTCTTCAACTATTCTTTGTTGATAGGATTGTAAATAAGATACTATTACTGGTTGTTTAACACTGAGCTTTTTGGCTATCTGTGTCTGTGAAAGACCATTTTGACGTAAAAGATATGCTACTCTGATTCTTAACCCTGGAAGAAAGTCAGATGCTATATATTCACATGGAAATCGCATATTGGTGACCTCTATTTGTTGCTAAATAAAAAGGTATTGGGGAGATACATGAATAATAAAAAGAAAGAGAAAATGATAGAGGGGTGGTCATTAGCTATCTTTGTCCTCAACTGTTATTATCTCTACTGGACAACTCTCAGCAGCCACTCTGGCATCAGCTATATTCTCATCTTTAAACTCATTAAAGGAGACTCCTTGCTCTATTTTTCCTCCTATAACTTGAGCATAACCGTCTGAATCGGATTCAAAATGGAGAGGATCTTCTATATAACAATTTGAACAAGCTATACATTCATCTTTTAGGAGCTTGATTCTATATCCTTTCATTTTTTCACCTACTTCAATCTTCCCAATCTAGAAGTCTTTTTTGTCCTTCTATTTGTTTAATAGGATCTATATCTTGGCTAACTTCTAATGTCCCTAAATATTCTCCGTCCTTATCTCGGATAGCATAATAACGGATATGAGCAAAGACCTCACCTAAAGGCAACCAGAATTCAGCCATATCTTTTGACCCATCTTTGAACGCATTAACTATTTCATTCACTATATGCACCGATTTTTGAGGATGACAATTTTGAACTGTCCTACCTATAATAGCCTTTGATCTGACAAATATCCTATCCTTATTATTGCTGAAATATTTCACTCTATCATGTTTATCAACAAAAGTGATATCTATGGGCAGAGAATCTAATACTCTTTCCAAAATTTCTGGTTTCATACTGCCAGTTTCGAAAACAATCTCCTCATCTTCTGTTTTTACTTTCTTAGAACCTTTTTCTTGTTTACTTTCAACTTCAGGAACTTTAGGAGTGAAACAACAATAACCTATTTCATCAAATTCTTTACGGATTTCATTCCATTCATCTCCATTAATTACTTGTAAGCCAGTAGGAAAAAGAATTTTGTTTTCTTTAGTAAAATGGCTGTTTTGTAATTCTGCCAAAGATATTGTTGCTTTTTCTAATTCTTCAATAAACAAGTTATAGTCTGTAATAGGTCTGTCTTCAACCAACTCTACTATCCTTTTTTTTACCGTTCTAATTTGATCATGATCCATCCACATAATCTTTGGTGGCTGAACTACCCCATGCTTTTCCAGGTACGGAAATAAAACATTTTCTTCTCGCAAATAATGTTTTTCAGCTTCTTTTAGATGATGTACAATATCCTGAACTTTTGCTAATAAGTTAGCAGCGAAAGGGAACCCCTTCACCTTTTTTAAATCTTGTATAACTTCATGTAAATCGTCAGAGAACTCTATCATTTTTTTGTGCTCGCTCATTAAAATGTTAACTGGATGACCAACAGGCGCTATGTCTTCTTCGTCTTTCAATGCGTCCTTGAACAACTCCAAATGTATATCACACATAGAATAAATTTCTCTTGGATCCATTCCCTCATCAATTAACTCTTCCTCAACACGGGCAATTTGTGAGGGAGTTAGACTCGCCAAAAAACTCTTGAACTTTGCTCGAATCTCAGGCGTTTTATTTTCATGTAAATCTTTAATAAGCTGTTTTAATTGCTCTTTCTTCTCTTTATTCATGTCTTGCATACATATCACTAATTGAACTATGTTGTATATATAGGTGTCCTATATGCCTATTTAAATATTGGCAATAAACAAAACCCGATTAAATCATCGTAATTTGTATATAATAGCCAAAGAATTGTATATGCTAAAAAAAACAATCAACTAAATAGATTTCTTTAAACTCTATCAATAATCTCAACATGTAATGAATACTTTTAAAATCCCACCAAAAATTTTCTTTTGAGTAGGATGATGAAGTTATTAAAGCAAATAGAGGTAAGCGAGAAGTTTCTTTTGCACATAGAAGCAGGACTTATAGGTTTGCTAATTGCTCTTATCTTATATGTTTCTTCAACTAGTTCTCATTTATTATATAACATTGAGATCTTTGATTGGTTAGTTTTGTTTACTCTCTTACCTTATGGTATCTATATCTCTCGAAAAGCGTTACAAATTGAAAATCTTTCTTCATATCAAAATCGAATTATCAATTGTTTTCACATTTTTTTTGAATCTTTAATGATTTTAGGTTTCGGAATTCGTTTTTCATCTCACGTTATTCGAAAATATGCTTTTTTTCATTCTGACTCATATTTGACTTGTTCCGATGATGTTTATGATTTTATCTGGTTTTTGAATGGATTTCTTGGACCCCTATTACTATTTTTAGGATTATTTGGCTTATTTGCTTTAATAGTTACTAAAGAATTCAAAGTTGAAAACCAAACATACAAACTGAATGAGCGGATTATTCTCTTCTTTGCTTGGGATTTATTAGGTGGGATTATTGGTTTTATAATGGTTGAATTCACTTATTCTATCCTTTTTGAGTTTTTAGCCATTTTTTCTATTGCTAGTATTATTATTTTAGCCCTTACATTTGCTTTTATGAAGAAAAGAGTGAGAAAACACATCTTTGGGCTATCAGCATTTGGTTTTCTTGGAGGTATTATAGGACTTGCTACTGCATATTTTATCGTTGGTTGGTAAATATATTTAAAATCCCATTAAATATTAATAACTCACACTAAAAAGCACAAATACAAATTAAGTCATGGTTAATTTTTATTGTGAAAAAGATGTTTTTTCATCTCTTTCATCTCTTTATTTAACTGAATGTTTCATACCTAATATTTTCATTATATCAGCTGCGTCCTCTAGAATATTTGCTGCTTTTTCAAGGTAACTGATTATTTCTGTTAAAAATAAGACTTCTATTGCACTATCACATTCTTGCGACAGAGGAATAAAATTTTCAAGAGTGTTTTGAGCGAGATTATCCAATTTGTGCTCATAGTGGTGTATAATTTGGAAAATCGGATGACTCATCATAGGCTGAATTATTATGACTTCAAGCGCCTCATAGGTTTTTTCCATCATGCCTACCAGTAAATCGAGTTCGTCGATCAGATATTTCTTATACATTTCAGGAAGATTTGTTAGGGGAATTAATTGGAGTTTTCTAACTGATCTCAAAAGATATCCAATAGATGAATCTAATGTATCAGCTATTTTATAAAACTGGTAATCATCAGGTGCAGATCTAGCACTACTATACATTACATTGCTGATTGTTAATACTAAGTCATCTGCTTCTCTTTCTCTTTTTTTAGCTATTTTTAGTTTTGTAGCAAAAGTTTCCATATCATTATCTAAATAAGCTATAATACTCGCTCTTATCTCAATGAATGCTATTTTCACTTTATCTGCATGGCTTAGTGTATAACCTGTTTGTACCCAACCTGGGCGAGTTTCGATAGCTAAAAACAAAAACAAGAAAGCTAAGAATATTAATAAGATTCCTATCACAAGAAATGGTAGTTTGAGCATTGCTCCTTCTGGAAAAACAGTAAGAATTGGTCTCCATCTACCACCAATGAGCATCAACAGTAAAATCAAAATGGGTCCGGTAAAGTATCCTGAATCTAAGGCAGCACGATAGATCCCAATAACTTGTTCACTTTTGATAATTGGAGCTACATCTTTAGCGATAGAAGGGAAAACAGGGTAGTAAAAAGAAGTACCCACTCCTGCAATAAAAGCAAAGATAACTATTAAACCAAAAGAAGAAGTAAAACTTATTAAAATTATCCCTAGTCCTTCTAAAACCAAGCCAATAAATATGGGCGTTTTTCTACCTGTTTTATCACTTATCCGTCCAGTTAAAGGCATGGAAAGAGACCACGCCAGAGTAAAAACAGAAGTGGCTATACCTACTTCAACTGCTCTAAAATTATACACAGTATACAAAAGAACAGGAAAAATAAGCACAAGAAGGCTATCTTTAATCCTTGAAAGATGAGCTCCTATATAACTAGTAAGCAGTGTCGGCGTCTTAAAGATATTCGACAGTGTCCATTCATGTTCAACTTTAGAAGAATCAAGTAAGACTTCTTCTCTTTTACCTTTAATATTATCTTCGGTTTCAATATTTTTAATAAAAACTGATCCTATCACAATAGCAGAAGTAGCCATAAGAAGGGCGAAAATAAATGAAGACCCAAATCCTAAATTATTGGCTATTAAACCAGCTAAAAATGAACCAATACTAGAACCTAAATAGACAGAAAATTCCATAGAACCGATTGAAAAAGCACCACGAGTCGTCCCTGCTAACTCACTTAGAGTAGTCATGGAAATAGTAAAAATTAAACCTAAACCAGCGCCAATTAAAGCATTGCCTAAAGGTAAAACCCAAAGATATTCAGTAAAAACCATACCTATCGACCCAAAAAATAGCAACCCCAATCCTATCCTAATAGTCATTTTACGTTGATATCGTTGGCTGATCTTATTACTAATATACCCGCTAAAACCTTTAAATATACCAAAAGAAGCTAGTGTGGTTGAAATTTGTATAAAAATAAGCATGTCTTGCAACCTTATATCAGTACCATTTAATTGTAAATAGGTTAAATCTCCAGGTATTAAAGACAGAGATGTACGTTGAACACCATAGGTGATACCTGATAAGAGGAGAATAAGGATAATCGGTCCCCATTGAGAAATTGATTGGAGAAGTGGATGTTTGATTTTGGTTTCATGGGTCATAGGTAAATCATGATAGAAATTTTTATCTTAAATAGTTTATTGTTGAATGGAATACAATTAAAATAGGAAAAAGAAATAATATTCTACTCA
>CAZHRF010000025.1:17758-38356 GCA_964534625.1 uncultured archaeon | reverse complement strand
TCAGTCTAATAGTGCTTTCCATTTTTTCATCTTTTTTCTTAGGCTACTGAATGTTTCATGCCAAGAATCCGCATAACTTTTGAGGCATATTCAAGATTATTAGCTACTTCCTCTAATCTCGATATTATTTGTATAAGTAATAATGATTGCACAGGATTGTCGTGTTTAACAGGAACGAATTTTTTTAATGTTTCTTGCTTGTGGATATCTAAGCTTTTTTCTAATTTACTTATTGCATAATATATGGGATGGTTCATCATTGGCTGTATGATCGTGACTTCAAGTGCTTCGTTTGTTCTATGTACGATTTCAACGAGCATACCTAATTCTTCTTTCAAGTAATCCTTATAGACTTCTGTCAAATTGCTTGGTTGAATTAATTCTAATTTTCTTACTGCTTTGAAAAGATATGTTACTGATGAGTCCAAAGCCTCAGCAAGCCTATAAAACTGATAATCATCAGGAGCTGGTCTTACTCTATTATACATTGCATCGAGGATTTGTTTTACTAGTTGATCTGCCTTGTTTTCCTTTTCTTTGGCTGTTTTAATTTTAGTGTTAAAATGTTCGGTATCCTCGTTTATGTATGCTGTTATTGCTTCGTTAATATCATGGAAGATTGATTCAATCGTCGAAGCGTGTTTAAGCGTAAATTCGGTTTGTACCCACCCGGGCTTTGTTTCTGTTGCCATAGATAGATAAAGAAAACCAATTATGATTAATGAAATTCCAATAACTAAAAATGGCAATTTAAGTATACCACCAGTAGAAAATATTGTACCTAAAGCATTCCACCTTCCTCCAAGAATTATTAAAAGAACTATGATAAATGGTCCCATTATATAACCAGAATCTAAAGCGACTCGATAAATACTTATAGCTTGCCCTTGTTTAACGATTGGTACAACATCTTTGGTAATGGAATGAAATGATGGGTAGTAGAATGCTGTTCCGAGCCCAGCTAGAAATGAAGAAAAAATAATTAAACCAAAAGATGATGTGAGGCTCATGAATAAGATCCCCAGACCATCTAAGAAAAGACCAACAAATATAGGTTTCTTTCTTCCAATTGTATCACTGAATTTTCCAGTTAAAGGCATGGAAAGAGACCAAACCATAGAAAAAACTGAAGTGGCTGTACCTATTTGGAGGGCATTGAAATCATACACAATAAATAGAAGTACAGGAAAAAGTAATACCAAAAGACTATCTTTAATCCGTGAAAAATGCACTCCTAGATAAGTTAATGGGAGTGTAGGGGTTTTAAAAATATTTGACACTGTCCATTCATGTTCAACTTTAGAAGAATCAAGCAAGACTTCTTCTCTTTTACCTTTAACATTACTCTTTGTTTCTATGTTCTTGATTAAAAATGTTTCAATGGTAATTGCAATACCTGCCATAACTAAAGCAAAAATAAAGGTTGGACCAAATCCCAACTGATTCGCAATAAGACCCGCTATAAATGAACCAATACTTGAACCAAAATACATTGAAAAACCCATAATACCAACGGAAAACGCTCCGCTTTTATTACCAGCTATTTCAGGCAAAGCTACCATACAAATTGAGAGTATCATACCCAATCCTCCGCCTATAAATCCATTTGCGATAATCATTAGCCACAAGTATTGGGTAAATATCATACCGATAGAGCCTATTAAGAGTAAAATTGTGGCAATTCGTAAGGCTATTTTTCGGGTATATTTTAAACAAATTTTACTACTAAAAAAGCCACCCAAGACTTTGAAAAAACCAAAAGAAACTAAAATAGCAGCGATCTGAATGAACACAAGTATATCTTTGAGAGTGAGATTTGTTCCAGTAAAAATAGTATAAGTTGTACCACTAGGTATTAATGCTAAAGAGGTTCTCTGTACGCCATATGTTATACCGCTAAATATTAAAACAAGAATGATGGGTCCCCATTGAGCAATTGATTGTAGAGTAGGATGGTTGTGGTTGCTATGTTGATTCATCGGTCATTTTTAGTGATGTTACAAACTTTAAATAGTTTCTCGTTAATACAGAGGTCTAAAAGTCTTCTATGCTAGAGTTGGAAAGTCTCTCGAAAGTAATAGATTGTTCATAAACACCTTTAAATAGTTACGTAGTCAGTTTTGGTTTGATTAGAGGTTAGAAATAAGGATGACAAAAACTAAGATTGCTAATAACTTTCTATATTTGTTACAAGTTTTTTTTATGTTGGGTTTAGTAAATACAGCATATAGGTTGGTTGTTGGTTTAGTTTTTGATCCTGTTTTAATGGGAGAATTCTCAACCATTTTCAGTTGGGTAACTTTATTGAGCATCCCTATCGCTAACGGAATAGCTCCAGCTGTAAATCGTTTCATAGCTGCTAATTCAGTAGATGATATTAGAAAGATAGAATTGATAGGTTTTAAACTAAGTACAATCTATCTTTTAGGTATAGTTGTTTTATTCGCTATCTTAGGGGCTTTGGTATTTAAGTTAAACTTTTTGGCGATAGTAGCAATTATTTTGTATCTGGTTGTTAATGTCTTTCATTTCTTAGCTAGAAAGTCTATGCAAGGACAAGAACGCTTCAAAGAGTTATTTGTGATAGAAAGTGTTACATTTATTGCATTTGTTATACTCTCTGTATTAGCTGTGTTAATAGGATATTATGATTTTATTCCTTCAAAACTAACATTGTTCTTGCTTGTAGTACCAATTATAGTGTTCAATTTATTAGCTGTAATTATTCTGGTGTTTAATGTTAATAAAATCAACATAAGAAAAATAAAAAACACATTAAAACCTCATAATTTAACATATCTAAAGGGATCATTGAACCAAAGCATCATTCGTTTTTCCTTCTTCATTGGTATAGGAGCAATTTTTGGTATGGGTACCTCCCAAATACAGATAATTATCTCTAATTTATATTTAGATGGTTTTGAAGTCGGTGTACTAGGGTTTTGGCAAGCTGCTGCTACACCTATTCATTTAATAGCTGTTTCTTTAGCCTCATTATTACTTTCAAGAATTAGCAATTTATTAGAACATCGCAAAGAATTAGCAAGAAAAGTTACTAATCAATTCAATTGGATATTAACTTTGACTATTTTACCTTTGTTTGGAATATTTGTTCTTTTTATTTACAGATACCCTCACGTTATAGATTTTATAACTCTGGATAAGTATAATACAACAACCTATTGGCTTGTCGTTGTGTATGCATTTGCTTTAGAAGTCAATCGTTTGATAATGAGCCCTTCTCGTTCATATATATCTTCAAGCGAAAAACATGTTAAAATTAATCCATTAAACTATTTTGTTTATTTTCTTGTTACTGTTGTTTTATGGATCCTATTAGTTCCAACTTATGGGATAAATGGTTTTGCAATAGGGATTTTGTTGGGTTCTATAAGCTCACATATTTTTTTGTTAATTTACACCTATATGATCACTAAAAGATCCACTCTACCTATTGGGGCACATACTATAGTATTGATTCCGCTTATTGTTGGAATAGGTTGTTCATTGTTACTAATAGATTATGTCAGAATACCATTTCTTTGGGCATTATGGGGTTTAATATCCCTAATCTGTATACCTTTTGGACTAAAAGAGCTGATCAGTCTATTAAGGGATGAAGAGTTATCAATAAGATATCAATAAAATAAAATAAAATAAAATAAGTTTAATAAAAAGATGGAGCATATAACTACACTTCATTAGTTAGATTAACATATTTGTATTTTTTCTTCATTTCCGTAGGTTTTTAAGTGCGCCAATTTTATGTAAATTAATGTCTAGACCAAGTATCTCACGAAGCTATAGAAATAGAATTATATCTTCAATCATTTTCATGGTAATACTAGGTGTGATTTTCTTTCCTGGTATGGACTCTTTTGGGCTTGTTTATTTACTGGGCATGGTTATCTATATTGGTTTCATGATTTTTAGATACAGAAAAATCAAAAAAGCTGAAGAAGCCATGATGGCAGGTCAGATGCAAGGAAATGTCAGATTAAATCCTGCAAATAAGCAATATCCAAACGGATTAGGACAACCTACTTTTTATAAGCAACGAAATTCTCCTAAATCCAAAGATGATCAAGAATTAGAAACTGTATACGAAACAATAGAAGGAAAAAATCGCCCCTATGCAGATACTAAAATAGATATAGACGCAATCAATAAAAGAGAAGCTGAAGAAACTATGGATATATCTTCAGGTCATATTGCTATGTATTGTGAGACTTGTGGGGCTAAGCTTCCTGCTCAAAAAGGTAAGTTCTGTGAGAATTGCGGAGCAAAAATATAACATTTTTAACAAGGGGAAGTCTTGAAATACCATATTAGTTTTATATTCTTTTTTTCTTGACTACTGGGTAATTGTGCACGCAGAATGTCGTGGATCTTCCGTCATATCTGAGTGTGAATGGTAACTGAAACATAAATGATAGACTATTATTTCATTATCCTTAAAAAGCTAAGATTTGTTATTTTCTCAATGTCATCTAACTATTCTATGGCGCAACAATATTTGACTAGAATGGCTTGTCTTACATTGTTTGTTATTGTTATTGGTATCTTTTTATTGCCTACCATGGGTAGTATGGTGTATATAGCAATAATAGGTGTATTAATTTACCTTGTTTTTGTTTTCCTTCGATATAGGAAAATCAAACGATCAGAAGAAAAAATGGATGATGAATACTTGGAAAAAGAATCAGACAATCTCTCTGATAAAAACCATCTAAGGTTTGGATTGGATGTACCTCATCAGACGATAACAAGTCCAATAATAAGGAATGAAAGAGAGTTGGAATCAATTTATAACTCAATAACAGAAAAAAAGAAGAAACAAACAGAAAAGAAAGAAAAGAAAGAAGAAACCGAAGAAAAAGATAATAAGAATCAAACCGAAAAAAACCAATCAAACTGACCAAAACCAATAGCTGTAGATATAAAACATACCCAAATTCATTTGGATATTCTTCCTTCCTAGATTTTTATTTAACAGAAAAATTGTCACGAGTTAAAAACTTATCAATATCTTTTACAACTATACTTTATCTATGTTTGATTATATCTCTGAGCTAAAACAATTTGATTCTTTCTCCCCAAAAGAGAAGATAGATTATTTGGACAAAGCTATCGATGAAATTTGTTTACGATTGCAAGATAGAACAACTCACCTTAATGATTTTACAAGTCAAGTCGCCCTCTTTAAAACTAAAATCCCTATTGCTCAACGTACTAGTGGAGGATTGTTTAAGAAAGAATTTTTTGATTTTCTCACAAGGGCAATCAGAAAAATATGGGAAACAATTGAACAATGTTCCTCACAGATATTGAGATATCCGGCCTTATCCGTTTTTGCTAATCTATATGCGCACTTAAAGGGTTTAAATCCTTATTATACATTGGAAGCATGTTTACAAGGAACAATCAGATATGGAAAACTACCTGATATAAATACATTACAAGATTGTCTAAATAAGGATAAGAAACATCTAATGTTCTTAGTGAATTACATACAATTTGCCTCAGTATTGCGGTTTCTTGAAGATCCAAAAGATAGAATTAATGTCATTAAGTCAGCAACAAACTTTGTACAAATGACTGTATTGTCAATCTATAACTTCCTTTTTACAGTGCCTTTCTTGAAAAGAGCGGATTTTATCAGCTGGTTAGATCTGTTCCAAGAAACACTAGATAAAGCTTTAAAATCGATGGATCTCCTCCTAAAAGAAAATATTAAATCTAATGAGGAGCTAACTATCAAAATCTCACAATCATCTATACTTTCACTTTACAGTCAACTATATCAGCTAAAAGCACGCTATCTGAACGAAGATATAGATATCTATCTCAACCAATCATATTTAGAATTATCAAAATCATTGCAAGAATTAGAAAAATTGATGCAAGATCAACAACATAAAGACATGATACGTATGTATTATTTCCAACAGAAAACACTTTTATTAGAAACAAGGTTCTATCAAGTGCTTAATCAATATGTAACTTCTCATTATAGAAATAGTATTTTTGTAGGTGACAGAAAAACCGATAAAGAATCCTTGACGATATCAGCTCTAAAATACGAAATTGAAGAGATACTCCATGAAATTAAGTTTTATGTAGATGAATTGTTAAATAAAGGAGATCACTCTTCGATAGGTATATACTCAGAGCTAATTAGCAAATTCTCTAAAATTTCTTTTGCTGGTTATATATATGGTCTGATTGATAATGTTGAAGAAATGGAAGAATTGATTAAAGTAAGAAGATTAGATCTAGGTGATCCTAAACTTTCATTAATAGTAGGGCGCTATTGGCTATTAAAATGGTATAAAGTAGGAGGAGAAAAGAAACTCAAACGATCCATTGCATATTACGAAAGAGCAGGAGAAACTTATGAGATCCTTTTCAATAATATCTTTGTACCTATCTATTGTTATTCTTTAATTGCAGTGTTATATCTTTTCATGGATGAACCCATTAAAGCAGAAAATTATCTCATTAAGGCTGACTCGAAGTTTAATGATGCAAAAGATATGGGTATTATTAATGAAAAAAAAGAAAATTACTATCTACAATTTAGGGAGCAATTAAATAAGAAACTCGAAAATGGTGAAATTGAAAAACCGTTGAGATTTGATAAACCTTTCAATGTAATCGATTTTAATACTTGGCTAACAGAAAAATTTGATTGGAGAGAAAAGATTGAACATTTACCTGAACCCTTCCCTTTCCACTTAGAACAACAAAAAATCATCGAATTTGAATTTATCTGAGATATTTTGACATACAATTGACCTAAAATGCAAATGTGTATCGTATTCTTGATTACTACCTTTTTAATTTCTCTTTTTTTTAGCGTATTTAGGATTAAATGTCCAACGATCATCCCAGATAAAATTATTAATGACCGAAGCTATAAAAGCCAAGGCTGTTGCTATATATTTATTCCATTTCAGTAACGTGTATAAACTATATACTAACCCCAAATTAACTAAAGTACCTGAAGCCCCAACTAGAGCAAATTTAATGAACTGAGTGTAGATGTTAAACTCTACTCTTTTTTCTTTCTGTTTAAAAGTCCAAAACTTGTTAATCGTATAATTATATGTGGTAACAAAGATGATAGCAATAAAAGCTGCAACCAATGGTTTTTCAACTTTTAAAAGCCAAAAAGTGAACAGAAGATCTGTAGCATAGAAAAGATCCAATAAGGTTATACACACGAAAATAATTATTTGATTGATCACTAATCCGCCAATACTTACAAGAACAAACTTTCCTAAGCGTCCGACTGGTTGATCTTTTTTTTCTACTTGAGATTGTTCTGTTTCCAGTTTTTTTTTCTCTTTCATAACCAACCATTTTTTTTTCTTCATTTAAACCACACGGGATATTGGTGATGATAAAGATTTTTAATAAATAAATACGTAATTATATATGCTGTATCATGAATATTATAGTACTGCTGCTATATTATACGGATTTAAGTGAATAATGAAGCAATCAAATCTTTTTTAAATGTCTATTTTGTAATAGTCATTAGAGGATGATTAATGACAATCCATACTACTTATATGCAATCCAACCAAATTCGAGTCGAATTTGAAAAAATTAATGAGAGCGAACTAGACGAACTTAAACGGCTTTTAGAAGAACAATTTGACAATGCACAAAAAGAATTGTATTATCTTATTGATTTAAGAGAATTTGGGAAAGATAAAATGGCTCAAGAAGCAACCAATATGATTGGGGACATTCTTGCAGAATATAAGGGAAAAATAGGCGCGATCGCATTCTTGTATGAAAAAAAGAAACGCAAAGTGAAGACAAAAGAAATTAAGGACATATCAGAAACATTTGATAGTGATTTTACTGCTCAATCCCATTTAAGCGATCAAGCGCGTCATGGTTTCTTGAGTGAGCTTTCAGTTGAAAACTTAATGGATAGATAGAAAAATAGATTCATTTCTATCTTCCTTTGTTTTATTTCTTCGTTAATTTTCTTTTTGTTTATTTAGTGTATGTTTAAAGAATAAAATTTCATTACATTCCTCTGATTATGATTGATATTTTGTACAAACTTTGCTGAAAAAAGTTATGAAATACAAAAAAAACAAATAACAGATTGAGACTATAGTCGATTGTAGTTTGAAAAATAATTTTGAACAGATTAAAGATCAATTTCTAGTCTGTTTATCTCTTCTTTCTTTGGTGTTCCATCTTGATTGATTCCTCTTTTTTCGTATAATGTATCAAGGGATTTGATGAAATCTTGTTCATTAACAAACGCTGTGCACCCTTTTGCTCTCCCACTAGGAATTGCTTCTTTCATGAACCTATGGGGTAGAACATCAAATTCTCTAGGCTTCTTTGGTTCAAATTCTTTTACATTGAACATTCTTTTTGCTATCCAAATTCTTCTAGCTATATCTATTACTTCGTTCATTTCTACCTGGCGATCCCATAAGGCAGAAATAATATTTGTGCAATCTTCTAAAGTAAGTTTAGGTGTGATACTATGTGTAAAATGGCAAATTGTCAATGAATCTTTGATAGTTTTCAAGTCTTGTTCTGTTATCAGTGAATCAATTACTGGAAGAGCAGAAGAATCAGGAATTTCATTTGTACTTGGCCATCCTCGAAGATGACTGGCTCCAACAGCAGCTGTTGCATAGCTTAAACCGAGTCCTTTTTTACCGCGTGGGTCCCAAGCTGCAAAGTCTAAACCTTTGGATACAATTGCTAGTTGCTCACAATTCCATTTTTTAGCTGCTGCCAATGCCCCTTCAGCTAATAAATCACCAATATCTTCTCGTTTGGCAATTTTATTAATTAAGTCTATAATTTTTTCTTTATTGCCAAAGGTAATATCTTTGTATTTTGGATCTTTCAAATAACCTTTCTCAACAGCTTCCATCGTAAGGGCTATGGCACTACCAGTACTTATGGTATCTAATCCTAATTCATTGGCAATAAAATTGGCATGTACAATTGTGTTGCTATCATTTATGCCACAATTGCCTCCAAGCATACCTAAGGTTTCATATTCCGGTTTGGCTATATATTCATAATCTGTCCATTCAAAAGATGAAGCATCGAGAACTTCAGAACATGCTATAGGACATCTGGCACAAGGCTTTTTCTTAAAGGAATATTTTTCTTTAAGTGTTTCATGGTTAATTTGTTCTTTCCCCTCAAATTCACCTGATTGAAAGTTACGTGTAGGAAATTGAGATAGTTGATTAGCCACATCAACTAACCATGATGTACCATGTTGGTGTAGTAAATGTCCACTTTTTTTAGCTTTCATTGTTCTTTGTGTGATTTCTTTTCTAATCGATTCTATTTTTTCTTCATTACCTATTTTAATCTCTTTGGTTCCTTTAATTGCTATAGCTTTAAGATTCTTAGAACCCCAAACAGCTCCTAATCCCCCTCTTCCCGCATTTCGAAAAGAATCAGAAGTGGTACAAGCTATTTTGACTAAATTTTCACCAGCAGGACCAATAGAAATGACACGCATGTCTTTTTGGTGTTCGGTTTCTCTTATTTTATTTTCAGTTTTGCCTGTAGTTAACCCCCATAAATGAGTGGCTTCTTTAATTTCAATATGATCATCGGTAATAGAAACATATACGGGAGTTTCTGCTTTACCTTCAATAATGATTAATGAATATCCGGCTTTTCTTAATTCGGGTCCCACAAAACCTCCTACATTACAATCTAAAAAAAGGCCAGTGAGTGGGCTTTTAGCTCCCATAGCATATCTACCTGATATGGGGATGACTGTACCTTGAAGTGGGCCAGCCGCTACGATTATTTTGTTTTTAGAACTGAGAGGATCAATTTTAGGGGGAATTTCTTTATTTAAGTAATAAGCAATAAATCCTGTTCCACCAAGATATTGATCATTTATTTTTGGAGGAATATTTTCCTTCTTGATTGTTTTATTTGTTAGATTAATCCTTAAAAGGGGGAATGACATGGATATATTTATTATCCAATGATTTTAAGGTTTATGTTTTACCTTTTTGAAATTGTTCATTCTAAAATAATTGATTAGTGTTGAGCATTTAAAATTATTAAAAGGGGATAATTCAATCTCATATATTAATTAGGAATAAAGAAAAGTTATTAATTGATGTTATCTTTTGATAATTAGAGTGATTCAGACAAATGAGTGATTCAGACAAATCCGAAGTAAGAAAATTAATCGACCAACTAAAGAAAGAAAAGTCGCCTAAAATGAGGATTAGAGCTGCTGAATTGCTCAGTCATATTGACTCAAGTGAAAGTCTAGAAGCGCTTTTACAAGCACAATTAAATGATCCCAATCCAAGAGTAAAGGAAGCTGCATCAAAAGCAGTGGCATCCTTCTTAACCACATCACAACCAGAAGAACTCAATGAAGTTCACGCAATAGATGGAAGTGAAGACGAAGATGAGATAGATAGTGAAGATGATGAAAAAGAAAAGCCCTCTACTGCATTAAATAATAAGCTTTATGACCCAACCAAGAAGATTAAGGTCATTCGTACAGGAATGCATAAAAGAAAGTATAGATGGAAAGAATTTCCTGAAATTGACAAATTATTCGACAGTATTGAAAAAGATCGGTTTTTACCTAAACAGCAAATTGTACGCTCATTGTTAAATTCCTTATTGATGTTACCAATTGACGATGTAGACTTGGGACGTGATGTTGCTTTAACTCTTATTGAAGTTTTGGATGTTTCAAGTGATGAAGATGAGAGGGCAGAAATCATTGCTAGCTTGAATAACATAATCACCAATATTGACAAGTATAACGCATATTTTGGTGTCGCTGAATCATTTTTAATGATAATGAACTCAAGTTCAACAGCAAAAATAAGGGTAGCAGGAATAAAATGTTTAGAGGAAACGATACTAAAAGGCCACACTTTAATAAATTTAAGTAGATACACAAATGACATACAAAAGTTGATGACATTCTCTTATGATCAGAAGATTAGAACTATGGCATTAAAAGCCTATCCAGATATAGTTCTATCGTCAACAAGCTATATAACGTTTTTAAGTGATTTAATTATAGGTATTTTACGTGCCACCTATGAAGAACAATTAAGAAAACTGGGATTAAAAGCCCTTGAATCATTAATAGTGACAGATAATTTAACTGAAGAATTTTATGAATGTATTATCGATATATTGAAGTCCCATCAACCAAAATCTATCAGATTGAGGGCAACAGAAATTTTTATTTCATTTTCTTCTAACTTGAAAGGAGAAAAAAGGGATTTTACATTGAGAAATATTCGAGAGATTATTAAGAAATCAACAAATGATGATATATGCTTTTCTTCATTACAATTAATGGAAAAATTAGCTAGTGAGAAAGATTCACATCCTAATTTGAAAAAAATATTTGAGTTAATTTTAGAGATAGGAACAAACATGCGATCAACTTTACTCGTAATACGAGCGTTTAGTATGCTGGAAGAAATGATAAATCGTTGTCCAAATTGCGTCACCTATGAGTATTTAGAGAATTATTTGCATATTTTAAGTGTTACTCAAGATATGGGTGTATTAGAAAGGATAATAGAAACGTACACGGAATTAATAATCTATAGAAACATACATTCAAGTAATCTTTTTCACTGCCTAAAAACTATCTCTATGCTACCACATGAAGAGTTAATTATAGAAAATCTCATTAAACATTTTAGAAATGCTCTTGTGGATTACCATGATCTAGATCCGGATAATCTTCTGCAATTTATTGTTAAAATTTCAAATAAAACTAAAGATAGAACAATAATCACGAATGAAATACATGATTATGTGAAGACTCATTCAAAGTTATGCTAATAATCGTCTTTTTGTTTTAGTTATTATTTGATTATCTTTAAATACTATCCTAAATCATTAAGTTGCGTTAATTATGGAAAAAGAATCCAAACCCTCTCTGTTTCATAAAATCAGTAACATCTTTCTGTTAGGTTTATTAAGTACCTTTTTTGCTGAAGTTTATTCTGGATCTTCTCCTTTTTGGTTTCTTGAACCTTGGGGGTGGTTAGTGACTTTCCCTGTCTATCTTACTCATGCACTTTTCTATCTTAATATAGCTATTAAAACAAAAAGAACAAGTCTTGGGCAATTGTATTGGTTTGGAGCTCTATTTGGACTATATGAGGGTTTGTTAACCCGCGTACTGTGGTTTGGGTATCCGGGTGAAGAAGGTCCTATTTTTGGATCAATTGGAGGGACTGGAGGTATAGCTATTTTGGAATATTTGACCCTTATTTTTTTCTGGCATCCGATCTTCGCTTTTATTTTACCTATTTTGATATATGAATTTTTGTCAATTAATACGAGAAGTGATATACAAGGTATTTTTATTTCACATTTAAACTGGTTGAAAAAAACAAAACGTAATATGTTTATTTTTGCATCATTAACAATTATGGGTTCAATATTTCTATCATTAAGTTTAGGATTTGACTTCTTTGCTGTCTTTATAGCAATAATTGGATCCGCTGTAGTTATATCAATAACTCTTTTTGTTTGCAAAAAAAAGGATTACCAGTTCGATATCAGGCAACTAGAACTTAAACAAAAAGGATTTAGTACATTAGTTGCATATATGATTATAGCATTGTATATCCCAATGTGGTTGTTGCTAGACACACATTTAGCAAGACCTAATGTGTGGGGAGTAACTTTATATGTACTTTCCTTCGTTCTGTTTTTTGTCCTTTTGAAATTAACTTCCCCAAATGAAAAAGATTTTAATTTAAGCAATGAAGAAAAAGAACATTCCATTGAAATCAGTCAAGAGAAAAAAACTTTCAACTACTTAATTCTAATTATTTCTTGGATAACTATCTGTCTTTTATCAATTCTACATGCATTTACAAGTGTCTTTACACTGTTTTTTGCGACTATACTATTTCTATTAATGCCAGTAATGGGAATTATTCTATTCATCTTTTCTTTGATCAGCAATTTCAAAAAAAATGATCAAATATCGTCAGTTGAAGATAGTGTATAAGATTATTGTTCCTTTCATCTTATCTTACACATTTTTTTGTCATTTTAGTATCATCTTTCTAAAATTATCCAAATACGCCTTGAATTCTTCTTGCTCTGCAATACCCTTTATAAGAACCTTTCCAGAAGGGAATATTGAAAGTTTATAGTCAAGATTTTCATTATAAAAAATCACGACGACTTTTGTAAATCTTAGTAATTTGAAATCTTTAAATTCACTACTTGCTTGAATTGCCTTACTAACTTCTTCGAGGTCAAGATCCATTTTTTCTGCTGGTAAAGCACTAAAACCCTTTGTGTTTTTACAAGGCTGGATTTGAATATAAGACATGGGTAGTTAAACCTTTCATATATGCCATTTTAAGGTTTCTTTTCTTTCAACATCTTTTTTCTTAGGTTACTGAACTTTTCATATTTTGTATTTCTAAATGATGAAACTGAGAAAAAATGAGAAAAGAAAAAGTACATTTATACTCTTATCATTTTCATTGTTCATCTTCGATATTTGGTGTAATGTTTTTTTGTTTATGATCAGGGATGTATAGATTAAGCCTATTGGTCTTTTCTTTTCTAAAAGGCTTTGTTAGAACAATACCTAAGTGTTCGAAGCCAAACTTATATCCAATCTTTGACCAGAAATAAACAAAAATGAACCAAAAAACGATATATGTAAGAACAAACAGTAGTATAGCTGGGACATTGGTCATGAAAGCATTTGGTTGGTTAAAATTGTTAAGCTGACCAAATATTTTATGAAAAATTGAAGACAAAACAGTATTAAGTGTGCCTTCAATGATATACAGCGTTAATGTCGCTACACCAAATCTGCGTATGAATAAACTTCTTTTTGCGATCCGTATTTTTTCTTCTTGTGAAGCATATTCAATCTTTTTAACCAAACCAGGAAAGAATAATAACATGCAACCAAGACTGAAAAATAGTAGCTCTAAGGGATAGGTCAAGTAACTTAATAAGTTCATTAAAGGGAAATCAATAATAATATCTATAATAATATGAATGAAAAAGCTTAGTAGAAAAAGACTTCCTAGCCCATATCCATATCGTTTAATCCATTTGAATTCTATTTTACAAGCAATCATGTATCCTGCGATCATACCAAAAACGGTATAGATCCCCATGGGGAAGAAAGACAATTGTTGTCCAAAGAACATATGGATAAGAAGTGTAAGAAATCTATATGCACCCCCCATTGCGTAAAAAGTATTTCCATAGGGACCAATTAAATTAGAAATAGGTTGATAAATTGACATCCACAGAAAAGCTACTATTAGTAAAACGATACTGTTTCTTTTGATTTTATCGATACCTTCGTTTTTAAATAAGAAATAGAGAAGAATTACTGATAGAAAACCTCCAAAAGCTATAGAATGTAGAATACCCCCTGCTTTGAAAAACAATTCAGCATCAGGTAAAATAAGCTCTCCTCTTTCAATCAGACTACTCATAAACGTATATTGATGTCCATCAGTAAAAACTGCTGGTTGCGTTCTATGAAATATGACCCCTCTAATTGGTGAGATGAGTAACAAGAAAGCACTATTAAGAATAACTGGTAAGCTAGCATCTTTAAATGTTAATCCTCTTTTCAATCGTAGATAAATATTGTAACTATTTACCACACCACTGATTAATAAAAAGCCACCACCCCACGTAAGCAAGACAATTATAGGAAAAAAAGCCACCACTACAAAAGGATGAATAATAGACAGAGCATTTGCTTCAGTATGCCACACCCCATAAACTAGAGGATGAAAAAATAAGATTCCTATAATGGCTAATCCTCTTATTATATCAATAGAAAGCAATCTTTTAGAAAAGTTTTCTTTATGAAGTCTACCAATCATAATTGTATCCTTTTAAGGAATCATATAAATCTTTTCTACAATTTCGAATTATCGCTGTCTATTGGGTGAGATATTACACTAAAAGGTTGTAATTGGTAATTCTTAATATTTGTTTGAAGATTAATATTATAAATGATTACTCTATTTCTTCTTGGCGAATAAAAAATGCGCGTATTGTTTACCTTTGAAGTCTCTGAAGAAGAGAGAGCAGAACTTGAACAGTTTTTACCTGATCAAGCCCAAATATCTTATCTTCATGATTTAACTGATGAAGAGAAAGAAAGGGCATACAAAAATACAGAAATAGTAATTGGGGGAAGATTATCTGATGACCAATTAAAAAAAATGAATAGCCTAAAGTTTCATCAAACCTTCGCTACAGGAATAGATAGGCATAATTTAGCTTATTATAAAGAAAATAATATTATCTTATGCAACAATCATTCACATGCTGATATTATAGCTGAATATGCCTTTGTACTAATGTTAAGTATAGCTAAAAATATTGTGGCTAATGATCAAATGTTTAGGAAAGGACTATGGGATCCGTATAAACACAAAGCAGTTACATTGTATAATAAAAAAGTATTGTTTTTAGGATATGGAGCGATTGCTCAAGAGATCAAAAAACTCTGTAAGCCTTTTGATGTTAAGTTCATGGCTGTGAAAAAAACAACTAGCAAAGTGAAGGATGTCGAAATATTTCTTTCTACTCAAAAAAGAAAGGCATTGAAAAATGCTGATTTCATTGTCAATACTTTACCTTTGACAGATGAGACTAGGGATTTTCTTAATACTGCAGATTTTGAAATAATGAAAGATACAGCATATGTGGTTAATGTGGGAAGAGGAGCAACAATAAATGAAAAGGCCTTATATGAGGCTTTAAAAGAAAAAAGAATTGCTGGGGCGGGAATTGATGTGTGGTATAATTATCCTAAAAGTAGAGCAAGTGGAAAAAAAGAACCTGTCCCTTGCTATCCTTCAGAATACCCTTTCGATGAGCTAGATAACATTGTAATGACAGCTCATAGAGCATGGGTATCGGACATGCCCTGGTTCGAGAATACAAAAGAAATAGTTAGAAATGTTGCAAGATACATGAAAGGAAAAGAACCAAAAAATATTGTAGACCTTAATGAAGGGTATTAAAATAAGTGACAAGAAAAGAGGTATTCTGTGGTAGACCTTCAAAATTAGGAAGTATTTTGTTAGATATATTTAATGTAAATAAAAACTGAAAAAGGGGAAAGCAAGTTAAATTCTTTGTCTCAAATCTTTCTCTGCATTTCTTCGTCTTTAATTCTAGATGTGAGAATTGAACTTATTATTAGCATCAATACTAGCACCCCAAAGATAACAAAAAATATGGTGTTAAATTGATTTGCTGCTGCTTCAAATTCTGTTTGTGATAAGTGTTCAATAGCTTCTGCTGGTCTACCATCGAGGAGTTGTACCCCCAAAAAGCAATAAAAAATTGCGCGGGGAATGGAACCAATAAAGGTGGCGATTGTATAAGGTTTCCATTTGACATTGGCTAACCCAGCGCCATAAGAAATAGGATCAAACATTATTACAGGTACTGCACGTCCAACAATAATCGCCCATATGCCCCATTTTTCAATCCATTTATCAACTACGAATACAAATTTATCTATAAAGTTAATTTTTTCACTTGTCGCATCGACAATTGTCCTCCCACCTTTAAGGGCAATAAAATAGGTAAAGACGCCACTAAGAACAGACCCTACCACCCCTATGAATACCCCTAACCACATATCAAAAAGCATTCCAGCAGATAAAAGAACTAATTCAGAAGGTATAGGGGCAATAACACTTTCTAAAATCATTATACCTATGAAAGCGAGAAAAATCCATCCCCCTATTTTTAATAAAGGAAGAATAAAATAATCTCGAGTAAGTCTAAATAAAATTGTATCATCAAGCATTATAACAACAAGTAAAGCAATAGAGATCAAGAAGACTATACCAAAAATGATAGTCATGAAAATCTTGTCTTTTGTCCAAATAAATTTTTTAGCTGAATCAACATTGATATGAGATTCTGATTGAATCAATTCTGGTGAAAGAGACTTTGATTCTTTATCTGTTTCTTGTTTTATTACTTTTCCATCTGCATTCATTAAGTTGAATGAAAGAGAAATATTATATAAATTATATGTAAGTCGTTATTTTAACTCTGAAGGAGGATGTTAATGTCGATTGTAGCGTCTAAAATTCCTCTCTTCATTTCCGATTAAAAGGACAATTTCAATAGGTAGTCATTCAATCATTCAAGGATTTTTGTTCAACACTTCTCCAAAGACTTCGCCAAAGAAAAACTTATCATTTAAAGCCTATAATTGAAGAACATGAGATTACATTTAGAAGCTTATTTTAACCTGAGCAAGGATTTACCCGCAGAAAGTGAAGAAGAAATACAAAAGATCTTTGATACTTTTGCAGAAAAAATTATCAAACAACATGAACAAGGTCATTTTGAGTTTCCATTCTTGAAAATTAAAGATGATAAGCTTTTTTTTGCTATTGACACAGAGGAAACTATTTACCCGCATGTAGCAATATTACGACTAAGAAAAGAATTGGCAAAAACAATAGGTCCTACATATCGAATTGGACTTAGAGGATTTAAAATTGAGAAATATGTTATAGAAAGAGAATTAGAGTATTTGCCAATGAAAGAATTTACTTTACCTTTCACAAAAAAAATAGATTTCATCTCCAGCAAAAAAGGAGAAGAAAGAAAAGCAGTCATTGAAATTGATCCCGAGATACCTGAAGATTTTGTTGAAAAAGGTGCTATTCAGCGCATAGTCAATTTAGTGGAAGATAAAATAAGTAAACAACACCATGGTGCAAAAAAAGAGCATCATAAAACTTTATGGTACTCTGGGGAGATAAACCACCCTAATCAGGACAATCCCACAAGGTTATTAGAAGAAAAAGAGTGGATCGTAAGAACTAATTATAGGAATCAATGGGTGTTTACCCCGTCAATAACCGTTTTAGTGGAAGCCTTTAAACAAATTATGGTCGATTATCTCTATAAACCTTTAAACTATCATCAAATGATGATTCCCAAACTGGTAGATTGGTCGATATGGTTACGGTCTGGTCATGCAGAGGCTATGTTTCAAGGAGGATTTGAACCTTATTTTGTAGTCCAACCTCGTGAAGCGACTCCAGAATATTTTGAAGAAATAGCTGATTATGTTACCATTGCTAAACAAATACCAGAACAAAAATTGTACGAAAAAGTCAACCCACCTATGGGAGGATTGTCATTTGCTCAATGTCCACCATTATGGGTATGGTTACAAGGAAAAACAATAGCTAAAGATAGTTTACCAATTAAAATATTTGATTGGAGCGGACCAACCTATAGATATGAATCAGGTTCAGCATATGGATTTGAACGCGTTGATGAACTCCATAGGATCGAAACACTCTTTATTGGTACTCCTGAACAAGCAACTACAGCAGGAGTGGAGACACGAAAGAAACTCAGAGAAGTTTTCAATGATGTACTAGAATTAGAATTTAGAGAAGCAAAAGTTGTTCCATGGTGGCTCCAACAAACATCTAAAGAAGAGGAAGAGGAAGAGGAAGAAGCAACTGAAGAAGAAGGATTTGTAGGAACAGTTGATTATGAAGCATATATGCCCTATAAAGGATCAAGAGAAGAAAGCGAGTGGTTGGAAATTCAAAATGTTTCTATTATTGGAGAAAAATATCCAAAAGGCTTTTCAGTAAAAACAGATGGTGGAGCTGAATTGTGGTCTGGATGCGGTGGAGGATCATTTGAACGGTTCATTACAGCTTTTATTGCACAAAAAGGTATGAACAAAAAGAATTGGCCAGATAAATTCCTCGCATATGTGGATGAAATACCCGATACTCCTGTCTTTAGATAGAAATCTTTTTCCATTAATTTATCTTTTTTCCTTTCTTTTTTCCTTGGATTATTTGGTATTGTTATTCTCAAAGATATTTGATTCGTCGATATGTTTAAAAAAAATCGGTTAAAATAAATCTTGAAATGATAGATTTACGCTCAGATACTGTAACTCTTCCATCAAAAGAAATGATGGAAACTATACAAGAAGCGAAATTGGGAGATGACGTGTATGGTGAAGATGAAACAGTAAATCAATTAGAAGAATTAGCTGCTAAAAAATTAGGAAAAGAAGCAGGATTACTCGTATGTAGTGGAACTCAAGGCAATCTCGTTTCAGTTATGTCTCATCTGCAGAGGGGAGAAGGAATAGTTCTGGAATCTGAGAGCCACATATATTTCTATGAAGTTGCAGGATTTTCCGTAATAGCTGGAGCTTATCCTTTCTTGATTGAAGGCAATCAAGGAGTGTATAAATATGATAAACTTGAAGCGGTATTAAAACGACCGAAAAATATCCATTATCCTCAAGCTAAACTTGTATGTATTGAAAATACCCATAATAGAGCAGGAGGAAAAGTTGTCGATAAAACAGATATGGATAAGATAGCTGACTTGGCTCATGATAACGAGGCTACTGTACATGTAGATGGAGCAAGAATATTTAATGCGTCTGTTGCTCTTAATATGTCACCTAGCAAATTAGTGCAAGAAGCAGATAGTGTACAATTCTGTCTTAGTAAAGGATTAGCGTGTCCTATTGGATCAATGGTTGTTGGTACAGAAGAATTTATAGAGAAGGCAAGGAAAAATCGGAAAATGGTAGGAGGGGGAATGAGACAAGCTGGAATTATTGCATCTCCAGGTATTTATGCACTCAATAATATGATTGAAAGGCTTGATGAGGATCATAAACATGCAAAAATAATAGAAAAAACATTCACAGCGATAGAAAAAGTAAAAGTAAAACCTGTAGAAAGCAATATAGTTATAGTTGATATAAAAGAAACCGATTTTACAGCAGATATAATGTACAAGAAACTTCAAAAAGAAGGAGTATTAGTAACACAAATGGGTCCCACTCTGATACGATTTGTTCCACATTTTGGTATCTCAACAGAAGAAATAAAAGAAACATGCAAGATAATAGAGAAACTTTTCTGAAATATACTTTTTTAATGCTTTAGAGAAACTTTTCTGAAATATACTTTTTTAATGCTTTAGAGAAACTTTTCTGAAATATACTTTTTTATCAACTAAATATGTTTAACGACATTTTAAGCGCTTTCATTCGTTAGTAACATAGACTTTTTATATATAGAATCACGAGTGTACTTGATAATCGTGTCAATTGATGATTACTTAGATGACTTATTATCTGGCAGTTCTGATTCGTCAAAAAAAGCTATAATGAAACTAACTAGACTAATTGAGAATCTAGGCATTATAATGGTGAAGTCTACTGAACGCATGGAAGATACCATAAATGATATGGAAGTAAGACTAAGTAGAGTAGAGTCGCAAATAGGCGGGGGAACACCTAGGAGTCCTAGTAGTCCAATAAGTCAGCCACAACAAAATACGGATGGAGAAAGAAGTGGACCATCTATGAGTGGGGGAAATGTACCAAAATTAAATATAGGTGGAAATAGCTCTCCAAGTTCTGGTCCTCCAAGTTCTGGTCCTCCAAGTTCTGGTCCTCCAAATACAAGTGGGTCATCAATACCATCTCCAAATTTAAGTGGTGGCGGTAGTCCTCCTGGTAGTAATCCTGGTAGT
>CAZHRF010000025.1:14852-17658 GCA_964534625.1 uncultured archaeon | reverse complement strand
GTAATCCTGGTAGTGGCTCCAGTAGCCCCATGGGAAACCCTTTTGCAGGTTCTTCATTCGCTAATGAATTGGCGAATGCTGCTAGTTCCTTGCAAAAAGTTGATCCTGAACAACTTAAAAAGGAAAATGGTAGTCCCGGTGGTGATCCCGGTGGTGGTCCTGGTGGATCTCAAGGGGGAGGTCCTTTAGGTGGTCCTTCGTCTTCAATGATACAAAATGCAAGAGCTGGGTTGAAGAAAATTAATCCTGATGAAATAAAGAAAGAAAAAGAGCAAGGTCAATCTTCTTCTGGTCCTCCACAGATGGGGTTCCAATCGGAATTAAAACAAAAAATGTCTGAAAGAAGCAAAAGAATGAAAGACAAAGGACAAGACGAGTTCGCGCAACAGCAACAGCGACAGCAACAGCAACAGCAACAGCAACAACAGCAACAAGCAACACCTAAAAAATCGAAAAAACAGATGAAAGAGTCACTACAAAACGAATTAAGAAGTGCTTTTAGTCGATTACTTGAAAGTGATACACAAGAAGAATAAAGAATAAAAAAGGATCAACTAAAAAAAATAACGTGATTGAGTTATATTTTTGGTGATTAATTTTAGGATTAGGGAAGATAATATGGAAGATAATATACTGTTTTTTCTTCAGATTTTATTTAATAATCAGAAGACACAAAATACTACGGAAATAAACGATACAGCTACAGAAAGATTATATGAGATAAAAAAAGAAATTGATCTTTACAATGAAAATAAAGAAGATCCTTATTTTATATCAGAAAATGAACAAGTTAATAATCTTTTTTTTGATGCTTGGGAGAAGGAAACCAATCTAAACTTAAATGAAGCAAAATACTATCTTGCTGGTCTTTATGTGACAGATAATCTCAACCGAGATATTTTTAGACAACTAGCTCAGAAATGGTATCTAAAAGCGACTATAGAAAAGAGAGAGACAGTATTTTTCTACATTTTAGACTTAATCAGAAAGGAAAAAAGGACAGATATCTCATCTTTAATCTATAAAGAGTATTTACAATTCTGTCGTTTTATGGGTATCGAACCTGTTTTATATAGTGAGTACAAAGCTGAAATTCTTGAATATTTACCTGATTATACTTTTAGTGAAGAAGAGGAGGATTTTGGGTTATATGTTGAAAGATTAGTCACTAATCTTACAGAAAGAAGTCAATATATTGAAGAAATCGCACTAGGAATAAGTCCAGATATGCTCTACTATTTAGATTACTTTATTGATATTGACAAAATCTCTGATCTATCATATTATATGCAATTAAATCTTTCCAAGGAGATAAAGTTAGATAAGAAACTCACCATGGCAAGCTTTCAAGAGATTATTGAAGAGAAACTGCAACAAACGCAATTTCCAACTGTCCCCATTGTTTTAGATCCACACATAAAACCTCATATTGCTAGTATTGATGCTAAAGAAGTTAATATACAAGAATTGATGCATTTTCCTCAAGATCAGATTAAAAATTTTGCTATGTTACAAGCTTATACTTGTCCTTCTCTAGCTCAAAATGTAAAGATAATTTTTATTGGTGGTCCTAATATTGGAAACATGGGAATTATAATTCAACATAACAACAACGCTATACTAATTGATTTTGGGATGAGTGTAGCAAATTATTCACTTCCCCGTTGGCATCCAAGTTTAAGATATGTAGATGCGATTTTAGTTACTCATGCACATTTAGATCATACGGGTGGATTACCTTATTTGATCCGCCCAGAATCAAATAAAAAATGGTATGCAAGTGTTTCTACTAAACTATTAACAGAAAAATTACTGCATAATACAGCGTCTATTATAGATTCAACTACAAAAAAGTTGGATGATCTGCCTCCTTTTTACAAAGTGTATCACAATCGTTCAAATATCCATAATGTCATGAATTCTTTCAATCAGATTAAACCAAAAGAAAAAAAAGATATAACCCCGAATATTTCTGTCACAGCATATCCTTCTGCTCATTTGTTTGGCAGTTATGGGTATGAAATAGAAATATTTGATAAACGAATTCTATTTACTGGAGATTTTTCCCTACAAAATAGCGCATTATTTAAAGGAGCGGTATTTCCTAATGATTGTGATTTAACAATTTTAGACGGAACATATTATGGAAGGGAAAGAAACTCTGCAGATCCTGATTCTATTATCCAAAACGCGGTAAATAAACATGCTAAGCTTTTGATACCTGCTTTTTCAGTGGGTAGAAGCCAAGAAATGTTTAAGAGGTTGGACAAATTGGGTATAGCAAAAGAACGTTCAATCAAAATAGCAGGTATGTCAGGAGAGATAGCTAAATTAATGAATATTCAAGGAGATTATTCTATCGTTCCTACTGTTGAACCGGAAAATTTTGTTGATGGTGATATAGTTATTAGTGGGAATGGCATGTTACAAGGAGGAACAGCAAGAAGACTTTTAGATGCAACAGCTAATGATCAAAAAACAGGCGTTTTACTTTGTGGATATCAAGCACCAGGAACTTTAGGATATGCCCTAAAAACAGCACATCCTATAGCGATGGATAACTATTTACAACAAGTTTATTCTGCACCGATAAGTGGTCATTCAACTGCTAGATCCTTGGACAAATTTATTGATACTTTGACAGGAAAAAAAGTCATGGTGCATTTACCTGAAGAGACGAAGAAAAAGAAAAAACATAAGAATCTGATTATACCTGAGTATTATCGAGAGATTGTTTTAGATAAAAATATAGCATGAAAAAAGAAAGGATTGTCTTTCTTTATTTTATTTTATTTTATTTTATTTT
>CAZHRF010000025.1:0-14752 GCA_964534625.1 uncultured archaeon | reverse complement strand
GCATGAAAAAAGAAAGGATTGTCTTTCTTTATTTTATTTTATTTTATTTTATTTTCCTAACCCTATTGCTCTGTAAATTATCCCTTTATTCCTGAATACTTGGTAATCATATACCTTTCTTCCATCGATTAAAATTGGTTGTTTCATTAATTCTAGAAATTTTTCAGGGGGTAATGATTGAAATTCTTTCCATTCTGTTACGAGTATACATGCATCAGCTTCTTTTAATGTTTCATCTATTGATTCTTCAAAAGTCAAATTGCTATGATTGATTTCCTTTTTTGCATTTTCTATTGCTATTGGGTCAGTTACTGTGACTTTTGCACCTTCTTCTAACAATTGTTGAAGGATTATTAAAGATGGAGCTTCTCTCATGTCATCTGTTTCTGGTTTGAAAGCCAAACCGAGAACTGCTATTTTTAAATCTTTAAGCGATTCAGTCTGTTTCTCTTTTTGTAATTCTTCTTTAAGTAAATCAATTGTACGTAAGGGTTGAATCTCATTTACTCTTAAAGTGGCTTCTAATAATTTTGAAGGTAAACTAACTTCTTTTGATTTATGATATAAAGCCTTGACATCTTTAGGGAAACAGGATCCACCAAATCCAGCACCTGATCTTAAGAATTTATCTGATATCCTGTGATCCATCCCAACACCTTTTGCAACATCATTAACATCAATACCTAAAACTTCGCAAAGATTCGCCATCTCATTTATGAAAGAAATTTTACAAGCTAAAAACGAATTGGATGTATATTTAATCATCTCTGCTGCAGTAGGATCAACAGTTAAAATGGGTGCATTAAATTCGTTATAACATTTGCAAATACTATCTAAAGATCGTTTATCAACACCGCCAACAACAATTCTATCGGGGTAAAGAAAATCTTGAACTGCTACTCCCTCTCGTAAAAATTCAGGGTTCATACCCAAGCCAAAATCTTCACCAACTTTCAAACCGCTCGTTTTTTCTAAAATAGGACCAACGAGATTTACAGTCGTACCAGGAATACAAGTGCTTTTAACAACTACTACTTTGTACTCTTGATCCTTTGTAAAAACTTCAGCTATGTCCTTAGCTGATTGTTCAACGTATTGATAGTCCATAGAACCATCTGGCAAACTCGGTGTGCCTACACAAATAAATATAATTTCAGCATTTTCTACTGCATCTTTAGCATTTAACGTAGCTCTTAATAGTCCAGTAGGAACGTGATTTTTCAATAATTCATCCAACCCCTTTTCATAAATGGGCGATTTGGAGTTATTAATCATTTCAACTTTTTCAGGAACCACATCTACACAAATAACTTCATGTCCTTTACTTGCAAAACAAGCGCCAGTAACAAGACCTACATATCCTGTTCCAAATATAGCTATCTTCATATTATCACAAGTAATGAACAAGTGATTATCTTTTTAATCTTATGTAATGAATGTAAAAAAAATTTCATGTAAAAAAAGTTATTACTGCTGTCTATAACTACTATTTAAGATGAAAATAGTCAAACAACGTTCAATAGCTGATTCAGTTCATAATTATATCGATATACCTGATGAGTTTTATACTAAACTTATAGATACAGCAGAATTTCAAAGATTGAGAAGATTAGCACAGTTAGGAGGTGTGCCAATTTCGTATCCTTCCGCAACTCATTCGCGTTTTTCTCATAGTCTAGGTGCTTTTCATATAGCTAATAAAATATTAGCAGTTTTACAGAAAAGTAATGGTAAGTGGATAACAGAGCAGGATATAAAAGACGTAAGAGTGGCCTCTCTAATCCATGATGTGGGACATGGTCCTTTTTCTCATATGTTTGAAGATACTATTAGAATGCTAACAGAGCAAGGGGGTGACTATGCAAAATATCATGATTTTCTAAGGCACGAGAACATTACCCAACAAATAGTTTTATCTGATACATCGGAGATAGGTAGCGTTCTAGAAAAAAAGGAAATAGATAAGGAAAGAATAGCTGATCTAATAATAGGCAAGCCTGTATCCAACAAACCTTTTCTTAATCAAATAATTGCTTCACAACTTGATGCAGATTCTATTGATTATCTCATGCGCGATTCACTTGTTACCGGGGTGTCTTTTGGTCTTTACAATATTGAAAGATTATTGGCAATGCTAAAAATTTCTTCTGATGGAAGATTAGTGATAAAAGAGAAGGGAATGCAATCAACAGAACAGATAGTAATTGCCAGATATATGCAATTTTCTAGGGTTTATTTCCATAAAACAGTTAGATGTTGGGAATATATGATCAAGTTGTATATAAGTCAGCTCTTTCAGTGGGCAGAAAAAGACCCCAATCTAGAAGTGCTTAAGATGATAAAAGAGTTTGTAGAGCAACCGAATTGGAAAACTATGCAACCCTTAACTGATGATGTTATTTTTACACAATTACAATTATCAGCATATAAAGAAAAAGAAGAGCACGTAATGAAAGATTTAGCAAAAAGAATATTGCAACGGAAATTGTTTAAAAGTATACCCTTAACAGAAGAAATGGTAAAAAAAATAAAACAGCAGAAAAACGAAATAGACGAGCTAGTCTCAAAATGTGGATTTCCTGAAGCATACTGGGGAATCGATGTGTTTTATTCTAGATATTATACACCTTATACAGAGGTTAACCGAGATGCAATACTAATCGAATTAGAGGCGGGTGAAATTAAACAATTATCTGAAGTATCGGAAGTTGTGTCGAGTCTCTCACGTCCAAAATATAATAATTTATTGATCTTTCCAGCAAAGTGTAGAAACGAAATATCAAAAATAGTTGAAAAAATTAGCTAAAAAAAGACTTAATACTTTTTGTAAACTCTTCTATCTTTACTTCTTTAATTTATTTGAGTAGAGGAATAAAAAAGAAAAAAAGGATTTTATGTGAACGTCTTCTTGAAAACCCCGTCCTTGAGGGTGGGGTAGTTCATATTAACAAGAGAAGAAGCATTCTTCTATTCTTCTTTCTCTTCAGTATCTATATCAATTTTTTTACTATTTATGTTGTCAGATTCAAAGGTATTGTGTTCTTCTTTTGTTATTTTTCCTTTCTGTTTATCTTTTGTACCTTGTAAATCTTTATAGCTAGTTGGATTTAATATGTGGCCACAATATCGACAGACGCTATACTTTTTCTTGGTTGTTTCTCCACAATATGGACATCTATTTAATGCCCCAATTACCAGGAGAAATTGTCTCCAAAGGATAGCCCAGAGCACCCCTAAAGAACCCAATACTTGTATCCATGTTGAACTTATAGCTTTTTCGAAATAGAAATAAACAAACTCAAATGCATCTAATTCTTCAATAAATATGGTTTGGTTAAACCATTGCTCTTGAAAGTTATCGGAAATAATTTTTATTGCTAGTTCAATATCAGTATCATACTTAGCTGTTCTGAGGGTTATTTGAGTAGGCAAACTAATTTCTGGTTGTCCACTAAAGGACAAGTGCTCTCCCGCTAAAAAGAATTCTCCTCTCGGATTCCCCACATGAGTTGGAATTTGAGGTTCTACTGAAATTGTGACGGTTAAATCTGATCCTCGCTTAATATTTAAATCTCTGCTAAAATAGATCTGTAACCTATTTCTTCGCAAAATTGCTGTTTTATTAATTGAAGAAAAATCAAAACCGGGTTTGGAAGCTGAAATATTTAATGTTCTAGTGTTACTTTCAGATTGTTGCATTGAAAGGGGATTATTTTGGGACTGACTTTCATCTAATTGGAATACTTCATGAATAGGTAATTCAAAATGCGCTATTCCACCTGGAGCAGTAATTTCTGTGAAAAAAATGTCATCTGATACCTTTACATCTACTAAAGCATCAACAACAGGATTACCTTGAGTATTTTCGCAGATAACAGCAAATCTTACAAAATCATCTTGCCCTTGAGTTGTCGAAATTTCATTTGGATCTGTTTTTATGCTTATTTTTTGAGTGAAAAACAGAAAATGATTGATCCAAATTAAATTATAGTTGGAATAAGAAATCGTTACTTCGATTAATTGTTCTCCTCCAACCGAAGAACTTAATGTTTGTTCAATAATTGTTTGATTTTTTTTAGTTTCACCATTTAAATTCGTTGAACTAACAACTAACGATGTATTGGACGTTGATGAATTAAATGTCATATAAATAGCTGATTTAAGATTAATACTCATAGAAATGTTAGATGAGCCATAAATTGAGGTGGTTTCATCATACGAAATATTCAAACGATAAGTAAAACTTTCTCCCACTTTAGGTTCTAAGGGTATGCTAAATATCGTTGAGACAGGTAAAACTTTACTCAAAAAAGTGATAGCTTGATAATTTACAATAGCAGGATTTCTAAGAATTATTGAGCTGTCAAACGTAATAAAAGACCCAGAAGAGGTATAACCCGGTAAGAAATGTAATTCTCCTGGAGAGTACAAGGTATAATAAAGATTTCTCGAAAGATCAACTATAGGTTGTAACGAGGGTCTGAAATCCCAATAATCCTTGTGCCGTCTATAAAATTCTATAAATGCTGAAATTGTAACACTATTCTCATATGTAAAGGCTGTTGATGAGAGAACTTCGGTAACTAAGTTGTATTGTGTGTGTAGTAATCCCGTAAAAAAGTTAAAAAATATTCCCGTTATACCTTCAGAGAATAGACTGGCTTGAATCATATAGTCATCAGCTTGTGCATTATTGTTTAATGATTCTTGATATGCACTTTGTTGTAGTAAAGCTGTCAAAAAGTACGCATTATCCTGCAATCTAGTAACATTATATAATGTCATTTCTGTATTTATTGTACTTCTAACAATATATGCTGACTCTTCCTCGAAAACAGTGACTGTTTCACGACCATCAATTAAGTAACTATCTAGGGCATTTTTAGCATATTCAAGTGCAGTAGTATTAGATAAAGCATAAGAAGCAAGAGTAAATAAGGCTGTTGAGATAGCTGAGGGATAATAGTCACCATCAACGATCTGTCCATCAGCATTAACATACAACGTAGAACTGAGATTTGTATTGGCATTATTATAGAAAACTTCGATAAGATTATCTAAAATATCTTGAGATTGTTGAGAATATTGCAAAGATTCTACTTCTCTTCCGTCTAGATCAAGAACTAATGATAGTCTATGTAAGGCAAGAATTAGTACTAAACTATCTTGGGGATAAACAGGATAGGCACTTTTACCATCATCGTAGTCACCTCTAATGAATGTATCATTTACTTCAAGAGAAAGCGAATCAGCTATAGATAAAGTAGTATCAATAATTTCATACCTCTTCGTAGCAAGAAAATAATCGGTTAAGCCTATGATAGCTTGAACTTTTGCTAAATCACGATTTCTTATGATCCCTATGCTCTCAAAAGGATATGTAACTCTGATTTCATTTATTATGTCTTGTGCAGTTTCAAGATACTCACTTGTGACTAAATATTCATCGCGATTGGTGCTATGGATTGATGGTGGGTTAGATGGTTGAGAGGTGTAATGGTTGTTTATCAATTCCATACTCTTCTCATTTTTGTTATTAATAGTGCTATTTGTGTTAAATGCATTTGAATCATGTATTCTCATCAATGATGGGAATAAAAGAATACAACATATCATAAATACGCTACTAAGTTTGTATAACTGTTTCATACAATAGTATTGTTAGGTCTTACATAAAAAGTTTGTAGTAATTTTTTTACTATAAGATAAAACTTAGCTGATTTTGAATATACCCATATCTAATTGATGTCCTTGTGGCTTTTGATTTTTTTAGTAGAGACTTCTTAATACTACTAAGCATGAGACTAATGAAATCTGTAGATTTATTACATTACAAACATTACTTTTTGCTGTTCTTTATTTGTAAATATTCGATTA
Source organism: uncultured archaeon (assembly GCA_964534625.1). Taxonomy (GTDB): domain Archaea; phylum Asgardarchaeota; class Heimdallarchaeia; order Heimdallarchaeales; family Heimdallarchaeaceae; genus CAZHRF01. The sequence continues at coordinate 8,875 of CAZHRF010000025.1, read as the reverse complement.
AAATATCTTTTATCCTGTTTTTGTCAATTCTAGTATCACCATATATCCCCCCACCCTCTAATTCAATATGTCTAAAACCTGGTCTTAAAAGACTTAAATCGTGAGAACAAACCATGATTGTTGTTTTGTTTATTCGCGAGATATCCATAAGTAAATTCATTAAATGACGGGCAAGTTCAGAGTCAACATTAGCAGTAGGTTCGTCAGCTAAAATAACATCCGTATTTCTCGATAGAGCAACAGCTAAGGATGCACGTTGTTTTTCTCCCGCAGACAATTCATAGGGAAATACATCTAACTTATGATTAATCTGGCATTCTTTAGCGATTTTCATCCCATATTGGTCATCATATTTTTTTTCTTTACCTGTAAAAAGGTAAGGTAATCTGATATTTTCCTTTACTGTTATTGGTTCAAAGAGATTATTATGCTGTGTGATATAAGCGATATTATTCAAACGATACAGAGAAACTTCTTGTTCGCTTTTTTCAGAAACTGGAAAACCATTAACAACTATTTGACCGTCTGTAGGTTTATCTAAGCCAGAAATAAGGTTGAATAAAGTTGTTTTACCAACACCTGAAGGACCTGAAACAAAAACAAAATCACCTTTGGTAATTTCTAAGTTAACTCCATCTAGTACAATATTTTTTCCTCCAGTAGATTTATACGTTTTGTTTAGATTCGAACAACGGATAATAACCTCTTTTTGAGTTGGAGGAATAAATTCTCTCGAAATCAAGTGTTCAATATCTTGAAATTCAATTTCAACAATTTCCGTTTCTACGTTATCTTCGTCTATTTTTCCTTCGTTCTTAAGAAGCTGGAAAATGTTTTCTCTTGTCACTCTAGCTGGATTCCAGAAGAGACCAAGTTTTTTAGTTGGATGAATTTCAAATTCAACTTGATCTTTTAATCCTAATTCAAGTTTAATTTTATCAGGAATACGAACAAAATTGGAAGCATCTACATAAGAAGTCTTTACATCTGAAGACTCCATGAGAAATTCTAATTCATGCCTTTGGAGATCTTTACTGAACCCTACTAAACGCCCATCACGAATTATATAACTATTTTTGAAAATATTTCGAAAACGTATATCATGTGTGACAACTAAAATCGTTTTGCCCATGTTTACATTGACATTTCGAATTGTATCTATCATGTCCATTGTACTCTGGGTATCTAATTGTCCTGTAGGTTCATCTGCTAAAATTATTTCGGGGTTTTTGGCTAAAGCCACTCCAAGCGATAAACGCATTGCCTCCCCACCTGAGATTTTACCAACTTTGTTATCCTTGATATGATAAAGATTGAGTAATTCAAGAAGTTCATTTACTTCTTTTATTGACTTTTCTCTGGGCAGTAAAAACATTCTTTTAGGTAACATCAAATTTTCTGTTACAGATAATTCAGCAAAAAGATTCTGGCTAACAAATTGATTAACAATACCTATATTATAATATCTAAAACTACGTCTTTGTTCTTCTTCCAATACATCTAAACGTTGATCTTTAATTATTACTGATCCACTCGTTGGTGTTTCAGTACCAGCTAACATTCTTACTAAGGTGGTTTTTCCTGCTCCCGATGGCCCAATAATCGATACCAATGCTCCTTCGTCTATTGTTATGTCTAATCCTCTTAAAGCTGGAACACGTATCTCATTTATAGGATCTTGATAAACCTTGATCAAATCCACACATTTTATTATTTCAGCCATTTTTATCACTCCAGATTTCTTGGTCTATATTTATAGAAATTCATTTTCATCGTTAGGAAGAAAATCGAATAATAGATAATCGGTATTCCAACGAAAATTGCTATAGTCAATACGATGGGTACTTGTATTTTATAAGGTAAAACCGCATTGTATGAAGTCAGATCTATGAAGATGAAATTGAAAAAGCGCATTAATTGATATCCTAAGAATCCTCCTAATGCAAGACCTGGTAATAGACAAGAGAAAAATAGTTCCATAGCAGAAAGTAAAATTATTTTCTTTGTAGGTACTCCCATCTTTTTCAAAATATCATGCTTCACCATTTTAGCTTGTAATAGTTTAATGGGATTGCTTGCACTCGTATAAACAATGGCTATTAAACATATGAAGATGGATAGCGAAAATGCAGCAACTATAACAAAATAAAAAGGAATGGTACCAAACAAATTTTCTCTACTCATTTCATTTGCATTCTGAATATTTAGTCCAATAAGGTTCTCAATATTTCTTTGTACTTGTCCCATATTAGCAAATGGCTGTGTCTTTATTAACAATTTACTGGTTTTTCTTGCGACAATAAAGACATCTGCAGATTGATTGAAATTAGCAAAAGACATTACTGCTGCAAATGATTTATCTTCACTCGTATATTCATCTGTGTCTTGTTCGACGAATCCCTCATCGTAGAACAGGGGGAAATACCCAAATACACCTTTTATTTTGAAGGTACTTTCATGTTGCTCTCCCAGATAAGATCTTGTGAACACAAACTCTTCTCCTTCAAAAATCAATGAAACATCCATTTGAGAAGAAACAAGCATAGTTTGGTTTCTTTCCAAGGCTTGTATTTCCTCTTTCCAATTAGCATAATAATGATCTGGAGGTTTTTTAACAACTTGATAAAATTCCGATGGATCGTCTAGAATAAGCATATTAATTGGAAGATGATTGTAATTTACTCGGACTTCACTCACATTAGAGACAGTTGAAACACCATCAATGGCCATAATATCTGTTTTTGAAAAGTTTGATGAAATCTCATTCCAATTGTTGATCGAAAGATCACTACCATTGTAGAAATAGGCTTCATCAATATATTTTTGTTGAATGGTTAAAGGTGTAACAATGAATGGAAAGATGATGGAAACAACTATAATATATGTAAGGAATGTGTTGTTGAATAATCTAATATCAGAGTTGATTTCTACAAAACTTAAAGTTGTAAAACTCTTCTTTATTCGCCACATAATTTTGCTGATTATCTGGATAACAGCTTTATGTAGATCTTTGAGCAAGATAATGATTCCAAATAAAGCAATTAAACCGCCTATCCCTATCAGGAAAACAAATATCATTACTAAGGCGGGATTGATGAGATAAATCAAAAATCCTAAAATAGTTAATATCGTAAAGGAGAAAAAGGAAAATAAGAGTCCCATGATGATTATTACAATATAATGTAACTTGAATCTCTTAAGAAATTCCCAAAATTTTCTTGGGGGTTTTTCTCTTTCCGTTCCTTTTTTAGATAATTTAGCAATTCTTGGCAAAGAAATAATTGTTAAACCAAAAAAGGAAATTAACAAAGTTACAGGAACAAGCGCCAAACCTATGGCTACTAACGGATTATTAAACGTCAGAAATGTATCAATTTTAATTAAAACTGGTGTAAGAAATAGTGCACTAGTAAAGCCTAAAATCGTTGCAATAAATGATTCTGCAATACTCATGCTTGAATAGATAAATAAAAGCCTTCCAACCGAAAGACCTTTTGAACGCAAGATCTCCATCTCTTGCTCGATACTTGTTGCATTCAATTGATTTGTTTCGTTGATTAAAAAAAGTGCCAAAAAGACAATAGGAATGCTAATGAAGTAAATTAAAAATTGGATAATATTGAGCAGAGAATTGATTCTGTCAAACAAAAACGTTATTTCGTTTTCTAATGACCATCTACCAAGAGAATCAAAACTGAAGGATTGATCTCCATTAAAAAATATCTCACTATATTGCTGGTAGAGTAGAACAAAATTATTAGGATCAATTGTTGAAAAATCATATTGAAATTGAAGAGATCCTGTCATTGTTGTGTGCATTTTAGTTATATTTTCAACATTTTTTAAGAAAAATTCATCAAAGGTTAAAACTGAAAATCCTGTTAATCTGAGGAGATGATCACTAGGTAAATCGTGTAACGAAAGAGTATTGACAAGTTTTACTCTATTCAACGAATAAATTCCTGAAATGGTGAAATTTTTGGTATCTAGGTCGTGAGTGACAGTATTGCTATTACTTAATGCAAGTTTAATTGTGTCGTTTGTTTCAACATTTAATAAATTCGCCATTTGTTCATGTATTAATACTTCCATTTGTTCAGTAGGTTTTCTTCCTTCAATTATGAAATTTTCAAAAACATCAGAAAATTCTAGCTGTAATGAAGTATAGTAAAATACTATGGAATAAAATTCTGATATAGAAGTAACCGATTCATGTCCTATAATACAATGAAAATTAACAGAATGATAGATGTTCTCAATAGTTGAATGAAAAAAAGGTGCGTTTTGGCTTATATAATTGTTGATCTCTTCTTTTGCTAATTGCGTATAGTTTGTATTTAATTGAACCACATTAGAACCAACTGAAGAGTAGGACCTAGAATATCCAGCAGAAAGAGTAGCATCATGGCCTAAATTAGCATTGTTTAAATAAAAGTGTATTACATTACGTTTCTCGGAGTCTATTAATGTAGCACTTGAAAGTAAAATTAAGCTTAAAATAGACAAGCCTAATAAATTCAAGAAAAGTTTCTTTTTATTGGTTTTCCACAGAGTGAAAATGATAATAGCTGAATTAGAAACGAATAACCATGAGTTGATAAGTATTAAATGTGTCTTGCTCACTCCACTAACAATAGGACGTAAAAGATATACTTTCATCTTTTTAAACGCAGCATTAATTTTCTTGAAAAAAATACTATAAAGCAAGCCCAATAATCCAAGTGGAATCACAAACCACAACCAATTTTTATACCAAAAGTACACAAAAGGATTTACACTATTAATATTATAGAGATAAGGCGCTTTAGGGAGGGGAATGGGTAGAGAAGAACCAAGGTGTAACGCAAACACTCTTTTCTCAATAAATTTGTAATCATCAATATTTTTTGCTAATAGTGCAGTAGAATAACAAAAAATGTAATCAGTAGTATTGAATATATGCATATCAAATGAAAGACTTGCAAAAGACTGACTTGAGTATTTTATATTAATTCTATCACTATTTATGTATTCGTCTGTGAAACTTATAACAAAGGTATTAACAGTGTACTCTCCTTGTTGGTTATATGATGGATAACCATGATCATCGTTTAATAAATAATATTCACTTGTCTGAGCAATTCCATAGGTAATATCATCAAAGAAAGTAAAGGTTATACTTTCAGGATTGTAAAAATTTATAACCTTTGAAGTGAAATCATCAATAATTAAACTATCGTTTAAAGAAAAGAACTTACTATAGAGTGTATTATAATGAGAAACAACTAAAAAAAGTTGGTCATCTTTACTTGATAAAAACACATTGTAATATTCTAGAGAAGGACGCAAGACAGAAGCATTATAATGGTAATCTTCTTTTGAAACTATTATGAATGTTTCTTCTACTGGAAATGTTGATTCATAAAATTTGTAGCTAGATACTAATGTATCATTTATTATGGTCATATCCTGTAAATTCCAATTAGGATAAGGTAAAGTAGTTTCTTGTTTGTGTATAGTTTTATTATAATAAATCTCATGCATTATTACGCGGGTGTTCGATGGATTAACATAGTCTCCCCTTGCAAAAATTAACCATACTTTTTCATCAAAAAACTTAACTTTGTATTTAGACGCTTGGTCGCTCAAATTATTAATATGTTTTGATGAAAATTCTCCATTTAAAAGATTATACTCTCCTAAATAAAACACATTACCGTATGAGTAATCATAATTATTGTATATAAAATATACATACCCCTCTTTTTCATATATGTCGGATATTGATCTAAAATTACGACTGGCGGTTAGAATTTTCACTCTTTCATCTTGAATATGATATATGTTGTAGGAATCATTATAAAATTGCATAACTAAAAAAATATTATAATCACCATTAGAATCATAAAAAATTTTAGAATATGTTTTTCTGATATCTTCTTGTTTAGTATAATAAAGAGTACCCTCAATAGTATGTTCAGAGGGATCAAGCCCTTTAGTTTGATAAGAGAAAAAACTTACGGATAAAATCGATGTACCGATAATTAAAAATATGAGTAATAGTTGTTTTTGTCCCCTAGCTAACATATGATTCAGTTTTTGTGCACAAACACATATAAAGCTAACTATTAATTTTTCTGAATTTAAAAATGTCCATAAATTAAATAAAATTAATCATCAAAAAAATTAAAAATAAAAAATTGATTGGTAATAATAAACCGACCATTATTCTTTTTTTAATAGGAAAATCCATAATTGATTAAATAAATATGATAAGGGCAAAACTATAAAACCTGCTGCAATAATAAAAAATATCGTTTGTACCCAATGTTCCCATGTTCCTTCAAATGGAACAAATAATCCAGTAACAAATGCTAATGACCCTAAAATTGTACTAGCAATGACTAACCAAATATTATCTGACCATTGTGCATTAAGTTTTTTTAATTCATTCTTAATCTCTCTAACACTAGAGGTAATTTTCTCTTTGTTTTTAGTTCCTTCCTCTTTGGTTTTAGTATCTGGGTCTTCGTCAGCTTTCATGCAATAATTTTTAAATGTAACATCATAATAAATATATCGACATAACGATTTTTGTGGAAAAACGCAGAGAATTAATAATATAGTACCATTGATAGATGGTCTTATTGTTATTTTCAAAAATGGTTTTCAGATGGAGACAAAAGCAAAATCCTTAAGAAAAGCACATTATTCGATGAATATGAGCAATACATGGAGACTACCCTACCTTTACCTTACGAAAAAAGACATCAATTTTCAAAAGAAGAAAAAGCAGACATTGCACGATTCCTCTTTATTCCAGAAAAAAATCTAGGGGATATAAAATTACTGAGACAAAAAGTATTACATGTCTGTGAAAGAAAACATACAATAGCATTACTACCAACAAAAGTACAAGAACTTATAGCTGATATTTTAATTTCACATAGTGATTTAAATGTTTATTTGAAAATTAACGATCAACTTTCCATTAACCAACAAAGCGAAACCGATACTATTGTGTATTATCGAAAGAGGGATTTAACTAATCTAGAATTAATTCTTGAACGGTATAAGATTGAAAATAGTCTCTCGAGGGAAGGTGATAAGCAAGGATTACATTTTATATTATTATGTACTCATTTGTTGAGAGGAGACATGGTAAAGGCTGGAGAATGTACAAATAGCTTAAGAACCAACATGCTCCTGAAAATGAAAGAAGATGTGAATAAAGAAGGGCTTGTTGTAGCAAAACTAAGTATTCAACAGATTTACTATTTAATTGCAATCATGGATTATTATTTGGCAGTATATAACTTAGAAAAAGCTGAAGAAACACTTGAATTAATAGAGATGATCTCACAAATCCAAAATGATATTTTGTTAGGAACAATCGTCCTCTATTATTATGCTAAACTAGATATGATGAAAGGTAATTATCTGACGGCAGGGGAAAAGATTAATGAAGCATTAGAATATGAAAAAATAGCTCGAAATAAAGAATTGCAAATAGAATTAGAATATCTAAAAGCACGTATATTGGCATTTTTTGAAAGATATGATCATGCAAGGGCAGTAATTGAAGAAGTATCCAAACAAGAACTGTCAAATACAATGTTAGGATTAAAACATTTAACATTAGGACAAATTTTCTATAGGCAAGGAAAAATAGAAGAATGTAAAAAAGTGTTAAATGAGTTAGATGAACAATACTATATTATTGATAAGGGGATTTATTTTGATTATCTCTTGTTGTCAGTACGAATAAACATTGCAAAATTATCTGCAGATGAAATAAAGAAAAATTTACAGTATTTACAAGAATATGCAAATAGAAGCGAAAATGACATTTATCATGCAAAAACTTTGATTGTCCTTTCTGAACTTTATAAAAAACGAAAAAAATATGATGAAGCCATCAACCAATTAGAGAAAGCATTGAAAAAACTTGAACACAAACCTATATTTCAATTACGATTAGAATCATTGCTTGGGATAATAGATCTGTATACAAGAAGATTCTTTAATACGGAAGAAATTGAAGATTTCTCGAAGGTATTTGGCTATCTAGAAGAATTAATCGAATTTGGGCGTAAAAATGAGTTTTCGTATGTAGAAGCAATGGCATATCATATTAAAGGAAAAATTTATGGCAGATTTAGTAAGATTGATGAATCGAAAGAAGCTTTGTTTAAAGCTCAAGATATAGCAAATAAATATGGTTTCACGAAATTGGACAACCAAATCAATACCGATTTAAGAAAACTGGAGAGAGAAGGAGAGCTTTTACAACAAACTACATCTCTGGATTCATTAATTGATACTGTGGGAGGAGCGCAATATGAAGAAATGCAAAAGGAGCAAAAAAAGAGTTCTAAACCTGAAGCATTCATAATTATTGAAAAGGAATCTGGTATACCGTTGTATCAGTTTCATTTTAACGAAGAAAAAAAAGATGTGGAAAGTACATTGCTTTCTGGGCTTATAACAGCAGTATTAATGTTTGCAAGTAATATTCTTCGTACAAAAGAGGTGCAATCGTTTAAATTTGTAGACTATTCTATATTAATTGTAATCGAAGATGAAATAATATACATGTTTATGGCAGATCAGAAGACAGATGAAAACAAACAAAAATTGATTAGACTCGTAAAAATGTTTGAAGTGTTTGATCTGAAAACATTAAAACCATACATACAAACCAATTTTGAAACATTGAATAAATTGGTAGAGAAGATTTTTGTGGAAAAAAACGCCTAAAACTTAATTATTTCGTAATGATGATTCATGAACTACCACTGCCTAAAGGCAGATGGTTTCTTGTTTCAACGAAGCAGCCTCAAAATCAAGAGCAATAGTACTATCACTAGTACTATGAGGGGTTATCGCTTCTCCA
>CAZHRF010000024.1:18416-44397 GCA_964534625.1 uncultured archaeon | reverse complement strand
GGGAGAGAGCGTAACTGGTTAACTGCTAAAATCAACGTTCGCAAGTTCTTCAGCCTAGTTATACTCTCTGGGAGAGAGGTTAACCTTTTATTATATAGTCCTAGTCCTATTATAGTATTGCCTTGGATGACAACTCCGAATGTATCATATGCTATTTTTTCTACTACTGGTATGGTTCCTACTTGTTGTTCTAGTTCCTCGAGGATCTTTTTTTCTTTATTTATTAGTGATGTTCTTGTATTTGATGCCATTTTATTCTCTTTCTTTTTATTTTCACGTTATAAAAATATTATGTCATGTTTTTGATGATTTACAGAATGTAGCTTCAGTCAGTTCTGGATAAGTTGCAAGAATAGTTTCATATGAAACTTTTTTTAGCCAAAAGCTTTAAGATAATGATGAACTACTACTGCCTAAAGGTAGATGGTTTCTGGCTTCAACGAAGTTGCCTCAAAATGAGGCCTTACCTCTTCTGCACAAGCGTCTTCTATAGTTCTTGTCGTCCCGACAGTACATAGTTCTAGTACACACAACGTACCGCCTCTACATCGGAAGTCCTCAATACCCTTACTTAGGTAGATACGTATACCCATTATCGTTGTTTAATGTTTATCCTTCTCTTCTACTTCCATCTTTTTCTTTTTTGTTTCGTACCCCTCTTGGTTTTCGAGATGGCATCAAAACATATACACAAAGACATCATCCTTAAATAATGTTTGTATGTTTAAACTTGTATCGTTTTTCTTCTTTTCATCTCCGCCCCCAATGAAAGGGTTTTCAAGAAGACGTTCAAATAAAAAAACTTCTAAATGCACAATAAACTATTTCAAAAATTTATAAGAGCTGATGGATTGTATTGCTCTTTTAGATTACTTTTTTAATTTTTAATTTTTTTTGTTTTACTTTTAAGGTAATTTTCTTTTTCTTAGTATTGCCTCATAATCACTAATTTTTCTCTTCATAATTTCTGGGTTTAGTTCAAAATCGTGCTGAAAGAAAAGAACCATTAGCCCTTGTAATGCTTTTAGATGCATATAAAACGGAAAGAGTGTTAAAACAATTATTATACAACCTAATGATGGGTCTTCTATAGGTATCACATGCTTCCTAACTAATTCATATGCTTTATCTCTTAATTGATCTATTCTAGTTGTCAACCCAGGTAAAATGTTTTTAACATACTGTACAATTTGATCTATCTTTGCCAATATATAATTTTCGTGTGAGACTATTTCTGTTCCCAGAATATTTGATTTAAGCAAAAACTGTTGGGTTTGACTTATCAACTCAAAATCGACCACATTCTCAACTCCTGATATTCGTAGAAAATTGTTTAATACACTCTGAGGGATATCGAAGTCATACTTACATGCGTTATAATCTATAATTGAGAGCAGATAATAGACAAAAAGATTATTGTTGTAACTCCGATCGTTAAGGTGACTTTCTCGTAATAATTTTGATATAGTAATAAATTCGAAGAAAGAACGATCAAGAATATCAGTTGGTAATCTCTTTTGGAGATAAGAATACAATCGCTTAAGATATTTATACAATAATGCGGGGTTTTCTATCCAACTTATAGATTCTAGCTTCCCATTTACATTGAATAGATGAGAACCAGAAATTAAGACTAATTCATTATCTTGTATCTTTTGTTGTGTGTTTGTCTGTATTGCCATTGTCTGTCAACTAAATATAATGAATTTAATATTTAAACCAGTAAAAGTTCAAGTGAAGCTCCTCAATCTTAGATACAATTGTATGCTTAGAATATACTATGAATTGTATCGCCTAATACTTTAAACGTTAGTAGATGTCTTTATTTTGCTCTTTTTCTTTGATTTAAAATTTCTATTAATTTTCTTTCCTCCTTTAAATACTAATTTGATGATATTCGTATTGAGTGAAGTGAAAGAATCATGGTTATAAAATATCAACAGTTTCTAACAAAATTTAAACAAAAGGTTTTAGATAATAAAAGACTACCCTATTGGTTTCAATATGTGTTGGCTATCATAATTTATTTTGTACTATCAATTTTTCTCACGATATTCTTCTCTGGATGGTCACAGGCTATTATTTGTGTTATTTTATCATATATTAGCATAGAAATAATTAATCAAGTGGGCGTAAAGTATTTACAAGATGTGGAAACGAAGAATAGTAAGAATGTCTCACTTATTGAAGAACAAGCCATCATTATTTCACAACAATATGAATCCCATGGAGGTTTTATACTTGCTAACGCTGTCTCTAGAAATAACATTGAGCTAACTCCAGTCTTAGCGTGCAAAATAGCTTTTTTGAGAGGTGATAATCGTTCTCTTCTTTCCTCCGTTTCTAATAACATTCTCTCGCAAATGTCTTCGAAATATAATTGTAGTTTTGTAGATACAAATACTTTTTCTGCTTTAATTTTAAAATCAGTCTCTCTTAGAGTTAAAAAAACAGAAATAACAGAAACAATTGAAGACTTAGAGCGAGTAGTATTTCCTGAAATAGTTCAAATAATACATACTATTCAACATCAGTCAAACATAAATTTTGAAACAGTCGCAAAAAAGAATCTATCAATCTTGTTTCCTCTTTATGATAAAGTTATCAGTATCCCTAAAAACCAAACTCTAGAAGAAGAAACAGAAGAGGAAGAAAGTGTAGAGAATCAAGATAGAAATATGATTGGAGATCTTGAATCTTTAGCTCCAAAGTATGATAATCAATTTGATTTACAAGACCCATCTAGTGAAATAGAATTAGATTCAATAGAACAAATAGAAAAGATAGACACTGAACCATTAAAATCTGTTAAAGAACTTAACATCCAAGGAGAGATAAGTTCTGCTCTAAGAGAATTAGACGTTATCAATGATATGGAACATGAGACCATAGAACTTGGAAATCAGAATTTTCTTAAGGAAATAGAAATAGATGAAGGGTATGTATCAAATGATAATGATAGAGACAAGTCTGAAGACGTTCCAGATAGCTTTATTGATTTACAAGAATCTGTTAGTTCACAGAAAAATGAGGAAGAAGAAAACGACCAAGGATTATCTGTAGAAGAGAGAGATAAAATTGACCGACTGAAAAAGAATATTAAAGATGTACTCATAACAAAATTGGGTTACTCTTTTGATTCCTTTGCTCGTACTGTTAATGGCTTTTATAAAAAAGCAATAGAGAATCAATTAGAAAAAGCCTATCCACTTGATGAAACAAGGTTCATGAAGGCAGTAAATTTCTGTTCAATTAAAAATTATGATGAATTAGTATTTCCATCTTATTCTTATTTAGAACGTATTGTAAACTATGTAGAAATAGAAATGCCTAGCTCAACAGAAATCAATAATTTTGTTGATAAATTTTTAAACGAATATTTATCCATAAATCTTTCAGACGAGAAGAAAAAAACACTCAATAGCTACTTAGATACTAAAATATCTGTTAAAAAAGACAAAGTAAAAGACAAAGAACAAACAAGGTTGAATGAGAAAATAGAGGATATTCCCATACCAAAACACAATCCAAAACAATCTTCTTTGGTGGAGTGGGCATAATGGATCCATTGATACAAACTTTATTGGCTTTTAACACTTTATTGTCTTTTCTTTTATTCGCTATACTTTTTAGAATGATAGTTTTTCTCTTACCAAAGAAAATTTACGAAATAATAATGTTTGCAGGTAATTTAGTTCGATTGCCTATAAAACGCCTTTTTCTTTGGTTTTACAATGTAGAAGTTATGGAATATAAATGGGAAGAATCAACTCTAACAATAGAAAAGTGTGATAATTTTGATTGCTTAATGACAAGCATTATTATCGGGCCATTTGTAGCGTTATTTTCTTTAGCTTATCTATTCTTTGATGTCCATCAGCGATTAGACAGTATGGATATTAAATTTACTTGGTTCAATTTAAATATCGAGTTCTTAGCGTGGATATTGTTGATCTTTAGTATTATTATTGTTGTAACTGCAGTTCCAAGCTCAAAAGAGATTAAAGCAGTTCTTAACACAACGAAATCATCACTATTTCTTTGGTGTGTAAAAGCACTAGTAGCAATTATCAGTACTTACATCTCGTATTCTTACAATACAGGGGTTGTGTCTCCACCAACAGTTTTTTTACCTGTTTTGCTTTTATTGATCCCTATTTATCGTCATGATAGCGACTCTAAAGCAATAATTTTTGGTAAAAATACATCAAGTGATGAAATTTTAGAAGGCGATATTTTTGGCTGATAAAGTAAAACACAACATCACAACACAGAAACAAAGGACTGTCAACGATGATTTTTCAAATATTAACGAACAATACTATACGATCTGTTTTGAAGATTATATCCGTTTGATTCATATTTATGGGAAACCAGGAGCAGGGAAAACCACATTTGCTTTACAATGCGCTTTAGAAACCGTACCTGAAAAGACTTATATGTTCATAACGAGTGGATCACGTTCTACATTAGAACGACTTAAACAACTTGAAAAGACCCAAAGATGGAAAAACAGCAATATCAAACGTTTCTTTTATCCCATTTTCATATCTGACATGGATTCATTCATTAAAAAACTTCAACTGCTAAAAAAACTTCAAAAGAAAGAGATAAATCTAGTAGTTATCGACCATATCACAGACTATGTTCGTGGTCTACTTCACAAAGAAGAGATTAAAAATCGCCTTAGAGTAATTTTTGAATATTTAGTCATCCTTGCTAAAGAAAAAGATTGTATGATACTAATCATAAATGGAACTTCCTATGATGATAAAGCAGCAGGTCAAGACTTAATTGAATCCTTTTCTGACGTAAACATCAAAATAAAGAGAGTGAATAAGCATTGTCAGCTACTAATTGAACCAGAACAAGAAATTTGTACTACTCTTTCTAATGAAGGGTTAGATGATGTAAAAATTGAAATGAAGAAAAAATAGAATTCTGCAGTTCAGTTAACTACCTACTTTTTTTCTTCTCCTTTTTATATACCATTTCAAACATTAATTATTTGAGAGTCATGACTAAAAAAATTACAGAAGGCATTATCACTAATGTGTTATCTGATTATTTCACAACGAAAAAAGGTTATGTTACTGCTTCAGAGTTATATTTAGATATTCCTAGAACGCTTCATTATGATTATTTAGAATCAAGACAAAATATTCGCATTGATCTTGCTGTTTACAACCAATTAACTGGAACCATTATTTTTATTGAAGCTGAAAATGGGTTATGGTTAACTCATCCTCAAATCTACAAACCCTTCTGTAATAGATTATATCTTGCTTGTCCTGCTGACTTATCCAGTTATCGACAAGAACAACTAAATTGGGCTACTGATCAAGGGATTGGAGTTTTAGAGATTGATACAGATAAACATATTCACTTTACTTTAGAAGCAAAATACAACCAAGTTACAGCTGATGTAAGAGAGGAAGTAAAAAAGCGTTGTTCCTCTCGTTTAAAACAGAAAGGAGAGAAAATATATGAGAAATAAGCATAGACAGAAACAGACTTTCAAACGTTTCTATGGGAAGAATGATTCTATTTTGATAATAAGAAAACAAGATAAAGTTATTTTACATACAGCTTTTGTCGTCAAACCTTTCAAAAAAATCGCTGTAGAAAATGAAAAGTATCCTTATTATAAAAAAGAACAAAGTCCATCTTATGACATTGAACCTTTACTAAATCTTCCCCAGAATTTAAAAATATTAAATAGTAGTCTCCATAGATTATTTTTACCTGGGAAAGTCATTAAAAAATCTTCAGAAAAATTTGGTCATAAATCAAAAAAGCCACTAGAAGAATTGATAAACGCCCAGAAAGAAGAAAAACATGAAATTGATGTTACCGTTTCATATTTTTTTTACAAAATATGGATGGAATTTGATCTAAAGAACACTTTAAAAAACACAGAAGGGTTAGTCAAAGAGTTCACTGATTTAATGCAAGTACAGTTAAAGCCTAAAATTGAAAGTATAGGTAAGGTTGGTCGAATAGTAGGAGACCCGCTAGAACAATTGGTTTTATATTCTACATATGATCGTAAATACTTGAAAAATAACCAAGCACAATTTTCAGCGCTCGTAAACAATTATGCAATTCTTGATAAAAATGAAGAGTTTGTGAAAAACTTTACTTCAGCTGAAGGAATAGATATAAGGCCGTCAGGTTTATTCCCCTATCCCGCTGGATTAGAATCAACAGAAGAGTTAATTTTAGGTACAGGTCAAAATGAGGAGTTTATTGGTTTGCCCCAAAATTTTTCGTATCCACTACTAATAGCAGGTGATAAAAAAAATCGAGAAATACTTTGTAAAAAAATAATAAAGTCCACTAATTCAAAATTTATCATTCTTGATCCTCGAAAAAATTTAGAGTTTGACAAGTATTTAGGGGAGAATATACAGATCTTAGAATTGGGAGAAAATTTCTATTTCAATGTTTTATCTCCAAATTTTGAAAACCACGAGTTATCTAGAGAGCAGTTTTATGAATATATTGGCTCATTAATAGAAATTATTCAAGGACTATCCAATTCGCGTTCTGAAAATGTTCTATTATTGAGAGAGGTACTTGATTTTTATTTAGGTGAGTTTCAACAAGGACAAGAAGACACGCTATTACCTATTCAGTTTTCTGAAGTTTCTTTAGGTGATATTGAAACTATGTTAACGACTGAACCTGGTGGACTAATCATTTCTGATTACCAATTATCAGCCATCAAAACAATCGTCCACGATATTTATAATGAAAGTTTATGTTATCCTACATCAATTGCAGGAAAGAAAGGATTAGAGCAAGCTATTAATGGTAAAACGTTGATCAGTTTCTCTTCAAGTGGATATAAATCTCAAAAATTATTTCTTTTTAGTTTTTTGATACAGCTACTGATTTATGATTCATTAAGAGTACATGAAGGAAAGGATGAACAAATTACTGTTTTGATCGATGATGCAGAATTGTTTTTTCAACATGAACGCGACATGAGCTTCATTAGCTACTTATTATCTGCTTTTGAGAGAAGTAATTTTAATCTTATACTTTCCACAGCTTATCCTGGACATTTGTCTACGTACGTTTTTGATAGGACCCACAATCGTCTCTTGGGTAATTTAAAATCTGCCAAATGTTTGCGTCTTTTATCTGAATCACACGGATTATCAAAAGATCAAAATGAGTTTATTAGAAGAATGCCTAAAGATAGTTTTCTTTTAATACGTGAAGATTTATTTGAAAAACCTCTCCTATTAAGACATTTAGCAGAGGAAATATGTAACTATAATGAAAAATTAGAGGAAGACTCAAATTACGTTAAGAAGAAAGATAGAACCCCCATAATCCCTGTTACAGCTGAGAATATCGATGAATTTAAACTAAAGAAATTTGAACATTTATATCCAATAATTAAGACAATATTAGAAAAATTAAGCAATAAAGCCAATAAAGGAATTAATACAGAGTCTCTTGCTCGTCTTTTTCCTCAGTTCCCAAAACATTTGGTTGAGCAAGCTATACTTTTGTGCGAGTTACACAATCTTATTTTTTCTGAAACAGTTGATAAAGAGGGTAAAAGTGGTGAGTTTTGGACAAAAATAACACCCCGAGGAGAAAAATGTCTAAAGAATATTAAACTTAAATTACTTATTAAGGCTCAAAAGCAACACCCAAGTATAGAAAGTGAGGAGATAGAAAATAACGTAAAGAAAGAACAAATTAAGAAGGCATTCATAGAAACTCCGGTCATAGGGGTAGAGGGAACTTCTTCCAATACTACACCGATAGAAAAACCCAACGAAATATCCGAAAATAATGGCACTAAAGTAGATCAAAAGAAAAGAAAAGGAAAATCTAACTTGGGTAACAAAAAATCAGAAGAGATAATATTGGAAAAAGATACAACTGAAACAAGTGTAACTCAAGATGATCAATTCAATTTGATTGATGAATTACAGGATAAACGCCGAATAATAAAGTTAACTTCAGGTTCTACGGATCAGAATTTAGAAAAACTTGTAACTGTTAAGAATGTTTTAGATTCCATTTTCCCTCTTTTAGATAGTGAATATGAGCAAGAAAATACCCGTTTAGTTAAACTCTCTAATTCAATTAAAGAAATTTTTGATAATCCGTATAAAATGAAACAAGTAAACAATGACTTATTAGAAAGAGTATTTGTCCTATCTCTTGAGATTATTGATGCCATTCAAATCCGTGCTAATTTCGGCTCAGATGGATTTTCAGACGGTGATGATGCTTTTGTAGATAAATTACTTAAGAAAGAAATGGAAAGTGAAAAATGGAACTCTTTTGACACTTCATTAACTGTCGATATAGATACAGCTGAAACAGATAAATCTGCACACACAAATCAAAAAGAGATTCACAATATGCTTAATTCTAGATTTCCTAGTGAGGTTTTTTTTGCTCTTGAAGAATTAAAGAATGAAGAAAATTTTATTCAAACTGCACGTACTACTATAGCTAATTTACTCAAAATTAAAATGAATTTCTTTCCTAATTTAACAAACAAAGTATTTTTAAATCTAGTAGATGAATTTTATATCTCATTCGGTTCAAATCCCCCTTTTATTAAATCATCTAACCTTCTTTTTGAGTATAAACAAGTTAGTAAAGATACTCAGTTATCGCAAAAGAAGAGCATACAAATGAGAGGAGAGATCATTGAAACTATTAAGATGGAATTTGAACAATTGCAAGAATTAGATGATAAGGCTAGGACGAAATTCGTAGGAAAAGTAATAGAGACTCAAAAGGAGTAAAATGATGGATGTTCAAGCTAATCCTAAAAAAATACACTTAACGACTTTCCAGCAACAAGCGTTAGAAAAGATGAGTAATGGAAAAAACGTACTAATGGTAGCTCCTTCTTCAACCGGTAAAACATTCATCACTAAAGTTTATTTACTAAATTATTTTAGAAAACATTTTAACAAGTTTCTTAATAGCCCCAGAAAGATTAAGGTCTGTTTTCTTTTTCCATATAAATCAGTAGCCATTCAAGAATATGAAAAAGTACAAGCTGAATTTAGTCCCTATGGATTAAAAATCTTATTAACAGTGGGAGGAGTAAAAATAAGTGAAAATGATATTTTAGATTCAAATGTTTTCATTGGTACATATGAAAAATTTTTAGTGTGCTTAAAAAAATATCCAATTTTGCTCAAATATCTTAAGATTATGGCTATAGATGAATTTCATTTCCTTTCTAGTAATCGTGGAACGGTTTTAGAAGAGCTAGTTTTGTCTTATCATTTTAATACACAAAAAAAGCAACTAATTTTGCTTTCTTCAACTATTGATAACCCTATTGAGCTCTCTGATTGGTTAGATTTAGAACTGATAGTTGCCAATAAGCGCCCTGTACCCATTCATTATCATTTGGATTATTCATATGATATTATAAAAAGAATTCAAGATTTAATGTCAACATCTTTACCAGTACTGATATTTTGTGGTTCTCGACACACAACAGAGAAATTGGCACTGGAATTAGATAACAAAAAAAATACCTATACTACAGGAACTGATTTAAACGTTTTTTTAGAAGATCTTAAATTATCCACTGATCAAGAAGTTAGACAAATAGCAAAGGAAACATATTTACCTCCTAAATTAAGAACATTAGTTAAACATGGAATAGGGTATCATCATGCCGGTTTAAGTGATATCATACGATTATTAATTGAAGAACTTTATTTAGATGGCAAAATTGATTTTCTTTTTGCCACATCAACGTTGGCTGCGGGAGTAAATTTACCTGCTCAAGTAAGTATCTATCTCCACACAACTCGAGTTATCAAAGATTCTAATAATTTAGTCTTTCAAATATTAGGAAGAGCAGGTAGATGGGGATTTCAAGACAAAGGTACGGGGATAATCTTATCAAATCGCCACACAAACAAAACAAAAATACGTGAAAAATTATTTCAAAAAGCAAAAAGTGTTCACAAAGATAAAAGTGGAATAAATACTCCGCAGCTAGTTGCAAAGTATGATGAAATTAAGAGTAAATTTGGTAATTATGCTTTTTTATGTCAATATTATTTGAATCAAATCAGCTATTCAAAACCCTCCTTTTCAAACGATATTGAAACTCTTTTAGGGCAGATTTCCAACTCTTTTTGGTTTTACAAGAACAAACATTTTTTTACTGATAATACTGTTTCTCACATAAATTTATACAGCTCAATAGCAGCAAATAATACTCTCGACGAAATATTAACGTTTTATGAAAAATTAGATCAAGTTTTTGATAAAAATACAAGCCATCATCCTCTTGAAATCATTTCTCTTCAACAAACAAACATGGAAAGCCGAACAGTAACCAGAGAAGGGACAAAAACATTCAAAACATTCTTATCTCCAGCTAAAAACAGTTGTACGTGCCAATCTATTTACTCGAACTATGTTTGTAAACATCAACGCTTTATCATAGCTCATCTTCAAAATCGTATTTATCTTTCAGCATATGGAATTATTGATTGGTTGGTTAATAACGGTTTCATAGTTAGATCTAAAGAGAATAAACTCAATACAACTTTGTTTGGGAAAGTGTGTAGCTTCAATTTTCTCCATCCTTATGATTTTTTGGATTACGTGAGTTTTTTTAACGCAAAAGAAAAAATAAACTTCATGTATTTTATGGGTAAAGTTGTAGATATAGATCAACAGTTCAGACGAGAAATTCAGGCGAATGAACTACTTAAAAATAAAACTTTATCTTTAATAGAAGATATTTGGACTAATGGAATGAGTATAATCGAATTAAGCGCTAAATACCACATTAGTGATTCAACCATTGCCACATGGAAGGAACTGATTGAAAAATTTTTTAGAGTATTTAATTCTCTTACATATCTATGTGGTAAAAACGAAGACAATAGTAAATTCTCAGAAGAGATCTTGATTGATCTCGAAATTGTTTAAATTGATGATTGTGTCTTCATTCAGTGATAGTCAAATCTTTTTCAATTTTTATTTCTCTATTCATAATATTATTGATTAACGTATCATCTGCTTGTTCGAGTTTTAAAGCCAATAAATCCAAACCCACTTTTGCTTTATAACACGGTTTATCGGAGATAGCAAATAGATAGTATCCTTTTGCTTTATCTATGATAAATTCTTTATTGTTAAAAGAAGGGGGGGTCAAATGATGTATCAAACAACTTTTATCGTTTAATGTGTGTTCTTGCATAAACTGCTCTATTTCAGCTTTTGTGTCAAACTCCTTTACATTAAACTCCTTTGTAAAAATTATTTCTTTTGAATCTTCTTTTACAATTCCAAAAGAATAATAAATCGGGTCGTAATGCCGTGGCTCTTTCAAAAACTTGAAGTAAGAATATTTTGATATAACATCTTTCATTGTACTATAATTCTTTTCACCTAAAAATTCGCTATATTCCTCGAGATCCATTCTTTTCTCATTATCAATATTATAATCCAAATACTTTAAAATATCATAGGCTTGGTTTTTCAGATGATAATACTTGAATTTATTTGAGAGTTTAGCTGCTTCTGAAAGAGTGTTTTTTGCTTCGTCGTATAATCCTGCAAAAATTAAACCATAGGCTTTTTGTATAGAAAATTCACACATTATTTTAGGTATGAACTGCTCTTGCGCCAAACTTGCCATATAATCGGTGTGCTTAATAAATGCATTCTCTCCATCAGGAAATAGATTATCCATTTGATCGCCAATAAAAACATCTACTAGTCTTGCATGAGTTTTAAATAATACTTCATAATTGTTATATTCTTTTCCTAGTGCAAGTGCCTTATGAAATGCACCTATGGCTTGTTTATTTTCATTCTTATGTAAATGTAATAACCCCAGGAGATATAACCTATAGGATTCTTGTTTTCCTTTATTGAAGGTAGTAATTTTATCTTTACTCTCCTTTAAGAGACGCTCTGCTTCTTGAAAGTTTTCTTCTTTTATTGATGATAATACCATTAATAAATAAGGTTTAACGATCTTTAAATTATCCTTTTTTATTGTGTGAAGTGCTATTTTTAGGTATTTATTTGCATTCTCAATTTCATCTTCTTCAAGATATAATTCAGCAATATTTGTTGCCACTTTAGCCTTATTACTAACCTCTTTAATATCAAATTTTAATACTTTCTTCAATACACGTATAGCCTTGGCATAATCTCGCTTTGCTATGGCCAATTGGCTAGAGTTTTCTAACATAATAGCCCTATAATAGTCATTATTTATTTCTTCAATGGGAATCAAAGAAGAATTAAGGAAGCGTTTTGCTTTTCTAAATTCACCTTTTAAGATCATAACTTTAGAAAGAAAATTAAGAGAAAGAGCACGAATAAATATATCTTTGTTTTCGTTTGCGTATTGTAAGAAACCCCGTGCGAGTTCTTCTGCCTTTGATATAGCTGATAGTTCTAAAAATAAATCAAAAGCAACTTTGTCCACTAAGATTTTGAAATAGTTGTGATCTATCTCATTTTTTTTATCTTGCCAGAACAGTATGATCTCATCATACGTAACTTGAGCCTTTTTTAAATCGTCATTACCTATTAACTTTAGAAAGTCTAAAAATGTTAGAATGAGCGCATTTCTTGGTTTTGTAAGCGAATTACTGAATTTGTTTTCAAAGTTTAATTTTAAGCTTACAATCTTATTATATTGAGCCAACTGATGAAAAGCATAAGCTCTATAAAAATAATGAAGTGGATATTGTAAAGGATTAGTGATATCAATGACTGTTGTAACATCATAATAATTGACAGCCATATCCAAAGCTAGTTTAAGGGTTTCTCTATCAACTTGAACTTTGCTAGTATGATCTAAAAGTAGACTATAAAATTGTTGCAAGACTTTTCCTTTGTTTTTATTGATTTGAGATGTAAGATTTTTTATTTCCTCACTTTCAAATAAATCTGCGTATCGTACCGAGAAAGGTGAAAACATTTATTGTATTCTCCATGAACCATATTTTCTATGGTATAAGGTACCACAGTATTAGGTTATTTAAGTTTTATACTCAGAAACTGATATAATGATATTAGCAAGTCTGTCTAAATATCAAACGAAATTAATACATTTCTATCATAATCAAAAGTTATGATGTTTTTTTCATTTAGTATTTATTACGCAAGGCTCTTTTTTTTCCGTATTCTTTCTTTACATGATACTCTAAATTCTCACAAAAACTTATATAGACATTAAAATATCAATGTTATGTGATTAAATGAAAAAAAATTTAATTAAATCATTCATGGAAAATACCAAATTAAGATTATCATCAGTAATTATCTATGTGATTTCAATCTTTTTGTTAATGATAACCCTTCCCTCAGAAACAACTGTACGCAATATTGAACCAGTTTTTACATATATGCATCGTATTGATGTAAACATATTTTGGTATGTCTTGGTTAATACAATACATGGTTGGGAAGTATTCTTATCACCGTTGGGAGGAGCTCTTTACTTTTTATCCCTTTTTATATGGGTCTATTTTATGATTTCATCAATTTTTATTAAAAGAGAGAATTATCTTCTTGAACTATTTATAGCGGTTTCTACATTCCTACAGATGATATTTTCGATTATAACTATACCTCACAGGCGTTCAATAAATAATATTCCGGTTAATTTCTCTGTTTTTATTGGTACCTGGCGAATGTTTCAATCTAGTGCCATTCCATTTGGGATTGCATCTTTGACTCTGATGATTATTACCTTCATATCACTATTCAAAAAAGGGCGTTCAATCACTCAGATAGTTCTTGATAAAAATATGAAGGAAACTTCTCCAAAGATGTATATTCTCTTTTGGTTAATTTTTGGGGGATTTCAAAGTGGATATAATATTAGTTTTCTGATATTGTTCTCTATAGAATATTGGTTTTATCTTCATTTAGCCATAGGATTAAGCTCAACCCTGCCATTCTTTTTATTAGAAGCGTTAATTTTTAATTCCATTAGTAGATCTAACACCAAAATAAGAAAAAAGGTTTTAGATGAGGTAATTAATACAAAAACATTCGATGTCGCTGAATTGTCTAATAGACTCGGTTTAAACGAAAAAACCATAGTAAATATAGCTATCTCCGATATCATAAAGGAATACCTATTTTCCACTCGGGAATATAATATTGAAGATATTGCTAAGGACATTAATGTTGATAAAGCAGTAATAAGAGAAGAAGGAGCAGAAGCAATTATTGAAGCTTATGTCACCGCTACTAACACTTATAATGCAAAGGAAATATCGACTAATACAGAAATACCATTGAGTACAATTGCAGATATCTATGGTCCTAAACTAATTACTACGTATATAGCTTCATCTGGAGTCAGAGATCACAGAAATATTCGAACTATGACTGCTTTACCCCACACAACAGTTGAGGAATATATGAAGAGAGAAGATATAATTGAACAATCATCTTCTACTTCATCATACATAAATCAACGCGCAACGCAGAAAGGATCACGGGAAGAAAAAATATCTCAGATCAATAGATTAAAAGGATTATTGAAAATTCATGGAGAAATAAAAATTACTAAAGCAGCTGAAATCTTGAAAATGCCGGTTAATTTATTCATGGATATGATATATGAATTAGTAGGATCAAATGCAGTTAAAATAACTATTGTTGATGATAAAATTGTACCTTCCAAAGATTATTCGGTTGATGATGCCTTGGAATCACTCGAAAATTCTTTTGCTAATTGGTTAGAAAAAGAACAAGATGGTATTGGTAAAAAAAATAGCTGAAAACAATTATTACTGTCTCTCTTTTCTTTTTAAGCATTCTAAATGTTTTTATGTTTGTCTTAGTTTATTGTGAAATGAAATACATAATTTCGATTGGCAAAAATTTTATTGTAAATTTTTAGAATTATAAGTTCTTTAGATACTTGAAAAACAAAAAATGAAATTTCGATAATCTTAAATCAGTCAAAATTCAAGTATTATCAGACAATTGATCAACTTAAACGTCAAGGACTTCATTGAATATCTGTCCGCGGATACTTCACTAACTACAAGTATTAGAACGTCTTGCATATTAGGCGCTTTAGGCGCATCACTAGGCTTAATGTTTACCAAACTAACGTTAGGAAGACAAGAATATCTTACCTATGAACCTTTTTTTGTTGAGAAAAACAAGAAGTTGGAAGAACTGCATATCAAATTGACAAATAAGATTTTTGAAAGAATTTTTGACTGCTCTGAAGTATTAAGTGGTCTTAAGCTGTCTAAAAAAAAAGAAGATATTAGTACAGTTAGAAAATCGTTACAAAAAACCTTTAAGAATAAAATCGGTAAGCATGAAGAAATTTTTATGTTATGCTATGAAGTTGTTGAGATAATATCTGAAATAGGTACAAAGGGTAACAAACATGCTTTAGGTGATCTAGTAGTAGGTGGAATGATAGCCTCAACAGGAGTTAAAATAGCATCAATAAGCATTCGAAGGTTGCTTGCAAATATTGAAGACAGAGATTATGTAACAAAACTTCAATCAAAAACACAACAATTATCAGTAGTTGTTGAAGAAAAAGTAACAGAACAGATTGAAGAGGTGTTAAAAATATCAACAAGATAAAATAATACTCGGTTCTTTTCTCCCCCATTTTGATATTTCTTTCTATCAAAGAAAACCATCTGTCTTTATCAATAGTTGGTCTTCAACTAGTTAGTCTTCAAATTCAACATATGTAGGGGCAAGAGAAAGAACAATTGTACCAGGACCAGTATATGTTCCTATTATTGGGCTACATTCAGTAATGAAAATGTTATTAATCGAAAATTTAGCATTTTTCTTTATCATATATGCTATTCTTTCCGTTCCAGCTGTATTATTCACATGAGATATGATAACATTGTACTTTTTATGGCGATCAATGTGTTTTTTTGAAAGTTTAACCAATTTTTTTTCCATTCTTTTGCTACTAAAAAAACCAGGTAAAGTTGACTTCAAGATCCCAGGCTTTTTCATAACAACAACAGGTTTTACGCCAAAAAGTTTTGTGATATAGAGCGTAAATTTAGATTTTAAACGACCAGATTTGTAAACACTTTCAAGATTTTGAAATCCTACACAAAGGAAAGTTTTTTGTTTTAATTCATCTAGTATTTCAACGATAGAAGAAATATCAAACTCTTTTTTTAAAAGATGAACTGCTTCTAGTGCCAACAAGCCTTGTACCCCAGATGCTGATTCTGTGTCAAATATGGTTACTTTCCCTGGAAATCTTTTTGAAGCAATACGAGCATTATTAAGAGTTGAACTTAACGCATGAGCTACAGAAATAAAGAGAATATGTTCATATCCTTCTTCAAAAGTTTGTTTAAATACTTCAAAAAAATCATTTACATTAGGTGCTGAAGACGTGGGTATGGTTTCTGAAGAATGTAATTTTTTGTAGTACTCTTGAACTGATATATCTTCACCCAACTTGAATTCCTCGCCATTTTCAAAAATTACTTTTTGAGGAATTTGTTTAATATTATATTTGTTAGAATATTTCTTTGGTAAATCTACAGCTGAATCAACGATAACCAATGATTTCATTGCTTATAATAATCTATATGTTATATATAAACTTTAATCACACTTAATAGTTAATAGCCTCTGCTTTAAACTAATACCTAGATAGAGAAATATACTACTCGATTTCATTCAGTTTGTTCTAACTTACGTATCAACTCTACCATAGGTAAAGTATGCGTATCTATGTTTGTTTCAAGTGTATAACTACTGGCTTTTTCGATATGCTCTTTCATTATTTTGACAATTTCCGTTTCATGGGCAGTATCTTTTTCTGCATCGACTAATATGCATTCGGTTTTTATCTTTGTTAATTCTTCTTCGCTAATTTCAAAATTTTTCAGGTAAATAGAAGTTTTTCTTAAACGCCTGAAGTTAACTGTATCTAAATAATGATGATATTTTTTTCGTTGTTCTTTTTGGTCTCTTCTTAATTTAATCCAACCAATATAGGCCTTAGATAGCGGCTTAAGAAAGAGATACCAAGTTAAAGGTAGTGTAAGATACATTAATAGATAACCCCAACGAGGAACTGGGGGTTTTAATAATGGCCCAACAAGATACGCCCGTTTTGGATTGATTATTTGCATCACTAAAGCTTTTTCAACGAAAAGGGAAGACATACTTGAGGCTAGCACAATATATTCTTGATCTTGGAGCGAGTAATATTCGATTAATTTAGCTACATCCTTTGCAAATCTTTCGCCTTCAAAACTAGCATTTTCGGGTAAAATAGCTGTATATTTTTCTCTTGTTTCAAAAAGCCATATATTATAGTCATCTTTCATTTCCATAACGAGTATATCCCATGCTGAAGGTAATGAGTTATAACCTGGGATTAGCACTAAATTTTTGGTAGAATTACTCTCTTTAACATGGAGCAAACATCTTAATTTTTCCGTTCCCTCTGTATTGACTGAAACATATTCTTCTGTAGCTATTTTCTCGAACTCAGATACCATACAAAGGAGATACAAGAAGATAATTAATAATTTTTCTAAATTTGTAGCAATAGCTATCTGATTGTTTTCTGCTTTTAGCTTAGATCTTTGAAATTTTATTACTCTTTATTTAGCATGATTACTCTTTTATCCTCTTTTTTACAACTAAATTATCAACTTGTGTTGGACTCATTACTTCAATAGTCTTTGCCAAAGTTATATCATCATTAAACGCAGTATCTAATCCAGTTACACCAGAACCGTGTAATACTTCATAAATAGCTATTTTGTGTTTATTTATGATCATATATTCTTCTTCTTTTCTTAATTCCAATGTCAATATAGAATTTTGGTATGTTGGTGATCCAATTTTCGATGATGCGGTTATTTTTTCTCTATCGCATGTTCCTTCGCGATAGACTTTTTCGATTATTGTATCATCACCTTTTCTAAGAATATTTAAGGTAAGTTCTTCAGGATAATCCATTTTTGGTAAATGCAACAAAATCTCAGGCTGAGAGGTGGAAAAGAATTGTTCTTTTTGTAAGCTAAAGAATTTTGTAGAGATCTCAGCTTTAAATTCGGAAAGTGTACCAGAGAGTATTAAAGCAGGAGTAACTGCATTTAATAGCCCCACTATTTTTGGCGAAAGATTAATTCTATCAAACATACTTAAATTAAGAATTTTCTGTTCTTATATTTTTCCCCCCTACCAAATTTACTCTTAATTTCATAATTCACCTATTTTTTTGTTCTTTTCAATATATGTATTGTTTCACATAGCTAGCTCTACCAAATGCTGTAAAATATCCCTCGTAACACACTTATACATTATGTTAACATTCAATTTGACAATTGGGAACCTTTATAATTATAAAAAAGAAGATTATTAATGAAATAATTAAATATTATTTCAAAACGAGAAATGAGATACGATAAAAATGGAACCTAAAATATTACGTATAAATATGAACGATTTATCATGCAACTTCGAAACAATTCCGTCTAAATACAAAAATGCTGGAGGTAGAGGTTTAACCAGTCGCATTGTTGCTGACGAAGTACCACCAAAAAGTGATCCCTTTGGTCCAGAAAATAAAATAGTTATTGCACCAGGTATTCTTTCAGGTACAAGTGCTCCTTCATCTGGACGTCTTAGTGTCGGAGGCAAATCGCCTTTAACAGGTGGAATCAAAGAATCTAATGCTGGTGGCATTACTTCTCGCAAATTAGCTAGATTAGGAGTTAGAGCTGTAATAATAGAAGGTCAACCTGATTCTTCAGGTGATTGGTACAATATTTTTATCGAAAAAGATAATGCAGAAATTGTTCCTGCAAATGAATTTGCTAACATGGGGTTATATGAACTCATTGACAAATTATGGAAGAAGTATCCTAATGAACCGGGTTTAGTAGGGTGTGGAATAGCTGGCCAATTACAGTCTAAAAACGCTGGAATTTTTGGCAATAACCCTGAAAATACTGATCCTGGGAGATATGCGGGTAGAGGGGGATTAGGTGGAGTATTAGGCTCTAAGAAAGTAATCGCTATTATTACTGACGATAGTAAGGGTGAAGTTCCCAAAGCTGCTAATCCCGAGATGTTTAGAGAAGGGCGTAAAAAACTTGTTTCTGCTCTCCAAGAACATCCAATTACAGGAGGCAAGGCAGGAACGGATGAAGGTGCTCTAAAAAACTATGGGACAAATGTTCTTCAAAATATTCTAAATGAAGCAGGGGCCTTACCTCATAAAAACTTTAGAGAAGGATACTGGGAACATGCAAAAGATGTTTCTGGTGAGGCGCTTCATGAAATAGTAGATCAACTCAATGAAAAAATCGGAGAGGACAAGAATGAAGGAATGTATGGTCATGCATGCCATCCAGGTTGTATAATTAAATGCTCGAATGCAATGCCTGATCCTGAAACAGGTGAATTAATTGTAAGCCCACTTGAATATGAGACAGCATGGGCAATTGGTACAAATTGTGCTATTAAAAATATCACTCACCTAGCGAAATTAAACCGTATGTGCAATGATTTAGGCTTAGATACTATTGAAACTGGATGTACTTTAGCTGTAGCTATGGATGCAGGAGAAATACCCTGGGGTGACGGTGAAGCAGCCATTGAGTACTTAAAGAAATGCTATGATACTGATGATCCAGACAGAAAACTTATCATGAGTGGAACTGAAGCACTAGGAAAAGAATTAGGTGTAGATAGAATCCCTACAGTTAAGGGGCAATCACTTCCAGCCTATGATCCTCGTGCAATTAAAGGAATTGGAGTAACATATGCAACCACAGTAATGGGAGCTGACCACACAGCTGGATATACTATTGCGCCTGAAATATTAGGTGTTGGAGGAGAAGTTGATCCTCGAAAACTAGAAAAAGCAGAGCTTTCACAAGCATTTCAAGCCACAACCGCATATATTGATCAAAGTGGGTATTGCCTATTCATTGCTTTTGCAATTTTAGATATAGAAGAAGGTATGGAAGGTTTACATGACACCGTTGCTGGTTTCCTGGGTTTAGATGAATATGATATCACAGAAGAAGGCAAGAAAATCTTACGAATAGAAAGACAATTCAACTTAGATGCAGGGTTTACCAAGGAAGATGACCGTTTGCCTGAGTTCTTCTCAAAATATAAGTTACCCCCACATGATGTTACCTTTGATGTACCAAATGAAGAATTAGATGCAGTATGGAATAAATTATAAGTTTCATTTTTTCTTTTTTTGTGATTTGATTTTTATGATTACTATTTACCTTTATGGAAAACTACGGCAATTAGCCAAAAAGTCTGCAGCTACAGACAATTCCATAATTGAAATGAAATGGAGTAAAGAAATGACTGTATCTGATGTCTTAGATCAACTCCAGTTAACACAAGAAGATGTGGGGGAAATCTTTGTAAATCATACAGTAGTTACTGATTATTCTAAGGCTGTTCCTAATGAATCAAGAGTAGCCATATTTGCAGCGGGGATGCATTTACTCTGTGGGGGTCAACATTTGAAAGGACATGGGTTTATATCGAAAAAACATAAAAAATTGTCTTATTGGAATGAAGAAAATAAAACTAACAACAAGGAGGATGAAAAAGAAAATGAAAGCAAATAACACTGATACTATGACCATACAAGTGAAATTATACGCTACACTAAGAAAGTATCTTCCTGATGTACCCTTAGGTGAAAAAACTGAAATCGAAGTACCTGAAGATTCAAAAGTTAAAGATGTCTTAGACATCTTAAATATTCCCGAAAAAGACGCAAAGATAATTTTAGTCAATGGAAATAGAAAGAAAAAAACCGATTCTATTCAAGAAGATGACTTAGTCGTGATATTTCCTCCAATTGGAGGAGGGTAAATTTTTAACCAATTCTTAATAATCATTCAAACTTAAAAGGCGGTTTATGACAATAAACTTTGATTTTGCGAGACATCTTAAGCATAAATTATTTTGATTGAAGTCTTCTCAAGAACTCCTTTATTATGGCGGCAGTTGCCCCCCAAATTGTTATACCCTCAACTTGATAGGCAAGGTGCTTTTTCCCATCTTCTCTCACAATCAATTTTTGTTTGTCTTTGTTCAATAAATCTGCAAGTTTAACAAAAAAAGCATATTCAACTTCAGATTCTTGAATCTTCAATATAACCTCTTTTTCTATTAATCCTACATAAGGATACACAAAAAAGTAACTTGTGGTAGGTATAGGCGGTAATCTCCCTAATAAGTTTATATCAGTTCTATGCAATCCAACTTCTTCAAAGGCTTCCCTAAGTACTGTATTAATCAAATGTTTGTCTTTAAGTTCATATCCTCCGCCAGGTAAAGCTATTTCACCTGGATGGTTCTTCATTGTCTCTGTTCGTTTTATGAAAAGTATACTATCTAAATTAACAAAATAGGGTATTAAAACTGCCCCCAATCGTAAATTATTGTTATTTTCAATTTTACCATCTATAGGATCTAAAATTGTTTTTAATTTGTCTTTGGAGAGCATTTTGTATCTATTTTCTTAATCCTTTTTAAAGTGTCTATTCAACCAATTTGGCGATTTAGTTTAAAAAAACAAAATATAGACCATACAGGCATATTTTATTCTAACAAGATGTTGAAGCGAAGTCTAAAAAGTGTCAAAGATAGAATATCAAAAAATAGTCCTGATTTTTTCTCAATATCACCAAAACAAATAATAAAAACTTTCCTTGTGACAAGTAACTTATCTCCAGTACTTCCGAATTAAGAAATAAAACCAACTAAGACGGGTTAAAAATAGATCTAAATGGTACTTGGCATACATTTAGATATGCTTACACACTATTTCGGAAGTACTAATCTCAAAGTAAGCTTTTAGTTTATAAAAAAATGAAAAATAAAAAGAGTTATCGATACTATTCCTTAAAATGTTTTTTCTATTTCTGCTACAAGTTTGTTAACTTTTTCATCTGCGCCTTCAAGGAGTTCATTTAATTCCTTTCTTGTCTCTTTGACATATTCTTCATCTTTTATTGCAGGTATGTTAATTTTGACATTAAGAGCGGCAGATTTTAGTCCTGTTAAAGCACACAAAGCTCCTACTGCTACGTCAGATAAAGCATGTGCGTTGCCTTTTGTACCCATTTCATCCAATAGATCAATCACTTCTCGACACGTTCTACAAGTTTCCATTGGTATATCAGCCGCATGTTTGTATTCTTCTTGGATCTTTGCAGATCTAGCTGCTTTTTGTTCTTCTGTTTCTTTAGGCATCTTAAAAGCTTGAATGACCCCTGAAAAAGCATTAGCGTCTTTGTAGACAAGTTTAGTTAATTTCTTGCGTAATTCTTCTGTTTTTTGTACTTTTTCTTTGAAGAACTCTTCTACCTTTTGATATTTTTCTTTACCTATAGTTAGATTAGAAACCATCGATCCCAAAGCTGCTCCCATAGCTGCGGTTACACAAGCTGCAGATCCTCCTCCAGGCGCTGGGCTATCAGATGCTAATTCATTCAAGAATGATGTCATTTTTAGATTTATTAATCTATTTTCTCCTGTTTCTTCAACTTGAGCTATCTTTTTCTCAATAATTTGCATATCGTCGAAGTCATTCAATTGAATATAGTATTTAGCTCCCTCAATTAACGCCTCTTGAGGTAACATACCATACACTTCTGTTTTTGTTACCAGAACACCATATCGATCCGCTTCTCGCCTTGTCATTTCTAATACTTGGTGGATAGGTGTTACTTTGTAATTTACAATGTTCATAGAGACTTGTACACAATTTGCTTCTTTTATTCTCATAGCCCCAGCTTGTATACCTTTTAATCCTCCTCCACTTTCTCTAATCGCCCTAGAAATGTTTTTTGCTATTTCTATATCATCTGTACTTAAATAAATATTATAAGCTATCAAAAATTCTCTTGCTCCAATATTTGTTGCTCCAGCTTTAGGCAATTTAGATGGACCATAATCAGGTTTATAGTTTTCATCTTTTTCTATAGCTCCTTTAAGTTCTTCATATTGGAAAGAAGGTTTACGGTATTTTTGTAAAACTTTTCTATCTGATCTTAATGCTGCTTCTCCATACAGATAGACAGGTATACCTAATTCTTCACCTATTTTTTCACCTAATTTACGGGCTAATTCCGTACATTCTTCTATTGTAGTTTCTTGTAATGGAATAAAGGGTATGACATCAGTAGCACCAAAGCGTTGATGTTCACCTTCATGTTTATCCATATCAATCAATTCTGCTGCTTTCTTACACCCTGCAAATGCAGCTTTAAAACATTCTTCTGGTTCACCTACAAATGTTACTACAGCTCGATTGTGACTAGGATCCATTCTAGAATCAAGTAAGCTAATAGAACCCGCCATCTCCATAGATTGTACGATTGCATCTAAAACTTGTTTGTCTTTTCCTACACTAAAATTTGGAACACATTCAATTAATTTTGCCATATTCATCACTTTTCTAATTTCTTAAGTACTAGGGAAAAACCCTCTAAACGGGTATTAATCCATACAAGAATAATTCTCAATTAAC
The DNA here is from genome assembly GCA_964534625.1 of uncultured archaeon. Taxonomy (GTDB): domain Archaea; phylum Asgardarchaeota; class Heimdallarchaeia; order Heimdallarchaeales; family Heimdallarchaeaceae; genus CAZHRF01. The sequence goes on along the minus strand of CAZHRF010000024.1, from coordinate 20,852 downwards.
CTTTAAATAATTGTTGTATTGTATGTTATGAAATCTCATTTTTGATTGAAAGTAAATCTTGCAAAACAATTATGTATAACCAATTTAAAATATTAAACATGAAAGTATCAGTATCCGGTATAACTTTAGAATGTGTCCAAGGCAATATTGTATTTCAACCCGATATTACTGCTGTTGTTAATGCTGCCAATGCTAATCTGAGGATCGGAGGAGGAGTAGCTGGAGCTATTCACCGTGCAGCTGGACCTGAACTCGAAGAAGAATGCAGACCGTTAGCCCCTATTAAACCAGGAGAGACTGTTATTACTTCAGCTTATGATCTCCCTAATAAATTTGTTATCCATTGTTTAGGCCCTATTTATGGAGTAGATGAACCTGAAAATGTTTTATTATCAAATTGCTATCGTAATGCATTAACTTTAGCTGATCAACATAAAATTGATTCTATTGCTTTTCCAGCTATATCAACAGGAGCATTTGGCTATCCTATCAAAAAGGCGACAGGAATAACCATTAAAACAATATTAGAGAAAGTGCCCAATCTTGAACATGTTAAAAAAATAAGATTTGTTCTTTTTAGCAAACATGATTATGAGATCTATGTTCAAGAACTAAAGGAACAACTAAATAACGATTGAAACTTAAATAAATCAGAATAGTTAATTTTCATTTCTGATTTTTTTCATTTATTTATAAGTGAAGCAACTCATGTGGTATTTGGTTGAAAAATATGATTGGGGGTAGTTGAAAAAAATGCAGAAAATTGATAAAATAGAGGAAAAAGTTATTGAGTTACTTTCATTGAATAACTTTCATTGAATGGCCTTCAAGCATTCCCTTAAAATGCCCATCCCTTCGTCTATTTCCTCTTCTGTAATAATTAACGGAGGACGGAAACGAATAGAGCGATCTCCACATTTTAAGAATAATGCTTTTTTATCAAATGCTTTCTTCTTAACTTTATCTCGTTGTTCGGTAGTAGGTAAATCAAAAGCAGTAAATAATCCTTTTCCTCGTACATTTGAGAGAAGATCAGGATTTTCTTCTTGGATCTCATAAAGATGTTTCATTAAATACTCACCTTTCTTTTGTGCATTGAGCACCAAGCTTTCTTCTTCTATGACTTCTAAATATTTTGTTGCCCTAACCATATCAACGAGATTACCTCCCCATGTACTGTTAATCCTACTTGATTCTTCAAATACATTATTTTCAACTTCTTTGATTCTATCAGAGGCTAGAATACCACACACTTGCATCTTTTTACCAAAACCGATTATATCGGGGCGAGCTTTAGGGCCAAAATGTTCAAAACACCAAAACTTACCGGTTAATCCTGCTCCAGTTTGTATTTCATCATATATTAGAATTACTTCATTTTGATCAGCAATCTCCCTTAATCCCTCGAAAAATTCTTTGCGAAAATGATTGTCTCCTCCCTCTGCTTGGATAGGCTCGACGATTATTGCCGCTATGTCATTTCCTCTTTCTTCAAAAGCTTGGTTAATCTCTTGAAACGCTTTGTTCTCCCGTTCTTTAACTTCATCTATATGTTTTTCTAGGGGAAAAGTTATCTTCGGTGTTGATATCCTAGGCCAATCAAATTTAGGAAAATACTTTGTTTTTCTTGGATCAAAAGTGTTAGTTAACGTCAATGTATATCCGCTTCTTCCGTGGAAAGATTGTTCAAAATGAATCACTTGATGACCTTTTTCTTCTTTTATACCCTTTTCAAAATTCTTCCTTACTTTCCAATCGAAAGCACTTTTAAGCGCATTTTCAACTGCTAATGCACCTCCAGATATCATAAAAAGATTAGGAAGAAAATCTGGGATGGCTACCTTGGAGAATGTTTCAACGAATTCTACCATTTCTGAAGTATAAAAGTCTGAGCTACTCGGTTTATTTACTGCAACTTTAGCTAGTTTATTCATAAACTCTTTTGTTGTTAAAGCAGGATGGTTCATACCAAGGGGAGCTGAAGCAAAAAATGAGAAGAAATCCAAATATTTATTCCCCGTTTTTTTGTCAACAATTCTACACCCTAAACTTTTTTCTAAATCAAGAATAATAGGAAAGCCATCTACAAGCATATGTTTCCTAAGGATATTTAATTCATTATAACCCATAAAAATCGCCTATGGCAAAAAAACAATTCTCAATATATAAAATGTGTGGATATGACATGAATATGCAATATTCTTTGAAGAAGACAAACTAGAGTGATATCCGAACTCTCTCGCTTATTGAATACATTCGATGTGATACTGACGGAACGAGAACGGGCAAATGTTTTATTTGTCTTCATTGTGCTCTTACGCTCGATAGTGACCTTAACGCTTCCCGCAATCTTAATCGTGTCGCTAATTACACTTATCCCGTTTGACTATACGTTACTCGGGCCTGATCTTCGTTTGTCCACTGTTAAGTGTGTAT
>CAZHRF010000024.1:9021-18316 GCA_964534625.1 uncultured archaeon | reverse complement strand
TGTCCACTGTTAAGTGTGTATCAACACTTTGAAAATTACGATATGGCATCAGAGATAATAGAAAAAAGAGTATTGTCCAAGATAGCGTAGGATAGGCGGTAAGATAAGAAACAACGTTCTTACCGCCCCTTCCGCTCTCAAGCTAGGGGTTGCTTGTATGTACAAATTGGAGGGTTATTTGATAAAGAATCTGATAGTTTTATCCGCAATTTATGTTCCAAATTAAATTTCTAGGACGTTTTTTTCACATTTTTCATACAATTTTGCTGGTATTTACCATAGTTTTTGGTATCATTGCTAAGCATAAAACATAATTTTTGGTATGAAACAGACTACTCTAGCATAAAAAATATAATCCGAACCATTGTCTTAAACTTTAAAATAGCTGTCTTTCTAACTACTTCAGAGTAGGATGAGTTTAAGAGAAATTTATGAAAAATTGAAAGAAATTGGTAGCATTGCTAAACATAAAACATACTCAGAAGTTGATGTAAATGAATTATCAACCGAACAAAAACAAATAATCAAAGAAGCTAGTACAGTTCTGAATAACCAATCCTTAGCTGATCTAAAAAAGTTAGGCTTTTTTGATTTATGGTTTAACATGGGAACTATTTGTGATAAACTGGGGTGGTCTCGTGAAGGAATCAAATATTATGAAATAGCAATCTTACACAACCCTACAAATCCTGCTGCATGGAACAATCTTGGTGCTTTATTGTATGATCATGGTCGAGTAAAAGAGGCCGAGGAAGCCTACAGAAAGGCTATAAAGAATGATCTCACCTATATTAACCCCCTATATAATCTTGGTTTGTTATTATTTGACAATGGAAGGCTAGAAGAAGCGGAAGAAATTTTAAAGAAAGTGGTTGAAAAAAAGCCCAGTCATCCTAATGCATGGATTACTCTGGGGATACTGTTAAAACAACAAGCACGTATTCTAGAGGCAGAAGCCGCGTATCGAACGGCAATTGAGTATAATCCTGAAGATCCTAATCCTTGGTATAATTTAGGGAACCTCATGTTTGACAAAGGAGACGCAGAAAAGGCAGAAAAAGCGTGGAAAAAGGCAATTAATCTTAATCCTGAATTTGCTGCTGCATGGACTAATATTGGAAATCTATTATTTGACAAAGGAGATAAGAAAGAAGCAGAAAAAGCGTGGAAAAAAGCGGTTGATTGTAATCCTCGCTATCCGACTGTATGGTATAATCTTGGAAACCTTTATTTTGACCAAAAGAAGTTAGATAAAGCAGAAAAAGCGTGGAAAAAGGCAATTGAATACAATCCCAGATATACTAATGCATGGTATAATCTTGGTGTCTTATTTAAGCAACAAGGACGGTATGAAGAAGCTAAGGAAGCATATACAAACGCCAGAGTTACAATGGATCAAGAAACACATTAAAAAAAAGAGATAGTTTTACAACAAGCCAAACCTTTGTCTTGACTTTAGTCATTTCATACCCAACAGCTATAAATAGCTTTTTCATAAAAAGTACCTCAGAGGGGAATTAACAATGACTTCACCTAATATTTATATTGGTTGTACTGGATTCAATTATGATAGTTGGAAAGCTAGTAAAGGTAACTTTTACCCTACAACTATTAATGAAAAGGACTTTTTAGCCTTTTATTCAACAAAGTTTCCAACAACAGAAATCAATTCAACTTACTATAAAATACCCAATATCAAAACAACTAAAAGATGGGCTTCTTTATTACCTAAAGGGTTTGTTTTAACTGCAAAAATCCCTCGTGAAATATCTCGTTCACCTTTTCTATCTCAAGTAGATGAATTATTAGATAAATTTTTAAAAGTAATGGCACCTTTAGATGAGGTCTTAGGTCCGTTAGTAATGCAATTATCTCCTGATTTCACATTTAGTCAGAGAAACATAGAAGAATTAGAAAGCTTCTTAGACTTATTTCCTCTGGAAAAATATTCATTAGCTGTGGAATTAAGAGACATTCAATGGTTTCAAGAGGATCTTTTTTCTATGATCAATTCATACCAAAATGTTGGTTTAGTGAGTTCATTTCTTCATTATCTTCCTTTCCAAATTTTTTCAGAAGTCAATAATAACTTTCATTATCTTAGAATCATAGGTTCACATGATTTGGATATCAGCTCAGGTAAAGAAATCATTGATAGATCTTCAACCATCTCACATTTATCAGAACTTATCAAGCAAAGTGTATCAAATAATCCCATATCAACTTTCTATATCTATATTAATAATCATTTTAGTGGTTACGCCCCTCTAGCATCGAAAAAATTGGTTGAAGAACTCAATAAGAACAATCTTATGCCCATCTCTCCTTTCTCTTCAACTTTCAAGGGACAAAAAGATCTTAGTCACTATTTCTGATTTGCTTGATTTCTTTTTCAAATATTTTTTTTGTTATTTTCAAAACGATCAAGGTCAAATCAAAATATATGGAATAAGTAACGAATGTTAGGAGAGATATATTTATAATCATCAATGTATATTATTCTTTAAATGAAAAAACGTGATTATTATCAATTATGGTATCATTGTGGAGAATGCAATAAATTACGCTGCATGTTTGTTCCCAAGGCACTTAAACGAAGTAACTCACGCGGTTATGTTGAGTATATAGATTTACATTCGTGTAATGGGCAAAAGACAGCCAATTTACTCTATGTAGATTCACATTATGTTGTACGTTCACAGAGTGTTCTAAAACCTCATGTGTCGGTGATTCCTAAAATGGAACAAGAAGAGACAGCCTTATTTTCTATCCCCAAACCTGCAAAAAAAAACACATTAGCTGAAAGCACAATTCATTTACCTTATTCAGCCTCTATGGAAAATATTCATTCCATTACAATAATACACAATACAAAAGATGAGATCTACAAATTGGCTAATCATGCGACGGGTAATCATATAATTGTAAAATCAAGTTTAGAACATATTACGATTGACCTATTTTTTAATAGTAATTTAGATTACACTCAAGTTGAATTATGGCTAGAAAAAGTAGCCAATGATTTAGAATCGCTAGTAGTCTTTGATGAAAAAGTGTTGGACTTTCTGACGATGTATTTAGATAAGATTCTCTCTCAACCATTTGATATAATGAAAGCAGCTGAATTAGAGACCTTGATTAAAGGAGGAATAAGTGTAATAAGAACAGAAGAAAGTATTATTGCTGATTTCAAACAATCACCAGATCAATATTTACTAGAAATAGAACATGTTAAAATGTACCAATTATTTAAGGTTTTGAATAAGATATTAGAAAAGAAAATGAATTTATTTGATCTGTATCAAGACCTAAACAATGAATTAGCTGACTATTCAGTATGTTCTTTCATGGAAAACTTATCAGCACTGCTTATTTCAGGATTAGTAAATATTGTGACGCTACAATTCTTCCAATTCAATTGAATAGTGCTAATTCTTTATTACAATCTTCATATATTTATTTTTCTCTTTCGATAGTATATTAAAAGTAATCTAAATTGAGACCTATTCCTATTGATTGATATTTCACTTTCTAAACAAGGTGAATAGACCTCCGTTTGTGAGTAACATAAAGCATAAATACAAATTGCTAATTCAGCACAATGATAAGTAAATGATAAAAAAAAGTATACGAAATAATTTGAAAAAATATATTTTAAATGAAGTGGGTATTATTATTACATCCATAGTTATATTAGGATTAACTTATCTTTTTTCACTAGTATTACCCATAAATATTCAAAACCAGGCAATATCTATTGAATGGAATTATTGGATGGCACCTGTAGCAGCAACTATTGCTTTATTTATTTTATGGTTAATATTTAGAAAATCAATGTTTTTTATTATTTCTGCTAGAATAGTGGCAATAGTAATTGTAATTGTCGTTGCATCATATCTAAATGTAGGTCTGGGGGGTAATATTCGGACATTCATAATTTTTTACCCTTTTTCAGTATCTTTTGGTATATTAATGATTATTAGAACAATTAACCAAATCCGAGACCCGCTATTAACCCTAAAGAATAATATGGATAGTATGGCTAAAGGAGCATTGGATGACGAAGAGATCGACATAGCTAAGTATAGTCAAGAGTTTGGTAATCTAGGTGAAGCATATAATATAATGAAAACAAAGTTAAGAGCGATTGTGAATATAGCACAGAAAAACGCACAATCCTTGGCATTAACATCTGAAGAATTAGCATCAACAGCAGAGGAAGTAAATGCAACAACAGAAGAGATTGCCGCAACAATTCAACAAATAAGTAGAGGATCAACAACACAATCAAATTTATCCGCTAAAAGTATAGAGGAAATAAATAAAATGTCTCAGATAGTTGACCAAGCTCTTACTGATATCGAGACCACATTAAATGTCATTGATGATATTGCAGGACAAACAAATATTTTAGCATTGAATGCTGCTATTGAAGCTGCTCGAGCTGGAGAACAGGGGAGAGGATTTGCTGTTGTAGCTGATAATGTCCGTAAACTGGCAGAGGAAACAAGAAAAAACTCTTCTGATATAACCAATTTGACTGAAACAATTATCCAAAATCTTGGGACCAATATTGAAAGGTTACAAGAAACTTTCCAAGATCTGGCTGCTCAATCTGAAGAGTTTAGTGCATCTAGCGAAGAAGTTGCTGCTGCTACAGAAGAACAAACAGCTGCTATGCATGAAATGACCACGAAATCGCAAGAACTCTCGCAACTAGGTGAGGAATTATCACAAACAATAAGTCAATTCAAATTGGAAAAGGAAAATAAATATATGAATTAAATAACTATATTAAATTTTTTAGAGAGAGATTAAGAGTTACTGTCTTTTTTTCAATACGCCTGGAAGAAAAAACTACAAATAATTAGATTGATAAAACGTATAGAGTTTGTACATGAGTTTTTTTAAAATATTACACCATATTTTTTGTTTACTTCTGAAAAAATAATTGAACGCAAATCCTTATTATCTACATTTGCATATAGATCAAAAATATTTAGAAGTGGATCCATAAATCCTTCGTAAATATGAAAGGGTTCTATCTCGTCATCTTGTTGCAAATAACTATAAAGTAAATCAAAAGTAAATCGGTCCTTATATCCCACCATGTTTGTGAACATATTGTTACTAGTTTCCATTGTACTCTTGATTAAATCATAAGCAGATTTTTTACTTAGTTTTAGTGAGATTGTTTTGTGTAATTTGTTTATAATGTAATCTATAACTAATAATGTCTTTATTCGTTCATGTACTGGTTTAATGAACTCTTTTGCTAATAAGATACTAAAAATAGTTTGTAAATCCCCTCTTGATATCTCGTTATCTTCAGCTATTTCAATTACAGATTTTGTCCCATCAATATTTTTTATGATTTCAAAAACCTGTTTCCCAAAAAGTTGGGCAAATGTAGTTCGCTCTTCAGTATGACCGAAAACTTTTTTGTAGCCTTTTAAAGTCAGGTTAAATACATCGGTCTCGTTAACGTTAATTTCAAAATCAATTATACCCTCTAACTTCATCATAGCTAATATTTCAGTTACAGAAGAGAGTGATTTATTAGTATTACTTGTAATCTCACCAACTGTGCTTCTGCCATCAATTAACATCAGTAAAGCTGTTTGGTCAGTATACATATTCATAGCTTTATCTAAAGGTACTTTCATAACGGGTGTATAATGACTTTTGATAGTTGTATCCGCAAGTAATTTTAGAGCATAATGCTTAAAATCACTAAATAAGGATGGATCACTAATAAAGTCATCTTCTAAAAATTGATTGTATTTAACTTCAAAGTGGGCTAATAGGATATGCAATTTTGTTTCTAATTCATCAGAAATTGAACCAGCTAAATAAAAAAAGGAGACGTGATTACCTTCAAGAAAGCCTACCTTTAAATTGCCTTGATCTATCTTTTCCAAGCCTTTAGCAGAAAGCTCTTTTGACCATATACTGACAGCTGATATAAAACCAGCCAATAACGTTGGATCATATTTCATCCCTTCTACATGGAAATCCATTTCAAAAATGGGCATACCATTTTTAATGAAAGCTAAATATAATAAATCATCTTCTCTTCCTGAAATAGCTTTTGTAACAGATTGAGATACATCAGTATTATATCCTTCTGAATATCCTTCATATCCCATTATAATCCCCCAGCAAATACATTGTCATATTTATTTGTTTCAATTTAATATAGTTTGTGATAGTAACAATAGAATGAAGAAAATACAAGAAAAAATAAATATTTGGCGTTTAGGATGGCATATAGTGCATTTAGAACAATAAAATAGAGTACTAAAAACTTAGTTGGTACTGAAAACAGGTATACAATACATAAACCATATGCAGTGGTTTGTTAACCCGTGATATGTCATATATTTACTTGCGTGCTTGCAACCAGCATAAAATATATATATTGAAATACATGAATGTATTTAAACAGCCAATTCTATGAAAGTACTACTTTAAAAATTAGGATTGGAACAAAAACAAATAAAATCCGGAGAAGATAAAATGGTAAATTTTAAATTATCGCGTCTTGCAATAAGATTTATAGTAATATTTCTTGTTATCTCTCTTGTACCTATCACTACGGTAACGATCATAGATAATGTTAATCTTAGTAGAACATTAAAACATGAAGAATTCATTGCCATGTCTTTGATAGAACAAATAGAACATAGTAATATTTTACAAGCATTTGAGAATGTTGAAAATAATCTAATATTATTAGCTGATAACCCATCAACTATTAGTAATGCAAAAAACGCTTCCACATGGAATCCAGAAGATTTGTGGGATACTTATGAAGGAGGCAAATGGGATTCAGAAAATGCTTCAGCTATAACCAAACCAGTAAAAACATGGGATCCTTCAAATGATCTTGACCCTGATTACTCAAACTATTTACAGTATTTAGGTGATTTATTACTATTGTCAGAAATCTTTGTCACTGATGAAAGGGGATATGTCTTTGCAAATGGTGAAGCATTACCAGGAGATTTCTATCAAGAGGGCGAAAGCTGGTGGAATGAAATGTTAGATCTTGAGGATAGAAGTTATACATATATTAGCTTTGACGACAGTTTAGGTAATTATGTTTTAACCCTAGTTGTAGAAATAGTTGATCCTGAAACAGATCAATTTTTAGGTATGATAAAAGCTGCATATAATACTGGAGGCATCGATCAAATAATAGATAAATCAAAGGAAGAAATATCTAAGATTGAAGGAGATGAGGGAATTGAACATAATGTGATGTTAATTGATGACAGTTTAAACATCTTTTATCACCAAGATCATGAACTTATTAACACTCCTGCCACAGATATAATACCGAATACACACGAAGGCAATAAAGAGATATTAGAGAATATTGAAACAAGAGAACAAACTGAATTTGAAGAAGAACTTCTTCTATTAATGATTGATGATGTTGAAAGTTATGGGTTAATAATCCACGTTATTGAAGATTCTGAAAACCATGATTATGGTCTTACTATACTTGTTTATTTTGAAAAAGCTTTATTAGATAGCATAATTTCAAAACAAGTGCTTAATGGTGTATTGTTAGCTATTCTCTTTGGGGTAATAGCAATAATAGCAGGTATCTTTATCGGTATCTACTTATCTAACCCAATCGTAAGATTATCAGAAGTTTCAAAAGAGCTTGAAGAAGGAGAGCTTGATGTTGAAATTAATGAAAATGATTCAAGACGTAATGATGAAATTGGTTTATTAGCAAGATCAATGTCATCAATGGTTGAAAGTCTTAAAAATATTGTTTCATCGTCTCAAGAATCATCAGAGAGAGTAGCATCTACTTCAGAGGAACTAGCTTCAACTGCCGAAGAGGTAAATGCAACAACTGAAGAGATAGCCGCAACAATTCAACAAATAAGCAGAGGATCAACGACACAATCCGATCTATCCGCTAAGAGCATTGAAGAAATAAATAAGATGTCTCAAATAATTGATCAAGCTTTACAAGATATTGAAAATACTTTAGGAGTAATTGATGATATTGCGGGACAGACCAACATTTTAGCATTAAATGCCGCCATTGAAGCTGCTCGAGCAGGGGAACATGGAAGAGGATTTGCTGTTGTGGCCGATAATGTACGTAAATTAGCTGAAGAAACCAAGAAAAACTCATCAGACATAAACAAGCTAACCGAAACAATTATCCAAAATCTTGGAGGAAATATTAAAAGATTGCAAGAAACATTCCAAGACCTAGCTGCACAGTCTGAAGAATTCAGTGCATCTAGTGAAGAAGTTGCTGCTGCAACGGAAGAACAAACAGCTGCCATGCACGAAATGACAACAGCATCACAAAATCTTTCCCAACTAGGTGAGGAATTATCCCAAACCATCAGTCAGTTCAAATTGCGAAAAAGGTTAGACTAGTGAAAATAAAAATAAACAATCTATGAACTAAACTCGAGATGAGAAAATGCGTAAAAAGCCAAACAACTGGATAAAAGAGAAGGATTGTCTAAAAATTGCGCTCTCAACAATGACTATCCTCTCTTTTTCCTTTTTCTATGAGTGTTTATTTTATATCTTCTGAAAAATCTTCAGATGATATAAAGAAAACTCTTATGGAGTAACTTCAATCATCATGAGGATTATAGAATACAATCCTAATGAATAAAAACACCAATGAAGGAATGATTAAAATGGGGTATCAATTATCAAAACAAACTAATAAAATTCTTGTATTTAAGATTAACAACAAAGATTTTGGGATTACTATTGACCTGATCAAAGAGGTTTTTAAAACTAATAAAATATTCAATCTTCCTCGAACTTCTAATGTTATTGCAGGTATTGTTAATCTAAGGAATAACATTATTACAATATTCAATCTATCAGAAATTCTTTTTTCAGCATCTAATGATGTCAAATTAAAAGACAAGTCTCAAGATAGTCATTTGACTATACTTGTAAATATCGATGGACATGATATTGGTCTGCTTGTTGATGAGATTATAAGTTTACAAGATGTGGAAAAGTTTGTTGCAATAGATGAGAAAGAGATAAAAGAAAATGATCTCAAATCAGCTCATGCAATAGATAAAGTGGGAATAATAGGAAAGGATCAAGTATATTTATTAAATATAGTCCAATTACTCGAAAATTTCATTGAAATAGACCAGAATATGCTTGAAAACGATTATATCATGGGTATTGAGGATGATATGGATGATTTCGATTATGCGCAATATACTCTAAAAGAAAAACCCGAAAAGGAAGAAAAATCCAAGAAAGAAGAAAAATCCAAGAA
>CAZHRF010000024.1:0-8921 GCA_964534625.1 uncultured archaeon | reverse complement strand
AAGAAAAATCCAAGAAGGAAGAAAAATCCAAGAAGGAAGAAAAATCCAAGAAGGATAATTAATTGCGTAACCTGATTATTGAAAATAGGAAGAAGATTAAAATGGTAGAAAAAGTGTTGGTTTTTCAGTTAGCGGATAGAAAATATTCTGTAAAAAGCAAATATGTAAAAGAAATACTCTCTGAACTTTTAGAAACTAAGATACCCAATACACCAAATTATATTTTAGGGACTGTTTCTTATAGTGGAGAGGTTATTCCAATAATTGATTTAGTTAACTTTTTCTACAAAGATTTCATAACAACAAATGATTCAAGAGACCAAGATATCAAATATGTTATTATTGAGTATAATACGCTTTCAATGGTGTTTATTGTTAATAGCATTGTAGGTCAGTTTGATATTGAAGAAGAAAGATTTTTTGAAACTTTTTCTTCAATTTCAAAGCTTACTGAATCCTTCAGGTTCAAGAGTGCTTTTTTATTAGATAATGATATAGTTTTACATTTAGATAATGAACACTTATTCAGAAAGATAATCGGTGAAACAAAAGAAATGGAAACACTATTCCATAATCTTAATGAACAATACTTCCCCAAAGAGCTCGTAATACCACAAGAGTCTTCATCAGATTATCAAATTTCCCTAGAATTTACGGAATATAAACAGGCAAAACATACAACAGATGATTTTTCACGTTCAAAACAAATTGTCAAAAAAGAAACCGTACATACTTTTACCAAAATAAAACAGAAAGATATTGGTTTATTAATAAACAATTATTATATAGAAGAAATATTAACAAATCCAAAAATTGTGTCTGTACCAAATTCCCCTGATTTTTTTAGAGGAACTCTTAACTATAGGGGTAAGATCATATCAATATTTAATTTAGCGAATATAATAAATCCAACACCAATCGAAAAGAACAATTTAACAAAGGATGACATAGATCAAATCCTAATAATAGATTTTCAAGATCAACATGTTGGTTTGATTATTGATGAAATAATTGAAGTAATACCAATTGAAAAAAACACTATTAATAGGGGTTATATATATAAAGAAAGCACTAAAATTAAGGGATTGATTGAAGGCGTATATCTTGACAATAATGGGATACCCTTATTAATTGCAAATGTACCCAAGCTATTGCAAATTGCAACAAACTGGAATAATGATACACTAAACGACCTCAATGATTGTATATTATTTGAAAAGAATAACTTAAATTCGCCTGAACAATTATTGATGCAAGAGACAATACAAATTGATTCAAGTGATAATGGATTCCTTTACTTTTCAATTGAAGATGAATTGTTTTCTTTCAAAACAGACATAATTATAGATATTTTAGGGAAAATTAATCAAATAAGAATCCCCAATACTTATTCGTTTATTACAGGAGTTTTTTCGTATCACAATGAAGTAATACCGATAATAGATTTAGTAGATTTTCTTTATGATAAGAGAAAAGTCAATAATTTTACTCAAGAAAACGCAAATGTAAACCATATAGTACTTGATGTTAACAATGTACGCTTCGCTGTTAAGATACAAGATATTCTTGGAATAATCAAAAATTTAGAAACGATTTCACTTGCAGAATATGTTTCAATTAATGACATATTATTATATGAAAAAGTGAATATCTATGACAATCATATTATTGCTTCTATAGATTCTTCCATTTTAGTTGAACAAGTGAAATCTCATTTAAAACTAATTAAAGCAGAATTTATATCAAATAATATATTCTTGATGGATACGTATACACCAGAAGAAATTGACGATTACAACATACAATTAATGAAAAGTGAAACACCTATTATTACAACCCCTACAAACATAATTCAAATGGTAAGTGCTAAAGATAAAGTAGAAGATGTGAAACATAAATCGGGAATAATTGTAAGTTCAGGACCTGTTAATGTATTTATAGAAGATGCATTTATAGAAGAAATTTTTGAAGAAAATAATGAGAGTTACAAAAAAATTCCTCAACACATTCTTTCCTTAGTTGGTGCATTAAATTATAGAGGAGAAGTCATTGGGGTTTTAGATCTAAATACGATATTATTTATGGGAAAAAGTAATAACGAAACCATAGAAAACAAGCAAATTATTGTTCTAAAGACAGAAAGTGAGCGGATAGCTTTATTGATAGATAGAGTCCTCAAATGGAAAAAAGTATTGATAGACGATATGAGATCTATACTTTCCTTCGATAAAATTGCTTTACATGATTACCTCTTTTTGGGTGGTTTTATTAGTGATAATGATCAATTTTCTTACATCTTGAATGTTAAATGGCTATTTCAGAACCAGAAAAATCCTTTGAAATTGGTTAGACATAAAAGAAATACGTTATTTTTCAATAACCCAGAAGAAATAGACGATTCTATGGATATTGAATTGGATTTTGAGGGTGTTTTAATAAAGGCAGATGAACATTATTTCATTATTGATACCAAAATCATAAAGGCTATCCAATTAGAACAAAATGTTTTGTTAATTGACAAAAATTATACGGATGAATCTATACTGGGTATTAGTTATTACGATAATTTCCTTCCCATCTTTGATTTTGTATCTCTTCTAGATAATAATATAGAAGACAACAAAGACAGTTCTACTATTCTAGTGTTAAAAAACAAAGATGGACGAGAATTTGGTTTAAAGATAAACGAAATTCAAGAGAGAATTAGCAAAAATGATGCTGATTTCTTAAAAAGCAAAAATATTCTAAAAGCCGATGCTTGTAATAAGATGTATAAAGCATTCTTTAGCTATAAATCGCGATTAGGGATATTGATTGACTCGATTGAGTTATTACATGAATTAGAAATTCGAAGTCGAAAAGAATGGGATTCATTTGTTAGTCAATCTTTTTTTGATAATCAATTAAATGAAACAGAAAGGAAATTATTAGTTGATCATAGGGAAAAACAAAAGGAATTGCAGTTTATGTTATTTGATGAATACGATAAGGAATTAGAAAAATATTTTGCCTTCATGTTACACAAACGTTATTTCGGTATTATGCCAGAAGTAACCTTGGCCGTAACTAATATCAATTATTTAGAAAATGAATTTCCAAACAATAATCTTATTATAGGAACTCTAAAGTTCAAAGATACTATAATTCCTGTAATTAATATTCTTGAACTTGTTTTTCCTGGAGAAGAATTTAGCAAAATAGAGAAAGACACTCTTCTTCTATTAATTAAGAGTAACAAAAAAGATTTCACCTATGCTCTTCCCTCACAAAAGATGCTTGGTGTTATCACAATATATACAGAGGATAAAAAAGAGCTTGAAGATGAATACAAAACGGGTAAGATAGACAAAGTTTGCACAAAACAAGCCACATATGAAAGTATAGAATCCCCTATATTTTTATTGGACAATAATTTTATCCAATTTTTAGATGATCATAGTGAATTAAATAATAAAATAAAAGAAATAAAAAAAATAAATACAAAACAATAAATGGTGAAAATATGGTAGATGTATTAATAGTAGATGACTCACTCTATCTTCGAGTGATGATCAAAAAAATATTGAAAAAATTAGGACATAATGTTGTTGCAGAAGCTAGCAATGGTAAAGAAGCTATTGAAGCTTTCAAGCAGCACACTCCCGACCTCGTTACAATGGATGTTGTAATGCCAGAATTAAATGGTTTACTTGCAATTAAAAATATAATGCAAATTCAACCTAAAGCTAACATTATTGTTGTTACTGCCCTTGGTCATGAACCAATGATAAGACAGGCTATTAAACTAGGAGCAAAGGATTTTGTTATTAAACCATTTAAACAAGATGAATTAATCCAAGCCGTCGAAGGAGTTTTAGCCTCGTAATAGTCTAAGGTGATAATATGACCGATGAAGAAAAAGATGAATTCAGAGATGTTCTTATTCTCGAATTAGATGAAAGAGTTAATGAACTTGAAGATGAAGCCAAACGCTACAAAAAGAATCCTGAAGATAAAAATTTGAAAGATGATATAATGAGAACCCTTCATAGCATCAAAGGTCTATTTTCTCTGGCTGGATATCCAAAAATAAGTACAATTGCACACCACTTCGAATCTGTCGTAGTTGAAGGTGAGATGTACAAAGATGATCAATTCATGGATATGTTAACATATTTCTCTGATGAACTGGATAATTTGTCAAAGGCATTGAAAGCAAGTAAAGAATTTGATTTATTAAGATTTGATAAGCTTACACAGCAATTAGCATCTATTGATGAATTTATGATTAATTTAGGTAAACACTTACGAATCAAAGTAGAGATTGATCCTAAATGTAAAGTTACAAGCGCTAGAGCACTAGTTTTGGTTAATAAGATTAAACAAATATCATCAATAGAGTCATGCATGCCACCTATTGATGAAATTCAGGAGGGAATAACTGTTCATGAATTAAATATTGACATAATTACTCAAGAAGGCGAAGAAAATATAAGAGATACAATCAAAGATGTTCAAGATGTCACAAATATTACTATAACGCCTTTATTAGATTCATTAAGTATCACTAAAGATGTTTCAGATACTATTCAAGAAACCTTAAATGTTAGGGTTAGATTGGAGGAACTTGACAAAATCATCCGTTTATTAGGAGATTTAGTGGTTTACGGTCAATTCATTCGTGAGATAGGGGAAGATCAAGCCTATATGCGTGGGTTTAGAGAGAACCTCTTAAGTTTTGAGCGCACCATAAGTAATATTCAAGATTTAGTTATCAAGATGCGCTTAGTTCCCCTTGAAACAATTTTAAATCGTTTCCCTAGAATGATAAGAGAACTAAGTAAAAAAGAAAATAAGGAAGTTGAACTATTAATTTCTGGTAAACATATTGGTGTTGACCGTTCAATTATTGAACAATTAGTAGATCCAATAACACATATTCTTAGAAACGCTATTAGTCATGGTATTGAACAATCTGAAGAAAGAAAAAAGAAAGGCAAAGATACTACTGGTTTAATTAATCTCATGGTTAGCCAAGAAAAATCAGATATTATTATTGAGATTATGGATGATGGCAAAGGTATTGATTATGACGCCATTCAAGCGATAGCCACTGAAAAAGGATACATAGAAAAAGGTGCAGAATTGACAAAAGAAGAAGTACATCAAATTCTGTTAACTCATAATATTTCAACTATTTCTTCTGGAAAAGCAACAGAGATATCAGGAAGAGGATTTGGATTAAGTAGTATAAGAAGTATAATGGAAAATATTGGGGGATCTATCGAAATAGAATCAAAACCGGATGTTTACACAGTCTTTAAACTAATCATACCCTTATCTGTTGCTATTAATAAAATACTTCTCTTGACAGTTAAAGGTCATCAATTTGCTTTACCTATGGATGATATTCAACAGATTTTATCTGTACCAACGGAAAAGTTCTACACGGATGAAAATACTCAAGGTAAGTTCGTCCTAATTAATGAAAATCCCGTACCTATTGTAAATCTTCGCGAAAGGTTTAGTTTTGATAAATCTAAGTATAATGAAGGAGAAACTAGTAAAAAAGACAGATCTAAAGAGATTGTCGTATTATGGCAAAAAAGAGGACAAAGTTTAGGTTTTATAGTTGATGAATTACTAGGTGAAAGAGAAGTTGTAATTAAACCCATTCAAGATTTCTTAAAACAAATAGGTGCTTTCTCTAGCGCAACTGTTTTAGAAGGGGGACAAGTTATCTTAATTATTGATCCAATGAACTTTTTGGAGGTCGGTTTACGTGTCTAAAAAAAATAAACAATTAGAAGAACATCATCGTGATGCATTACAAGAATTAGGAAACATTGGGGCTGGTCATGCAGCTATAGCTTTGACTGAATTTTTGAAGCGATCCACTTACATGTCGATTCCCGAAGTATCGATAAATAGTGTTGAAAACCTTAATAAAATTGTTAAAATACCTACTGAAAAAAAAGTGGCGATAGTTTCGCTTGAATCTGTAAAAGACATTTATTACAGTTTATTTGCTTTTTTTGACGATGATTCAGTACAACGAATTATTGACATTATGACGACAGATATTAAAGCGAACTCAGCTGAAATAGTTGAATTATCACCCCTATTCATGTCGTTAATTAAAGAAGTAGGTTCAATACTCTTACTGAAATATGTAGAAGCAGTCAACGATTTCCTAAAAGTGGAATCATATCCTTCGCCTCCTGTTTTAAGACTTGGAACAGTTGATTCTATCGTAGAACATGAGGTAAAAGACATGAATATTAGCGATCCTCAAGTACTGTTTATCGAATGTGACGTTTATACAAATGAGAGGAAGATACAAGTCGATATGGCAATAATACCCCATGAAAGATCCATAAAAAGATTTATGGAAACATTATTTCCGGAAGAATAATATTCTTCTCTCTTTTAATCATTAAAAAAGGTTGTATGAATGGATGACATTGCTAGCGATAAAAAGGTTATCAAATATATTGGGATAGGAGAAGCAACTATTGGATATACAAATGAAATCCTCAAAATATCTTCTCTTGGATCATGTATTGGGTTGATATTATATCCCACCAAACAACCTCTAAATCAAGATATGGCTATCATGGGACATATTATGCTACCTTCAGCAGGTCCAAAAAATAATAAAACAACAAATAGGTGGGGTCCAGCAAAATATGCTGATGAAGCTGTACCATATATGATAAAGCAATTGGAGAAAAAAAAATTTAAACCATCTGATTTATCTTCCAAAATAGTAGGAGGAGCAAATATGTTTGGTCATGCGTCATCAACTCTCAAAATAGGAAAAACAAATGCAAAAATAACAAAGAGGTTATTATCAGAGAATGATGTAAGAATTAGAAGAACATTTACGGGTGGGGATACTGGTATGAGTGTAGTATATGATGTTTCAGAAAGATCATTAATTATTAAACAAACAGGTGGAGAAGAGATGGTTATCTAAATATTTGTCTAAATAATAGTTTAGAATGAGGTAATAATATGATTCCACAAAAAGCTAACATAGGAAATGAAGAGAAAAAACAAAAAGATTTAATCAATTTCTTAGAAAACAAAGAGATAAAGTTCAGAAAAAAAGATGAGGAGAGAATAATAGATAGGATGAGTTTTTTTATAAATAAGTATTCCTTAGAAAGTTTTTCAGAGCTACTACATTTGCTCAAAGAAAATGAACATGTTCTTGATAATGCCATCGATTATCTAGAACGGGGTAAAGTCTATAATGAACAAAATCAAACATTTTATCCACTAGTTACTAAAAGAAAAACGCTAAAAGATTATGCAGAGTTAAGTAAAAAAAGGAAGGCTAGTAAAAGAAAAAGATTGATCGTTAATTTGCCAAAGGTTGAATCTCCATTTGACCCCCCTAAAGATGAAAAAAATCTAACTAAACTTTTTGAGTTTTTTGAAAAACAAAATTTTCCATATAAAATGTACAAACCCAAATATTTGCTGAGAAGAATACATAGACGAATGAGAAGAAGTGATAGTGAAACATATAGGGAATATATTAGTAAACTAGAACTTAACCAAGGAGAATTTGACTTATTAAAACAAAGTATGTCAATAAATGTTACCCGCTTTTTTAGAAATAATGCTATGTTTGATGAAATGAAAGAAAAAATATTACCCCAGCTATGTGAAAAGGAAGGAACTATTAAAATATGGAGTGCAGGGTGTGCTGTTGGAGCGGAACCATATTCAATTGCTATATTGGTAGATTCTCTGTATAAAACAAAAGATCAATGTAGAGTCAAAATTCTCGCAACGGATATTAGTGTTGAATTAATCCAAAAAGCTATAGAAGGGAAATACTCTAAAAATCTTCTAAAAAATGTTGATAAACATTATTTGTCAAAGTATTTTAAACGCGAAAATAATGAAACATATCTGTTAAATAACACTTTAAAACATTATGTTAGTTTCATTGTCCATGATTTAAAGAATCCTGCACCTATAAAAGATGTAGATTTGATCCTATGCAGAAATGTTTTGATATACCTATCGAATAGTCAATGTGAAAAATTATTCAAAAGATTTCACGATGTTCTAAATCCAAAAGGATACCTGGTTCTAGGGAAATGTGAAAGAATGAAAGGGGAGAGAAGAGATTTATTTGAAATAATCGATAGAAAGAATAAAATTTATCAAAAGATATAGTAGAGATCAATTGTTGTTTAAAGAAAATGAGCAGAAACCACACACATGTTCAAGTAAATTCTATGAAGAAAGAAATCTCTATCTTTTCTAGTCATAGTTCATTCATCTTTCAATATGTTTATATGATGAATAATACAAGCTGAAATTACTTTTAAGAGATTCTTATTTTTAGTAAACAATCGCTTTATCTCCTTTTTTTGACCAAGATTTTCATAAAAAAGAGCGATCTTTCCAATTTTTTCACCGTCACATTGTATTGGTTGTATTTGTTCATAAATTGGGTTTATGCCTTCTTTTCCACCATAACGTTTACCTTGATATTCAATCAGCACCTTTATTTTGTAATATAAACCGAATATTTTTTCAAGCCTATTTATAATATAATTGAAAACATCGGTGAGTATATACTCACGTTCGAAAAGGTTGTTTAAATCTACAATAAAATTATATAGATATTGTTCTATCTTATTCTCTTTTTGTTTTTCAATTTTCACTACAGCATTACCCAAAAACGAAGTAATTTTTTCAAGCAAGTTAATATCCATATTTTGTAAAGTATGAGATTTTTTAAACCCCATTTCAATAAAACCTAATAAGCCATTTCCAAATATAGGAATAAGAAAAACTGTAGAATAGTTTTCTTTAAATAACTGGGAAGAAAAACAAATGGTTTTGTTGTTCATATGTATCTCTTTTTCTTCATGTAGAATAAAAGATCCAAAATCTGTGAAGTAACTATCATTGAC
>CAZHRF010000023.1:30258-44821 GCA_964534625.1 uncultured archaeon | reverse complement strand
AATTGAGTAATAATGTAATAATATAATGTATATACATCAATTAAATTTTTTGCGTGTATTTGTGATATCTTCAGCTTTTCTTCTTAGAATTTTATCTTACCCAGCCAGAAAACCCACTCCTTTATGGGGGTAGTTCCTGTTTATATGCCAATAACTTACTGACTATAATAATAGTAATAATTAATACGAAAAGAAAAGAAAAAGTAAAGGATAATAAATGAAAATGACTTTATGCATTTTTGTTTATATCTAAATAAAAAGTCATTGGCCCAAGTTCAATATTCAAATTTAAGTCAACACCAGGAGTTTTCAATTTTAGGGTCACTTTGATGTAAATATCATAATAACCTTCCTCGTCCAATCCTTCACCAGGCCCAAACTCAACAGTAACATTATGATATCCTTCTCCATGTAGTACTCCTAGATAAATTTCTTTTACCGTTTCGTTATCTTTTTTGATGACAATAGATATTGTAAGACTTAATGAAATCTCATTTTCTTCGTCTTCAACTTTATTTCTTCCACCTATACCATCAACTGCATAAGCCCAAGAATTTTTTGTTTCATTCTGTAAATCTAAATCCCAATTATTAATCGATGGAGATAAAGCCATAAGTCCATTAGATTGATAGACTGTATCAGTAGAACTCTCCAAAGAAAGTGTCCCTGAGAGTAGATCAACATTAAAACCGCCATACATTATTACAGGTATAAATACTATTGTAGCTATAATTAGCACCAATATTATAATTCCAACTGCGCCTTTTTTCATATATAAAATAAAGAATCAACAAATATAAACTTTAGCAATAATAAAAAAATAGCAAAGAGAGATTTTTCAAAAGTTTTTCTGAAACATAATGATTAAATTTGTTGGTGGGTACCTCTAGAAACGGAGGTAACGAAAAAACATTTACACTTTATTTCTTAATTCACGTTATCACAATATTCTTCAATGTATTTCTTTGCAATAATCAAATCTTTCTTTATGACTCTTTCTTTATCTATCCATATAGGATATTTTTTCCATTCAATCGGAAACTTAGAAATAGAAATACAACTCTTTTTGTCTTGTCTTTCTTTTTCCTTTTTTAACACACAATGAAATCTTGTAGTTAATTTTTTAATATCAACCAAAGGGTCTGTATTACTAATACCTGGGCAGGTAAAATCTAATTCAAGCTCATACTCCTTATCACCTAGATCATTAATTAGTAGCGGGTAACTTTTACAATTCAATGGTTTGAAATCATGTATCAAACATTTTTTTTCTTCTAAATCTTGGAAAATACATTTTCCTTGTTCTTGTTTGAGCGCATAAACTACCTCATAAAAGTCTTCGTGATTTTTTGTAAAACCAAGTATAGGACGTGCTATCTCCTCTTTTTTTTCATGAGTATTTTTTGTAATCTTCTCAAGTTCGTTTGCACTTAAAACTGCAAGATTCGAAGAAAAAGCTATTCTATTTTCAAAAGTGGCCATGTGCAGTATAGGATGATCACTATTATTTGGGATCGGATTAACACTAAAATGAGATGGAAGCTCACACATATTGCATCTATTACAGCTGAAACCAAGATTGTCTGGCACTACCCAATAATAAACAAAGCCATCTACTTCTACAATTTTTTCTTTTAAGGTATACTTTTCTATTTTATAAGTTATAGAGTGCTTATCAATTATTTTCAATATATTTTCATAAATATCTTGTAATCCCTCTAAAGGGAGTGTACTAGAATAATGAAGTACTCTTTTATTTCGAGCTCTAAGTTTAGTCTGTCCAACAAATTCTTCAAATACTTTAATGCTTGTTTCTTCATCATTCAACAAAAGGATAATTGCATTTTCTTTTCCTGCTCCTACTCCTTTAATAATTCTTATAACAATAGCTGTAGATAAGTTTAGACTAACAGAATCCCAATAGCGATCCAATATGTCTTTAGAACTCACATAACCCAATCCAATGGATTGACCTTTTTTGATGAGTTGTTCAACTACTAAACGTAATATAAACGGAGAATAATAGAAGTCTGACGGTTCAAGATTCTCAGCTAAAAACAATCTCATGAGATCTTCTTCAGCTTTCGCTGTGATTTTTTTATTGATAAAAAAGCGTGTCATTCAAGTAATTAATTAATTGAAAACACAAAATAAAAAGGTTACGGGGATATTAATACTTCCGAATTAAGCTGAAAATTAAAGAACTTCTCCAGTTAGACCTCTTGCATTTTGTGTAGTAATATTTGATTCTGAAAATCATGACATGTACGCGATATTTCGAGCATTCTCAAAAATGCTTGAAAATACTAAAAGAAATGCAGTAAAACTCTGTGTAGAAAATGATCTTAATGATGATATTTTTTTCAGTTCATCCTTTTTTTATGCGCTTAACATATAAAATGTGGCTAAAGAAATAATCAAGTTAATTTATAAGCGAAATCTTTTTTATACCCCCCATAATTGCCCTTACAAGGCGTAAAAAGTGAAACGAATAACATCACTAGACTTCATGAGGGGACTAGCTATTTTTTTGATGACTATTTTTCATACGCTTCTTAATGTATGGAATTATGGCGAAGTAATGTCTGCAGATAATATTATCTTAAAAATATTTCTTGGACTAGTTGCAATTTTTATTCACTGGAGGAACTTGTTTTTCCTGATTTCAGCTATTGCTCATATATATGTGATGAATAAGAGTCTTAAAAATGATACAAGCCGAAAAGAAATACTACGAAAGCAGTTAATTTCAGGTACAATCTTATTACTAATAGCTTATATCTATTCGACATTCTTTCATGGATGGGGTATTATCGATACATGGAGTCGAACTGGTATCTGGGATTGGTCAGAACTAAATATGGTTTATTATTTCAGTGCTATCCACAATATTGCTTTTGGAATCTTCTTTGCAGCTATAATTTTCTTCTTCATATCAAAAGATGATGGTTTAAAGAAAGTTAGAAGAAACATGATTCTTTTTGGAGTTTTAGCTCTTGTAATTATCTTTATTTCCCCCCTTATTCAAAATTGGGTGAATACACTAGCTGGTTGTGATCTTTCCCATGGAGAAAATTTTAGAGAGGGCGGATATAGACAACCTATTCTCAGATTTATTCTTGTAGCAATTGGTGGTAGAGAGACACCCCTTTTTCCGATGTTAGGTGTCACTTCTATCGGCTGTGTTATAGGCTTATTTCTTATTCAAGACAATCCAAAAAAAGAACAGCTCAAATATGGCTTTATTGGTGGAGGAAGTCTAATAATCTATGGACTATTCCATTTTGCGATCTTTGATAAATTCACCTTAGACATTACCTTTCATGTTCACCCAGTTTGGTTTGTGTTTGTTTCAACTGGATTACAAGTGCTCATTATAACTACGCTATTCAAAAATGTTGAATTTAATGAAAAACTAAATACAGAACGGTGGTTGAAAAGATCAAGATTTTTAAGACGATGGAGTATTCTTTCATTATCTATCTTTATATTCCAAGTTCTCGAGTTTATTCCTAGGAAACTATTCTCATTAATTTTTAGTCCAGAGATAGTAAACTTAGAAAAAAGAAATCAAACAAACTTAGCATGGTCTCTGCTTTTTGCTTTGATAGTCATCATATTCTTCGAATTAATAATTAGATCATGGGAATTAGTTAAATTCAAAAGCAGTTGGGAGTGGTTTATTACTATTACAAGATCGAAAATAAGAAAAATGGAAGTAAATAAAGAAGATCCTCTAAATATTATTGAGATACTTTATAATGTCAAACCTATTCAATTAGTTGATGTTAATTTACTCAAGCAAACTAAGGATATAAACCATGAAGTTCAAGCACAGTAGGTGGGTGCTGGCTTGCTATTTCCTTCTTGAATAAATTTCCTCCGATTTCGGGGCAATAGATGACTCTAAGTAATATTTCCACTAATTAAGAATAGTCAAAAGAAGAAAGAAGAAAAACTTCAAGTTTAGATTTTACTTCTCACGTTCCCATCTCGTATTTACAAATATGTTTAAATTTCTTCCCTCAGTTGGTTACGCTTTTGGATAATTCCAATCATCAAGATCATAGAGTGTATCTCATAGAGAGATACTTTCGAATCTTCTTTTTCTCATCGATTACAGCTTAACCTCGTTAGCAAGAACTTCAAGATAGTAAACCAATTGAGACTTTACTTTTTATATGAGATAAGAATGGCATCACAGATTATTATTGCATATTATTTATCTTGTCTGCTATTTTATTTACTTCTTTATAGACATTTTGAGGAAGGCATGGAATTATCCCATCATCTATTTTCTCTAGTTTACCATGCTTTGCTACAACAGAACCAGCCTCACAATCGCAACCATATCCACAAGTATAACATTGAGATATCCCTGAAGAAACATGCAATACATCTAAAGGTTCATTCATCCTATTACTTCTAAAAAACATTTTTACTTGTTGTTCAGCATTTCCTGTTCCAATTGCTACTAACACATTCCGTTTGTTTTTCAATTCAAATACATTTCTATGTCTTAAACTAAAGAAACGCTCTAAGAAGGAATGAGCTAAAGCATTTAAGGTTCCATAATAATTTGGGAAGCCAAATATGATTAGGTCAGCAGAAAACATTGCATCTCTAATCTCACTCCAATCATCTTCTAGAACACATCGGTTATCTTTTGCACAGCTTAAACATCCCATACACCCGCGAATGACCTTGTTGCTCAATGAAATATATTTAGTTTCTCTGTCAATTTTATTTAATATATGCTTTATCAAATGCTCAGTAACGCCTTTAATCAAGGTACCATGTTCGTTAAATGTTTCATTTCTACCACTTGCGCTTATACCGACAACTACCATAATAACCAGTAATTGCACAAAAAAACATAGTTTATCAATATTGGCTTTTATCAAAAAAATAAGTTTTAACCACGTTTAGCTATAATGAACTCCTCCTCCTTATTGTTCTTTTTTAAGCTCTTTTTTTAACTAATTGTTAGAAATCTTTTTCAAATTAGAATGCCAATAATATCTAGGTAATAATAATGACAAAGGCTGATGATTGGCTAAGGCAAGCAAAGAGAGATTTAGAACACGCAAAAAAAAGCTTAGAAATAGGGCATTATGAGTGGTCAGTCCTTGCTGCTCAACAATCAGCAGAAAAAGCTGTTAAAGCTGTTTTTTTTAAATTGGGCGATGATCCTTGGGGACATTCTATTCTTATATTCTTGAAAAAATTAGCTGAACGATTTAACATAGAAGAAGAAATCTTGAAAGCTGCTAAGAGATTGGATAAACATTATATAACCACAAGATATCCAAATGGTTTTGCATCTGGAGCACCTGAAGATTATTACATGAAGGATGATGCCCAGGAGGCAATTAAAAATGGAAAAAAAATCCTTGAATTCTGTAAAGATACGATCTCCTCCATCTAGATCTAAATTGATGAAATTATTGAAGAAAGGCATACCAAAATTTATTGATAAACTTAATAAAGAAAACATAAACAGAATACTACTATTTGGTTCGTATGCAACAAATAATTATCATTACAGGAGCGATGTAGATCTACTTGTAATTGTGAACGAAAAAGATAAGGAGTTGTTTGGGAAAATTTTAGATTGTCTTACAGACTTATCTCTTGAGTATGAATGGTCTCCTCAAATAATAACAAAAGAACAATTTGAAACAAGAAAAAGAGAAAATTATCCTTTCATAAAACAAATTATAGAAACAAGCATAACTGTGTGGTCGAATGATAATTGAAATCTACTCGGGAAGAAAATAATTCAGAAAGTTTCAATTTTTCATTACTCTTTTATTATTTTAGTAGATGTTTTTGTTCTAATTTGTCTAATTCATTCATAATTATTTCCACAAACTCTTTTGGAGAAATAATAGCAATAGGTGCATCAGCAGTATAATCTTTTTCTTTAGCATAGTCTATAAAGTCTTTAATTGCAGCTTTAGTTAATTTCTCAATTACGAGCGCTCTATCTAGCTGTTGTAACCTATACGCATTTGTCATCTGTTCATATTGTGACGTAATAGGTTTGAGCAGCATAATCTTATTGAGAACACATGCTTCTGATGTAAATGAAAAACCAGCGTTACCTATTACACCCTTAGAATAAACAATACTTTCAAGAAAACCTTGGCGGCTAGTCTTTTTGAAGAGAATGTTTTGTACCTGCTCATCAATATTAAAACCAAAAACCTCAAAGTTTACGGAGGGAAAACTAATTAATATATCAAGCAAAGTTTGTTTATCATGTCTGGCAATATACACAGTAAAATGATTCTTCACTATATTTTGTTCAAATTGATCAAATTCAGGTTTCCAGACTAAAGGAACAACAAGATCTTTTTTATGCCTTTTAATTGATTTTTCTTTTAAGTAATCAGTAGCTAAAGCAATATCATAATGAGGCATCATTAGTTTTAGCGCTATTCGAAACATGAAATCATCAAAAAAATTTTTGAGAGGACGAACACATTGAGGATGATATATTGAATGTTGATGATCAATCGATACCAAGGGTATGCCAAGTTTTTTAGCAATTTTCGATGAATATCGTTCTGTATCAGAAAAAATCACATCATAATCTCCTTCCTTAATAGTTGTTTCTAACTCTTTTCGGATTCGCCTGTAATAGAGTAAATTACAAAGGTTATGCCTAATTGTTCTGAAATAATTAACTTTGTGTACTTTGTGATTATAAAACTCAATAAATGAATCTCTAAATAGATAATTTTCAGAGATATCAGAAACGTAATCAGGAGGTTTTTTACCCGCATATAGGACATCCACTTCATGACCTTCTTTTTGTAACTGGACTATCTGGATACGACTCCTGTTAATGTGGCCTTGTCCATTAGAATTAACAGCATAAAAAATTCTCATTGCTATTTCAATAAACACTGGACAAAGTCAATTTATAAAACTATTTCTCATTTTAGACAAATAAAAAAAAGTAATTAGAAATAAAAAAGAGAAAGTTCTATAGTGATGGAGCAGGTACTTTCATTCTTTCCGAGGACAAGAAAAAGACTGGTTCGTATACTATATTACTTGCGACATCCTCAAAAACTATTAGTCTTTGGAAGGATGTTTCATAATCACGGTAACCTTCAAGATTGGCATTCTTACCATAAAAAGAGAGAGTAATAATTAAATTGTAAATTCCTGTTGAGAAGAACGAATTTATTTCATCTTCCATTGAATCGGGATAATCAGCTTGAGATTTATAAGTTGAATGTGCCGTCCATTCTTCATAATCAGAACGATAAAAGAAAAACCTAGTATCGATTTCAGTCCCAAAAAGAGATTTAGCTTGATTTAGTACATAGTTGCTAGTAATTGAAGTTACTGTGTAGTTGATTTGTAAATTAAAGATATGGACTTTTGAACTGAATCCTCCAAAAGTGTTTATATCGAGAGTACTATTGTATGCTACTTCATTAATAATCATTTGAGTTATATTGTTGATGTAATTTAATTCTGATAACCCTGCTAAATCATTCCAATAATCATCAGTTGAGTTCAAATCATTCATAAGCACATAAAATTGTTCTTCAACAGCTGAACTGTTATCTCTTAAGGATATGTTACTGTAAAATTGCTCTATTGTCGGCGGAGTAGAACTATAACTAATCAAAATAACGGGTAAACCCACAAAACAGAAACCTAACAAAATAATAAACAAATAACCACCAAAATTTGCACCTTGAGTACTAGACATAAATTATAATTAGAAAAAGAGATATAAAAAATTATTCTTTCTCTGGGGATACATAGATATTTTTAAGATTAAACAAAAAAACTCTAACTCCAATGCAAATAACTCAAAGAGAGTAAAGTACGCCGGTATCTTGAGTTCATTTATTAGCGAATATTTTTTCATATTCGCTTAAGCAAGTGTTACAACAGAAATATCTTTTACGCTTATTAATTATTTTAGAAAAAACATCTCCTGAAAATTCTCTTTTACAATAATCACAGATTAGTTTGACATTATTGGGATCTGTTATTTTTAATGTCTCGTCTTCTTTTAGATAGTCATAGACATAGAGGATGTTCATATCTTCAATGTCTTCTTGTTCTTTCAACCAGTCAATTAAAGACTTTTTTTGGCTATCTATAATATTATGAGTATGAATTGCTACATTATACTCACCTGTTGTCAAATATACCTTTTTTACAAATTTATGTTTATTCAATTCTTGAGCCGTCTCATCTGTTTTATTAAAAACCGTTTTTAACAAAATAATGTATTTACTCCCTTGTTCAATCAGAGAGTAGTCAATATCTATCGTAAATTTGTCAATAATTTTCTTTTCAATCAGTTTCTCTACTCTCGCCGTAACTGCAGGTACTGATAAGTCTATTTTTTTAGCTAATTCTGAATAAGTTATTCTTCCATCTTTTAAGAGTTCGTTTAGTAGGATTATATCTTTTTTATCAATGGGTTTCATGTGGCACAATAAGTAACAAAATGACAGTAAAATAATCTTTCTCTTTAGATAGTACTTTTTAATTGTTTTTACGTATAATGTAAGTGTTTCATCCTCTATTTAGATTAGACTAATAAAGAAACGGAGGTACTTTTATGTAAAGAAAATAAACAATTTCAAACAAAATTCGGACTTTATGAAACACCCCACCAACAGTTTTCCTTCATCTATTTCATAGGGGTGAAAAACGTACCGTATAATTTGTTTTTGTTTTTTAATTTAGATAAGATGAAAAACGCCGATACTAAATAAAATAATTTATAACTATCTCCAATAGCCACATGTTGAACCACATGAATGAGGAAAACGTAAAAAGAAAGATTAACGTTAAAACACCCGATAAATGGCTAAATGGTTGGGATATAGCATATAGAAAACACTTTGATACTGATGAAGATCAATTACAAAATGATCCCATACATTATCCTGTACAACTCTTGGCTTTATATACTCAACAAGAGGAAAAAAATGATAAAAAGGCCATTGATTTAGCTACTGGTGATGGAAGAGTTGCTTGTTTTTTAGCTAAACAAGGTTATAGCGTTATAGCCATTGATGTTCTAGAGAGCTCTATTGAGTTAACTAAAAAGAGAGCTAAAGCTATGAAGGTGGAAGAAAGAGTTACTGTTGAATTTGCAGATATTGACACCTATGAATTAGATGAACAAGGATATGATATCATTACTGCAATGCAATGCCTACAATATATTGGTAAAAGAGCTATTCCTAGAATGCAAGAATTAATGGATAAAGTTAAACTTGGAGGGTGGTTTGTCTTTAGTGGAAATATTGAGCCACATTTTAAAACTGATCCCCCTCTGGAATTTATAAACTGGAAAACTCTTAAACAACTCTTCACTACCGATCAATGGACAATTAAAAGTTTAGGAAAAGATATACGTCTTATGCGACCGGGTGATAGAAGAGGCTATGTCTGGATTGTAGCCAAAAAAGAACCAGAATCTCAGCAAGAAAAAAAGACCAAATAATAGAGGTATTCTTGCTGATTTAAAATCGATTTCTGTTAATGCCAATATCCTTACTGTTTGGGATTGTGTAATTGCAAAGGATATGTTGATGATTACTTCACCAGGAAATTTTGGTAATTATTTAAATATTTATGAGGGGAAATCTTTCTGTTATCTAGGCTATTTTTTACATTCCTGGAAAATAGGAGCCGTCATAGGAAAATTTTGATCAAATTATGTAACGTAAGGAGAGACCTCTTTTAATTTTTTTCTTGGATTAAGAGGGTCCCATCTATTATTTAGATGCTTTATAAACTGTTTTTGACCTCTAAATCGCGCTTTTAGAATTCGGACATAATCATAGTTTCCTTTAATACTCTTCTGTAAAACTTCAATTAACTGTACCTCGGTAATATCATATATGGAGAGTATTTCATCTACAGGAACTAGCTTTCTGAAATCGTGAAATATTTTGCCTTTGGGGGATCTTCTCATTGTTTCTACCTATAAGTTTTTAGCAAATACTTTTTTTCAAGCAGGAATCTTTCCTTATGTGTCATTTGAGAAGGCGTGTTCTGGTATATATAAGAAAAAGAAAAAAGTTTTAGAAAGTATTATCTTTTTTCTCAAATGGTGTCTTATACCATTTTAAGGTAAGTGAGTTCAATACTACTGATACCGATGACATTGCCATTGCAAGTCCTGCTAATTCTGCTGGTAATAAGAAACCAAACGGTATAAACAGAGCTCCAGCTGCAATGGGAATTGCCAAAGAATTGTAGAAAAGTGCCCAAAAGAGTCCCATTCTCACTTTACGAATAATTTTTTCGCTTAGATCTATAGCTGTAGCCACATCTCTAAGATCATCTTTAATGAGTACTATATCTCCTGTTTCTATGGCAATATCAGTCCCACTCCCAATGGCAATACCTATGTCAGCTTGGGCAAGAGCTGGAGCATCATTTATTCCATCTCCTACAAAACCAACTTTTAACCCCTTTTGTTGATATGCTAACACGATATCCAATTTTTCATCAGGTAAAACTTCGGCATGTATTTCTTCGATCCCTATTTGGCTAGCGATATAATTTGCAGCACGTTGATTATCTCCACTTACCATACCAATGATTAAACCCATGTCTTTTAGAGCTTTGATCGCTTCAACTGATTTGTCTTTAATGACATCAGAGATAGCTATGATTGCAATAGGAGTGACACTCTTTACTAACACCATTGTCGTTTTTCCTTTTTCTTCAAATTCTTTCATTGTTTCTTCCATGCTAGAAGAAAGATCGATAGTATATTCATCCAATAGTTTTCTATTTCCTAGAAGATAGGCTTCGCCATCAATTGATGCTTTCACACCTTTACCTGGAATGGCATTAAAATCACCTATATTCATAAGCTCAATATCCTTTTCTTCAACAGCAGAAAGAATTGCTTTTGCAATAGAATGTTCTGAACCTTGTTCCAATGAACCAGCTAAGGACAATATATTGTTTTTAGTAAAAGATTCATCTAGAAGATGAATTGCATCTAACTTGGGCTTTCCTACGGTTATTGTCCCAGTTTTATCTAATAAAATCACATCAAGATTTTTTGCTGTTTCTAAAGATTCACCCGTTCTAACCAATATACCATTTTGAGCACCTAAGCCAGTACCTACCATAATCGCAGTAGGGGTAGCTAACCCCAAGGCACAAGGACAAGAGATTACTAAAACAGAAATGCCTACAAGTAGCGCGAATAAGAAAATATTAACTCCCGAAGGTAACAGAGCTGTGCTTACAACCCCAGTTGAGAAAAGTATGAACCATATCAAAGAAGTGGTAAGAGCAAGACCTACTACAATAGGAACAAATACAGCAGAAATTTTGTCCGCAACTTGTTGAATAGGTAATTTACTAGTTTGAGCATTTTCTACCATGGTAATGATTTGATTAAGAGTAGTATTTTCTCCTACTTTCTTAGCTTCAACTTTCAACAAACCATTTTCGTTAATGGTACCACCTATAACCTCGTCGCCTTTTTCCTTGAAGACCGCCATTGGTTCACCTGATATCATTGATTCATCAACATAACTTTGACCATCAATAACAAGTCCATCAACAGGAACACTAGCTCCAGGTTTAACGACTAAAACATCATCTATTATTACGTCGTCAATGGGTATCTCAATTTCTTTCCCATCGCGAATGACAGTAGCAGTTTTTGGTCGAAGTTCTATTAGTTTTTTAATTGCTTCAGATGTACGACCTTTTGTGACTTCCTCTAAATATTTACCTAAAAAGATGAAAGTCATTAAAACAGCTGTAACCTCAAAAAACACTGGTTGGTCATACTCAGGTTGGATGTAAGGATAGAACATAGAAGCCAAACTGTAAGTATAAGCGGCTGTAGTTCCTAACACCACTAAAACATCCATTGATGCGCTTTTGTTTTTCAAACTCTTCCAAGCTGCCTTGTAAAAGGGATAAGCCAAAAAGAACTGTATTGGCGTAGTAAACAGAAATTGTACCAAATAATTAAGGAGCATCCCAGGAAAAATTTCAAACGTCATTAACCAGTGTGCAAATCCCTCAAACCAAATGTTGAAGGGAGCCATATGCCCCATGCCAAAGATAAAGACAGGTAAACTTAAGGCAAAACTGATCCAGAAACGCAATCGCATATCCTTGAGTTGTTTATTCTCATCGAAATGATCGGAAGTGAAACGCTCTTCTTTTAATTCAGCTGAATAACCAAGATCAGCAATTTTCTTTTTTACATCATCAATAGTTACTTTTGATGGATCATAATCAATTTGAGCTGAATTGGTACTCAACATAACTTTAACTGAACCTATACCATCCATTTTTCCGACATTCTTCTCTATTGTCGTTGAACAGCTTGCACAATGCATGCCCGTAATTGAAAAATTAGCCAGTGTCTTCTTATCTTCTTTGGTTAAGTGAGCTTTATACCCCGCATCTTCAACAGCTTTTTTGATACTATCAGCAGTAACTCTTGAAGAATCCAAAAACAATTTGGCTCTTTGACTTACCAAATTAACTTGAGCATCACTCACACCATCTAATTGTAAAAGTGCTTTTTCAACACGAGAAACACAACTAGCACAATGCATGCCCTCAATTTGTACATTTATTTCTTCACTCATATTTCTCAAGTTAACTATGTAAAAAAGGATATATTTACATCATGGTTAAAAATTTAAAGTGATAAAAAAGGCAATGGGGGTATATATCTTCAATATGCGTAAAATAAAAAAAGCATCATTGGTTTCTCTTAAAAATATTAAGCCAACAATTTTCCTTTAGCTTACAATATTTAAAAGGATCAGAAAATAGGTAAATAGCAAAAGGATCAATACAAAATTAACATAACGAATTGATCCTTAATTTTGAGAAATATTTGAAACGATACCATGCCCTTTATAACCGTTAAATGCAAACTCAGCTAGTCCCTCAGTTATTTCGGATATTTTTTCTCGTTCATAAAAAGATTCATTGAGACTGCACGTACCTTTCACATGAATTTTACCTTCAAGAATAACCTCAAAATCGAAATTGGGTGAAAGTTGGCGATCAGTAGTTAATTCTTCAATTGATGTCCCTCCCATTACAGGTAGAATAGTATTAGTATCAATATAAAAACCATTTTTTATGCCTTTAAGAAAGGAAAAGTCAACTACATTATAACACAGATAGGCGCCATTATCAAAAGCTACCAGCAGAGATATACATCTATCGAATAAAGAGGGATCCATTGAGCCATATGTGTGTGTGCGCATAGCATTCATTTCTAAAACAGTTTCTTCCTTATTATCAAAAATATATTTGCCTTTAAAAAAACCACCTTGTTCTGTCTCCACTACATCAATTTTTTTAAAATTAGAAAATAAGTGCTTGTTCCATTTTTTATTAGCTAGTAGTTTAGCCAAGGGAAGAGTGTTTTTATGTGAATTAAACATTGCCAATCTCGAATAAAAAAGTCCTTCAAATAATAAATCATGATGTTCGTTTTTAGAATTTATATGTTTAATAGGTGCATTGAACCGTATTTTCCATTTTTTGCTTGGTTCATTATAACTAAAATTAAGTGGCATAGAAGATCTTTGGTCTGGTTTTTCATCTTTATCACCATCTGCATTTGTTATGCTGTCATTATATGTATACATTCCTTTTCCAGGAATGCGTATTGCAAACAATAGTTCTGTTTTCCCCTCGCCTCTAAAAGTTAACCTCGCGAAAAATGAGTGTCCATCTTTTGCATAACCAAAACAATAATAACTATTTAGATAATTTTCCGGAGCATTTATTGGTAAACGATAATTTTCTAATGCAGTATAATCATAATTTTTCTTGCGATTTTTTGTTTTTAAAAACATATCTGCGACAACTGTCTTAAATTTTTTAACCAAAGACATCAATTAAATCGTAAAAAAAACTAAGGATGTTATTTATTAACGTTCGTGTAGTTCGTTTACTTTATACAAATTAGAGTTATTATAATGTTTTATTTATTCAGTCAAAAACAATTTTAAAGAAGACTTGGAAGCATTTAATTCCAATTTGATCCACCCAACGCTAAATCAAACACTTTACTTTCATCATACACTCTTTCGATCAAAAATCACTATTCTGTAGGAAGGGTGATATTTTTCTCTATATTGAGCAGAATGAGATAGCAATGGCATTTCAGATGAAGTGGGAACCTGCTTGGAAATGTTCAAAACAAGAGCTAACCACTTTTCAAGCGCGTCTTTATTTACTTTTGTGGTGTATAGTTTTTCTTTTTGATAATAATTAATTAATGCTTTCCAACGTATAATGAAAAGCTCTGTTGATTCTGGTATGCTTTTTTTACTTTCGAGCATTAATTTCCACAATGACTCGACAGACAGGTTCAGATCTTTATAGGCCCGAATATTTATTCTTCCAAACTTTGTTTGTGAGTCTAATAACTCAAATAGCGAATCAAAAACTAAAGGTCTTTGAGCTGACTCATATTCTTTGATTAGATATTCTTTAACAGATGAGAGATCTTTGATTTGGAAAAGATGAGCCCAACCACATGTACCTTGAAGAA
>CAZHRF010000023.1:24635-30158 GCA_964534625.1 uncultured archaeon | reverse complement strand
GTGGTAGTTCATAAGTTCCCAATTTATTTCATGCTATTTTATCCCATTTCATTTTTCATTTTATTTCATTAATACTTCCGAATTAAGCAAACAATTACAGATTCTATCGATTTAGAATGCATTTTTGCCTATTTGATTCCTGAAAGTATAGCAGTTGAGCACGATTTCGGAAGTACTATTTCATTTAGTTAGAAATATAAACAAGTATTAACTTTTAAGCTTATGACAAGAATAAATGATGATCCAATCCAGCATATCTTAAATTCTTTAATAAAAGATTTTCAAAAAAATAACAATATCGAACCTTTTTTGGCTTTTTTTGCTAATCAAAATATCGATAAAGGGCCAACTCCCATTAACTTAGATTTAGCTAGGACAATCATTAGAATAATTGAAAAACAGGCTTCGGATGATATTGGAGTCGTATGGACGATTTGTTTACGTCTTGCTCAATTACCTGTTGAGAGAGCTCCATCTGAAGATGTGTACAAGTTTGCTACTTTTATTGGTCTCTGGGGAATCGGGCTTATTGCTGGGATAAATTCTAGTTATGTTGCAATGGCTGTACCCGTTTTTGAATCAATATTAAATAACCCACAAACTCAGATGGCATTAATTGGAGCGAAAGAAGGTCTTAAAGAAATCTCTCTTCGGAGTAGCGAAAATGTTAAAGAACTTTTTGAACAAACAAAGAATAAACTTGCATCAATAGATCTTAAAGATGAAATAAATATTGTATCCATTAAGAGTAAAGAGACCATTCAAAGAGGAAAAGAAACCATTGATAAGAGCCGAGAAAATATAAGAGAGAGTACAAAAAAAGCAGGAGAATTCTTTAGAAGAAGAAAAAAAGAAGAAAAAGAAGAAAAAGAAGGGAAATAGTAGTTTTACAAGTCTATTTTCAACTTCTTCTTAAAAACAAAGCTTAGGCTTAAAAGCGACAAAAACATTCCTGTAATCAATACAGGTGTTTCTTCAGGTGTAATATCGGTACCTGAAGTATCATTTTCTATTGTAAAAGAATAATATTTGCCACTATTATCGGCTGTGGCTTGATTTGCATTCAAAGAATTATCAATAGCCCTAATATAATAGTCAATGGTTTGACCAGCAGCAAAAGAACCAATATCACACATGTAGTTGCTGCTTGTATCCAGAGTCATTGATTTAGTTTGCCAACTTCCCGTATCAATACGGTAATATACAATAACACTTGTAATCCCAGATGTATCTGTAGCTTCACAACTAATCTCTACATTATCAACATCACTAGGATTGGAAGGAGAATGTTGGATATTAGTTATAGTGGGTGCAGTTACATCACTATCTCCTATAAGAAGAGAATAATATATTCCATCATTATCGTCAGTTGCTTCATTACTATTCAAGGAGTTATCAATAGCTGTGATATAGAATTCTAGTTCTTGACCAGCAGCAAAGAATCCTATACTACAATTATACGTACTGCCTGAATCTAAACACATAGAA
Organism: uncultured archaeon; assembly: GCA_964534625.1. Lineage (GTDB taxonomy): Archaea > Asgardarchaeota > Heimdallarchaeia > Heimdallarchaeales > Heimdallarchaeaceae > CAZHRF01. The sequence goes on along the minus strand of CAZHRF010000023.1, from coordinate 28,670 downwards.
GAATTTTGCCAATTTCCAGCATCAATACGATGATGAAGAGTTACATTTGCTATATCTGAAAGATCTGTTACTTGACAACTAATCGTCAAGTTATCAGCATCACTAGGATTACTAGGAGAATACTGGATATTAGTTATAGTAGGTACGATTATATCACTATCACCAATGAGAAAACTGTAATGACTGCCACTATTATTATCGGTCGCTTCGTTACTATTCAAGGATTCATCAATAGCTGTGATGTAAAATTCAATTGTTTGTCCAGGATCGAAAGAGCCTATGTCACAAGTGTATGAACTGCCTGTAGATAAGGAAAGACTCTGACTCTGCCAACTACCTGAATCCTCTCGATAATAACATGTTACACTAGCTATACCGGAACCATCAGTTACATCAGCGCTAACAGTTATGGTATCAGCATCAGTTGGATTACTGGGGGTATATTGAACATTGGTTATAGTAGGAGCAGTTAAATCGCTATCTCCTACAGTAAATGAATAATATGCTCCGCTATTATCTTCCATTCCTTCATTACCATAATCATCTGTCGCATTGATATAATAATTAATTACTTGCCCAGGATCAAATGAACCTAAATCACAAGTGTAAGTACTGCCAGTATCCAAAGATAAGGACTGATTTAACCAACTACCTGAATCCACTTGATAATAACAAGTTACACTTGTTATAGTAGAACCATCAGTTACATCAGCGCTAACAGTTATGGCATCAGCATCAGTTGGACTACTGGGTACATGCTGTACATTGGTTATTTCAGGGTCTTCAAAATCCGCTACAAACAGGGAGGGGATAAGAGCATTTGCCGTTAAAGATGTTGAAAAAACAAGTAACAATAAATTTAGTAAAAAAAAGCATTTAAATTTAAGACTAATCGATTTTTTTATTGTCATATTATAATATTACTTTAAAATGTATAAAAAGTTTATCCAGACAATTAGTACTTCCGAATTAAGAAAATATTTAAGTTTTAGATCCACTGAAAGTGAATTATAATTTGTTTTATTACAGAAATTAACAAGTGGAGCACTATTTCTCTATTTCTGAAGTATTATACAAGTCGAAATATATCGAAGAAAAAGGCCGAAAGGCATCCTCGGCGGCCACGAGGATTCAAATAAAGTCTTGTTCATAGGTTATAAATTTGCATTTAGCTTGTTTCTTAAGAGTTCCTTTATTCCTTTTACAACCCTTTTGGCTATTTTTAGATATTCAGTAGCATCTTCTTCTTCATAAAAAGTTACTATAGCATAATCACTTGTTTGTCTTGCTTCTAGTAAGTGATTTAGGTCTTTTCCTATTTGTTTATCAAGAATGCCTTCATTTATTGCTTTCAGTCCTAGCATGCTTATCATCCCGCTATGAGTTTTAGGCGAACTATCCAAAAGCAATAATAGTGCTTTACCCATATAATATCCTGCATAATAAGATCTACTAATTGAATCATCAAATAAATCATTTTCTAAGAGTATTGAAGCAGCTTCTAATTTTTCTTCTGCTTTTTCTGTCAAAGCTTTTATTGTCTTGACTAATTCCGTCTTTTCCATATTATCACCCCTTCTTTCTTAATAGTGTCTACAATTGGCTCTATAGAGTTTTTAAACTCACTATTTTCCATATACAAAGCATTAATAACTACAAAATATTTTGAGAGTATTTCTAACTTAAAATCTGCAAAAAGTTCTTTGGTAGTTTTTTTCTCTCTAGTAAGTAAGAGTACATCAACATCACTACTAGGTGTATAATTTCCTTTTTTAACTGAACCATATAAAATAATGGCTTGAAGGCTATCATCTCTTTTTGGATATTCCTCTACGAGCTCCTTCAATACTTTGTCTTTATTAAGTATTAACACAAATAATAATAGAAAAAACAAATTAAAAACTTAGAGGAAAGAAACATTATCGAAGATGATATAATAAGCTAAAATTTTCCCTCTAAACTTATGCTTTATCCTATAGGTAACAATTTTTTAAAAATCTCCAAGACATTAGTGTTCCCTATTTAAAACCCACACAGAGGCTACTCATTATGGCTAGTCAACTCATTGGCACAGTCTTAAGGAATACAGAAGTCAAGATACTGCGTCTTCAAGTCATTTCTAATTAGGAAATTTGCAAAAAATCTACCGATTGTTGCAGTGAAAAGAGATAAAGATTCACACCACCAATAAAGAATTTAAAAAAAGGGTATCTTAAAAGCGTTCTAAAAATAAACTATAATGGTGTTAGTTTAATCAATAGTCTGCTTTACATTAAATTTATAACTAACCTTCAAGTTTAATTTTTAACGAGGATAGGAGAGACAAGTATATTTTGAGGTTTTATTATTATGACTGAATATAAAGATGGTTATAAATTTATTAAATTCCCTAAGAGTCGACAAATAGTTGCAGATCTTTTACATGAAACTGATTACAGATACCATTCTTTTGGTCTTGTATCTTTTGACATTACGAAAGCACAAAAATATTTCAAAGAATATAAAAAAATAAAAGGCAAATCCTTAAGTTTTTCAGCTTGGATTATTCATTGTATAGGAGAAGCAGTTAAACATCACCCATATATCAATGCTGCTGCAAAAGGGAGAAAAAAAGTGTGTCTATTTGAAGATGTTGATGTCAATATTATTATAGAACGTAAAAGGGATGAAGGAATCAGAGCTCCAACTAAATATGTAGTTAGAAAAGCGAATGAGAAATCACTTTTAGAGATCCATAAAGAAATTCGATCAGTACAACATCAAGATGAAGATAAAACAGTTTTAGGTAAAGATAAAGCAGCTAAAGGGGGAAACATTATTGTTTCTCTTCCAACATTTCTAAGACGTATTGTCTTTTGGATTCTCAGAAGATATCCACGTATTAGACACAAGTTTTTAGGAAATTTGAATGTCACAAGCGTGGGATTATTTGGTAAAAAACGATGGGGTGGTCATGGAATTACACCCTCGAGTGATACTGTTCAATTTCTCATTGGCGGTATTTCCAAAAAGCCTTGGGTTGTTGACAATAAAATACAAATTAGAGAAATCCTCGATATAACGCTTGCTTTCGACCATATGTTAATTGATGGAGCTCCTGCAGCAAGATTTGCAGTTACGTTGGGTGAATTATTAGAATCCGCATATGGGTTAAAAAAGGTTATAAATTCTATTGTACAAGAACAAGACAAAAAATAAAAATCAAAAGTTAACTATCTTTCTTTTTTTCATTACCTCTCTTTAATCATAATTCCCGCCCTAAATGTTTTTTTGTAATAGTGTTAGATAAGGTACGTTTGATTAAAATAAACAAGAATCACTTTTAAAAAGACCATTTGCTGAAAAACTCTTTTCCTAATTCTTTTGTGCAAAATGGCTTATCAAAAGAGGGATTGCATACACCATCACATTTATATCCATAAATGTATGTGTTTTGATTGACTAAAAATGGTAGTTTATGAAGCAGGACATAAAAATAATCAAGTAAAGGGTGCCGCTATGCAAGCAGTCTTGGAAGGATTAGGTGTGTTCAAAAAGTTTGCATATGATGAAATGAAAAGTCAAGGAATTGAAGAGTTAGATCCAAATGAATGGTATAATCAACAAATCTGGTTAGATATTCTGAAAATGATTTACGAAAAAGTTGGAAAGAATACAATTTTTAGGATAGGAAAAAACATACCAAAAAATGCCGATTTACCACCTAACATTAAAAATGTCGAACAAGCAATGAGCTCTATTAACCAAGCATATAAAATGAATACAAAAGGAGAAAATGTGGGATTTTATAGATTCGAAAAAATAGATGAAGAAGAATCAGAATTAAACAGGGGAATCATGACTTGCAACAATCCTTATCCTTGCGAATTTGACCATGGCCTAATAGAAGGTTTTATGAACCGTTTTGGAGATGAAACAAACTTTAAACAAAAAGTCGAACATATTGAAGGTTCATGTAGAATGGATGGAGATTCCGTCTGCAAATACAAAATTATATGGTAATATAATAGGTTATTTTTCTTTATCTTTTTCTTT
>CAZHRF010000023.1:0-24535 GCA_964534625.1 uncultured archaeon | reverse complement strand
CAAATACAAAATTATATGGTAATATAATAGGTTATTTTTCTTTATCTTTTTCTTTATCTTTTTCTTTATCTTTTTCTTTTCCGTTCTCTTTTTTTTATCGGTTGCAGTTGATTTCAAGAAGCGAATAATAGTGGAAGAAGCCTAATAAATATTAGAAAGCAATTCAGACTTTTTTACTTTCATCAAATGAACTAAAAGAACAACTTTGCTTTGCTATTAATTGTTGTTTACGACAAAATTGCGGTTTATCGTTTTCCTTTTATATATTCAATTATTTCTTCTGAATGATCCGAAGGATCAACATTATCCCAGACCTGTAATATGTAATTATTTTTAATCCAGAAGGTTTTACGTTTAGACCACCCTAAAATGCTCTTTACTCCAAACATCTTAGTTATTTTTTTATCTGTATCTGCCAGTAATTGAAAAGGTAAATTGTATTTATCCTTGAATTTCGCTTGACTATCAATATTATTTACAGATATGCCAATTAAGATCAAATCATTTTCTTTGAATAAAGAATAATTATCTCTAAAGGAGCATGCTTCCTTAGTACATCCGGGGGTAAAAGTACTGGGAAAAAAATAAAGAATTAGATCTTGGTCTTTGTAATCTTGTAATCGAAACTCTTTTCCACTATCCAGCAATCCAGAGAAATCACTCACTTTGTCGCCTTTTTTCAACATAATAAATTATCCCCCTCATGTTTTTTTATATCTACGTATCTGTACACATTCCAGAAAAAGGAGAATTGGGAACTCCTAGCTCTATCTTTGACCTCGTGATTATTTCTTATTTGTTATTTTTCATTTTCTTCTAATTTCTTCTTCTGTTTTTCAAGGAATCCTGAAAGTCTTTGTTCTAGACTATCTACAGCATCCATTAGTTCTCTATCTTCATCATCCATAGCTTCTTCCTCAGATTGCCTAAAATCCTCAACCAATTCATCAGCTTCATCTATTACTGTCTGCTCTTCTTCTTGTCTGATAGCTTGTGATTCTTGGCGTTGGCTTGTTGAACTCACCGTATGTTCTTTGACAAATTTCTTTCTTATCAGATATCCCGAATCCATTAATGCGAAGAGAGTAGCAAGTGTCCTATCAACTGGGGTTTCATCAAAGAACTGGAGAACTAAACTAATAGTTGTATCTGGTGTCTTTCTAATGAATTTAACCATACGCTGACTAAAACTGCCTAATTTTCTTATATCTTTAGCCTTCGATTCATTAAAATTAAATGGATGTAATGCCCAAATAAACATTTTTTCAGAGATTTTATCAATAATCGCTTTTTCACGCTGATAGAACTTGTCAGTAACACCATTCCAGTCTTCTTTTAACTCAAACTCTTTACTAAACCATGCAATAAACTCAGATAAACCTATTTCAATATCTTTAACCACATCAGAAGTTGTAAAGAGATACGTACGATAATCTTGTTTCTCAGAATTGATGACTACGAAACCACCATAATCAAGTTTCTTAACAGTACGGATTTGACCACCAGAAATTTCGCTTCCCATGCTGGAGACAGCATCAAGGAACCCCGTCACAAGAGAAGAATGAACAGTTATTCCGCTTCCAAAATCTAGTTCATAGACAGGTAAACTTGTTTCTTGATGAACAACAATGAGCTTCCTCATGGACATGACACTTTGCAGAATACCTACTACCTTCTTTCTATATTGAGCTTGTTTTCTTTTATAAGATTGTTTGCGAGGTCTAATAACAATAAAGAAGAAGAAAAGAATCAAAATCAATACAAAAAGTGCTGCAAGAACAGCAATGAAAGGAATAGTGTATTCTACGTACCAATACAAAAGTAGATTACCTATATCAGGAAACATGACACTCGCTTGTAATTTTGTACTAACACTTTGAGTATCTAATTGCAAGTTATACAGAGGTGACAAAGAAGGATTAGTTAATTGTAAATCAAAAGTCGGTAAGATCTCGACTACATTTCTTGGAATATAGATATTGTTTGACAATCGTCTATACCGACCTACTCCGTCGTAATTAATATTGATTATCTCTTGATTTTCTACTGTTTCACCATTCGCATATACAAAAATATAGGCGATAATAAGTTGACCATTCAATCCAATAGAGAATAAACCATAATCTGTATCAATACGTGTCCCCAATACTTGTAATGAAACTTCTGGTATCACCAGTTCGAATTGGATGTATTCCAACTGTCTTGGGTCTCCAAGTATGTCAATAAGTATGTCATAGTTTACTCTTGGGGCAACATTGATGGTAAGACCAAGTGTCTGATTTACATAACCATCTTTAAACAGCGTTATGTTAAATCTAAATGTCTCTCCAGCCACCAAACTCTCATTTAAGCTAAAGGATAGTGTAAGATAATTAGCAAAAAATGAAGTTTGATTACTTAAAATCAATGACATATCACCTTCAAGTAATAATAGGCTTAGATTGAAATATTGAATATGGTTATCTGCAACATTTAAATAGTAAATAGTGAAAACAGCTGCTTCAATAGCTGTAATATTCTGTTCGGTAACTGTTTGAGACCCAATGGTTGTTGGATGAAAGTTTACATATAAAATCAAAGTTACGCTTTGAGTCTCATATCCGGGTTTACTCAAAGTAAGCTCAAAACGATACATATTTCCTGCAGCTAATTCAGGAACAGGACTAATGTATGGTTGATAAATATGAGTACCACTTTCGTCATACTCAATTAAAAAGAAATGGTCCTCTGTTTCATTAAGTAAAGTTATTGTAACTGTAGCTCCAGCTATAGTAGTCTGAAGATTCTCTTCTATATAGTGAACATCAAATGTCGCATTTTCGTTTGAATAGATCTCTAAGGATAAGACACTTTCTTCAGCTATTTTTGTTGGATGAATTTCTACTATTAATGTTAGGAAAATAGTCTGTGGTTGATAAATGCCTTTTGACAGAGTCAAAGAGAAATTATATGTGTAACCTCCTGAATAATCATTTGGATCAATTACTATATAATAAACAGAAGACGTTTCTGACCAACTAATGCCATTAATATCCGAATCAGTTCCATTAAGTTGTTCAATGTCGGGAATGACACCTGAAATATTTTCCCAACTAACTATATCTAAATAATAAACAATAAACTCGGCTGTTTCGTCAGCGTAAATTGTAATAGTGGTAACAGAATTTTCTCCTATATCAGTTGAAATAGCCCAAACTTTCAAAGTAATAACAAATTTATGCTCAACAAAACCATCCTTATAAACTGTAACATTGAATAGGTAAACATTCCCTACAGCTAATTCATTGTTAGGATCTATGGTTATTTGGTAGATCTCTCCAATGAGAGAAGCATTACTAATTGAATCAATATGATCCGCAGTATCATTAAACAGTACTACATTTATTTTGACACTTGAAGTAATACTAGTATTAGCCACCGTTTCAATGTAATTAATCTCAAAGGTTCCTGTTTCATCTGCAGAGATAGATACTTCATCAGTATAGTCAACATCTGTAGGATGAAGAACAACTGTCAAAAAGATGGAAATTGTAGTATTTTCATAATAATCTTTATAGAATTCAATACTGAATTCATACGTGACTCCAGCAGAGTTACCATCAACGGGATCAATAGTGATTAAATAATACGACCCCAATTCTTGGTCTATTGCTGAAGTTATATTAGCAGCTGATCCATTCAGTTGGACAATATTAATCATTGCTGAAGGTATTATTGTGGAATTATCACCATCATTATAATAAATAGTAAATGATCCTGTTTCATCAGCATAAATCTCAATATGGTCTTCTTCAGCTGTTAGATCGACAGGACGATAATTGACGATAAGTAGAATCACTTGATATTGTTCAACAAATCCATCTTTAGAAAATGTCACATTGAATTCGTATACATTCCCTATGGCTTCTAAATCATTAGGATTGATGATTATCTCATAGTACGTCCCGTGTTCAGTTGAAGAAGTTAAAGTAATCTCGGCTTCAGACCCGTTTAGTTGAATAATTGCTACTGAAGCATCCGTAATAAGCTCATATGGTTCCTCACCATCTACATAGTAGATCTGGAAAGAAGCTGTTTCATCAGCATATATGGATTTTTCAGTCTCAGTACTAGCTCCTATTTGAGTAGGATGAAGAACAACTGTCAAAAAGATGGAAATTGTAGTATTTTCATAATAATCTTTATAGAATTCAATACTGAATTCATACGTGACTCCAGCAGAGTTACCATCAACGGGATCAATAGTGATTAAATAATACGACCCCAATTCTTGGTCTATTGCTGAAGTTATATTAGCAGCTGATCCATTCAGTTGGACAATATTAATCATTGCTGAAGGTATTATTGTGGAATTATCACCATCATTATAATAAATAGTAAATGATCCTGTTTCATCAGCATAAATCTCAATATGGTCTTCTTCAGCTGTTAGATCGACAGGACGATAATTGACGATAAGTAGAATCACTTGATATTGTTCAACAAATCCATCTTTAGAAAATGTCACATTGAATTCGTATACATTCCCTATGGCTTCTAAATCATTAGGATTGATGATTATCTCATAGTACGTCCCGTGTTCAGTTGAAGAAGTTAAAGTAATCTCGGCTTCAGACCCGTTTAGTTGAATAATTGCTACTGAAGCATCCGTAATAAGCTCATATGGTTCCTCACCATCTACATAGTAGATCTGGAAAGAAGCTGTTTCATCAGCATATATGGATTTTTCAGTTTCAGTACTAGCTCCTATTTGAGTAGGATGAATAACAACGGTTAAGTAGATAGTTACTAGTTGGCTCTCGTAAATGGTTTTGCTTATATTCACGCTAAATTCGTAGACAAAACCAGCTGAATTACCATCCACAGGATCAATAGTAATATTGTACAAATCTCCAAAAGTGAAATCGTCCCACGAAGAAATGTTGGACGAAGAACCATTAATTTGCGTAATGTCTAGAATGGCCCCAGTTATAGCCTCCATTGTTGTGGAATCTGTATAATTGATGGTAAACACACCTGTTTCGTCAGCATAAATGGTAACTTCTGTAATTGTATCATCGCCTATAACAGTTGGACGATAAACAACATCTAATGTGATAGTGATAGTGATATTTTCGAATCCTGGTTTGGAAAATGTGATATTAAAGGAATAGGTATTAGAGACAGCTGAATCAGTGGGAGTAACTGTAATCGTATAATAATCCGTATCTTCAAAATATTCGGTAGTACTTATTTCACCAGTATAATCGCTAAATGGCGTAATGGTAACGGTAGCATCAGTAACCTTTTCACCGGTATCGGTATCATTATAGTATAAAGTAAAAGTTCCTTCTTCATCAGCATAAATTTGTTGTTCATCTATGTTATTCTCAGGATCTGTTTCCGTAGTGTGAATAATTACATGTATTTGAATAGTAAGAATCTGGGTTTCATATCCTGCTTTTGTAATTGTTATATTATATTGATAACTGTTACCTATTGCATCATAGACATTAGGATCAATGGTGACATAATAAATTTGATCTATTTCCGAATAATAATAATCATCAATATCATCCATTGAACCAGTAATTTGTTCAATACTAACATTGGCATCCCCAATGTTTGTATCAGTATTATTAATTTGATAATAAATAGTGAAAACACCCTCTTCATCGGCGTAAACAGTTAATTCCGTGTCTGATGAAGCATCTATTTCGGTAGCCATAGGAATAATGATTAAATGGATAGTTATTGTTTGATCTTGATATCCATACTTACTGATAGTAATATCAAAGAAAAATTCATATCCTGTAGCATTAATTTCTAAAGGATCAAATATTACCAAATAAACGGTTAGGGTTGTTTCACTTTTGACAATTGATTCGAAGTAATTATCTATTATCAAGCTGCTGTTTTGGATGGCAAATACAACGTCAATAGTGGCACCCGATATTTCTTCACCACCATCTGTATATTCAAAATCGAATTGCTCGATTTCTGTAGCATTAAAGGTCGATTCAGTTGCACTAGGGGTTAAATTAGTTGTTCTCTCGTTGATTTGAAGAGTAACGATTATGGTTTGGTTAACATATCCTGCTTTGTAAAAAGTAATACTCAAATCGTATGTTCCTATCTGAGTTACATTAAATATGTCAATAGTATAAGTTTCATCAGCATAAGTTGCAACTATGGATGTAGCAACGGTAAGCAAATCACCCGAAAATTCCAATTCCGCATCAGAAACATTCTGATTCTTGACGATATCCTCAAACCAAGCATCGAAAGATGAATTGTCAAGATAAGTAGTTACTTTGGAATCAGAGTCAACAGAACTATCTGTAGGAATAAGTCTAAACTCCAAGACAATAGTTGATTGAGCTTGTTCATACCCAGCCAATTGAATGATAATAATAATTTCGAGGTAATCTATAGTGTAATCATGACAGATGAAATAAATAGTATAGTATCCTGTTCCTAAATCTTCAAAGACATTATACTCATATAACTCACTTGAAATATTGAAAGATACATCAGTAATAGTTGCTCCAATAAGAAGATCGTTATGTTCAGTATCATTGAAAATAACAGTTAAAGAAGTGTTATAGCCTATATAATAGTACTCTTGATTAGTAGGGTCAGCTAATAATTCTGTGGGATTATCTAACACCTCAATTATACCTAATGAATAGGCTTCAATGTCCACGTATCCTGTTTTAGATATATTTACATAAACTTCAATAGCTGCTATCTCTGTATTATTGTTTTGTATCTCAACAAAATAGCCAGAGGAATTAACTTCAACTGAAACATAGACATACTCTGAAACATTAGTATAAACAACATAACTATCGCCAAAAATATTTGCTGTATTATTCGTGTCATAGTAATTGAAGTTTAATGAAGCATTATAATACGTATAGACACTACTATCAACGTATAAATCAACAATGTCGGTTATTATAGGAGTAATAGTTAGTTCAAATAGCTGGATGACATTTTGTTGAGTATAACTAGCTCTGAAATTAGCTTTAGAGGCTTCAACTTCAATATCATAATACCCCACACCCATAGAGGCAGCTGAATCTGAAGTGTCAATAGTTAAAACTGTTGTACCATCTCCTCGATCTTCAAATGTATAATAGGCAGGATCTATAACTGAATCGTTTTGTCTAACGATAAGGTCATCAGGAAGAATAGCGGGATTTTCAGGATCAGTAAGGTTTCTATATTCAAACTTAAATATAGCACTTTTAGAGAAATTGGTTTCTTGCTGGGTAAATAGAGGATTAATATCAGCTTCGAAGAACACAGACAATCCAAAACTAGCTGTATGGTTCTCAAGAAAAGCACCTGTTGCTACCATATCAATGATATAGTCTCCTGTGGGTTGGTCAATTGTTAATGTTTTGTTATAGATAGGTTGAAAATCGTTAAATGATCCTGTTTCTGTCCAACTTGTCGAATAAGAAACATCAGCAACAGGAATTTCGTTTCCATAGCCATCAAAGAAAGGTTCACTGATATTATAATATGTTGCATTAATTCTAAGTGTATCTCCATTTTTACGTGCAATATTACTTGTTGTCCAAGTATCTGAATCAGGTGTTTCTTCCCACTCTGCAGTAAAAGTGGTTTGCGTTTGAACAACAATTGTCTGGGAATAAAATCCTACTTGTGTACCATTCTGCCACAAAACAGAAGCAGTCCATTTACCAGCAGGATCACTTCCATACGCAGAAGGATCAAAAGTTATATCAGTTTCATAATAACCTGCGGATTGGTTAACTATACCCCCTAAAGAGTAGGTAGTATTATCTACATAAACCAATTCAGAAGATAAATCAGTTTTTTGAGGAATAATTTGTCCATCAGGATCAAAGATAGTGAAGTTTAATGCCCCCGATAATTCAGCTTCAGGAGTGCTATCTCCATTATTTTTAATTTCAACTTGAGTAAAAATAGAAGAACCATTATGACCATAAGCAAAGTCACCATCTGTTGTCCAGTAGCCTAAAAAGTAACGATCGGTCTCATCTAGACTCTCATTGAGAAAAATTGACGAGTAAAGATAATTAGGACTAGTAGTTTCTAATTTCCAGATACCAGCACCATTATCATCACCTAAACTAAACAGATAACCTTCGTCATCTTTAGTTCCAGATATTGTCGTAGTATCATCATAGAAAGTGTAGGTGTTACTCCAATCAGTTGGAGCAAAGATTCGTATTGCTCTATCTAAATTAGAGTAGGGGGTAATATCTATAGCATCTGAAGTCCAATTTATTGTCCATTGAACTTCATACTCCCAAAATGAAGAGCTTGAAACTTGATAATTACTTGTAATATTTTCTTCTTCAAATGTTCGTTTAAAAACATAAGAATTATTGAATGTTATTTGAACCGATGTATTTGATGATAGAATATGATCTCCCATGGTCAATATTGTATCTGAAGTAGTGCCTATTGATATACCATTATCTTTAAGGTTAATACTTTCAAGATCAGTAAATGATATTGGATCTTCATTAACGTCACAAGGTAAGAGAAAAGTTGACATTACCATGTCGTAAGGTTGAGACGAAGTCCATTGAGGATAAAAATCTCTAAAAATCAAATATGTTTCTGCCCCAGTTGTTGCTCCTTCATTATAATACCAAGTAAAATGTCGATTTGCTTCATCATCAGGCTTAGATAAATTTGCCACAATAAAATATTTACCAGATGTTAATTTGACATTCTGAAAGTCAAAATAATTAAGCCCAACATCATATGAACTATCTTGATTAAATGGATTATTTGTAGCATTAGATAAAATATTATCAACATTGGGTTTTCCTTCAGTGGTTGAATTAACAAGGAATAAATCTAGTTCTTGTTGACGAAGTGAAATATGGGTACCTGCATCATAGGCTAGAAATAGATGAGCACCATAAAAAAGAGCATAATCCCATTTAACTTCAAAAGCTTGGGCAATTGCTAAATAAGAACTAGATGTTGAGTTTTCAAGTGTTAAAAAGTGTAATTCATCACTTTCTTCGAGTTCAATTGTATAATTATCTGCTATTGACGTGATTGATTTTATATCATATTCTAGGGAACTATTTACATAATTAGAAATGTCTTGTATATTATATGTATTTTCTATTTCATCTTTTACTCCAGTATCAGTTAAATTTAAATCAAAACTATGTCTCAAATCCAAAGTGTCATTAGCAGTAAGATTATTACTTGAACCTTCAATAGACGAAATTTCAGTATATGGGGTAGGTTCTTCACTTTCTCTTATTTCTTGTTTAACCGCTATGTGATCTTCATTTTCATAATCGGAGTCTTGGTCATTTTTTGTGTTTGTTTTACGATTATTGAATCTTCTATTATTTATATTACCATCTTCTGCATACGCTCTACTTGCTGAATATACACTATAAGCAGTAGGGGATGATAGGTTAACGATTATCAAAATCGTATAAAATAGTACCCAAAGGTGCCTTATCTGTTTAATTCTTCTATTAACACTCATCAATTTAGCGTATCTTTTCAAAAATATAAATCTTTGTCTAATTTTGTCGGTAGGTAAGCTAATTTGATAGTTATTGAATCGATTTGTTAGAAAAAAAACCTTTTTTAGTACTAAATCTGCTTTAAGACCAACTACTAATTATTTTTCCTAAATAAGAAAAACATCAGTTAACTTTAACATAACAAATGTTTATTTCCTAGATTCATTTTTTTAATATATTTTTGGGCTATTTTATTGCTCTTCTATACTCTTGCATTGTTTTGGTTTAGTTTATTTGCAATAAAAAATGTAAAAGTAGAAAGAGAGAACAGAACAGATTCTTTCTTCGTCTCTTAATAAAACTCTTCAGTTATAGCATTTATGAGTTCTTCATCTAGTTCTAATGGTTTTCTTGCTGGTATTATTCCTTGGTTTAACGTAAAGTCTCTTTCTTCATACGTTGTTTTGTTCTTTTGCTCATAAAATACCCCTATAGGTATTTTACCATGGGTTATTTTTCTTAAGTTAGCCAAATCCATTGCCGCGTGCATATCTTCAATATCATGCTCTGTATCTTCAATCTTGAACACTCTATCTCTGAAGTAGAAATACGTCTGTTGCTGATTAAACGTTATACATGGGCTGAGTATATCAATAAATGCAAATCCTTTATGCTTAATAGCTTGTGTAAGAATATCAGTTAACTGTTTTAGATCTCCTGAAAACGCTCTCGCTACAAAAGTAGCTCCTGCCGCTATGGCAACTGATACAGGATTAAGTGGGTTTTCAATTGATCCTCGTGGAGTTGTCTTTGTTTTTGTTCCTACTAACGTAGTAGGACTAGCTTGTCCTGTTGTTAAGCCATAAACATAGTTATTACTTACGATACTAATAATATCGACATTTCTCCTACATGCATGTAAGAAATGATTTCCTCCAATTCCATATATATCTCCGTCTCCACCATAGACCATGACTGTGAGCTTAGGGTTAGCTAATCTTATTCCTGTTGCTACCGGGATAGCTCTTCCATGCACAGCTTGTAAGCTATAGAAATTGACAAAGTTTGGTATATGTGAAGAACAACCTATACCCGATACTATAGCTACTTTTTCTGGCGGTATATCTAGTTTAACGACTGCTTGACGTATAGCTCGCCATTGGCTAAAATTCCCACAACCTGGGCACCATGTGGGTTTAAAGTTTGTTTCCAAATCTTTTATTGAATAACTATTCTCTTCTTGTTCGTTCATTATAATACCTCCTTTATCTTTGCAATAAGCTCACTCGATTGCATTAACTCCCCATTAAATTTATTGAACTTATGCTTGATATCTATCGCTGTCTTCATACAAATGAGATCCTTTAATTGTCCTGAATAATTCTGTTCGATAACAATTAGTTTTTTTGCACTTGATAAGATTTCTTTAATTTCTTCAGTATGAAAAGGACTTATATATCTAATGTGCAAATTATTGGCTATAATTCCCTCTTCTTTTTCTAATCTACGCATAGTTTCTTTTATAATCCCCTTGGTGGAACCCCAAGAAACAATAGTTATATCCGCTTCTTTCGGTCCATCTATTTTTGGTGGAGGCAATTCTTCTCGCGCTACATCTAATTTTTTATCTCTTTTTCTCACCATAGCTTCTCTAATTGGTAACGTGTCAGGTAATCCTGCCAATGTCGAAGCTATCGAAGTTCCATTTTCTTTGTGTTCAGAAGAACCTGTAAAGTGCATACCATTTTTTGTACCTGGTAAAGGTCTCGGACTTATTCCGCTCTCGGTTATTTCATATCGTTTAAAATCATCTGGTACTTCTGTGATAATGTGATATCTCCCGTTTTTCTTTTTCATATCGAGTTCTTTAATTGTTGCATAAGATTCAGATAAATATAAGTCCATAAGGACAATAACCACCATTTGATATTTTTCAGCAAGGAGCAACGCTTCTTGTCCTACATCAAATGCGTCTGGAATATCGTTAGGCGCAATAATTATCTTTGGAAAATCTCCTTGAGACGCCCCATATGCTTGCCAAAGATCTGCTTGTTCTGTTTTTGTTGCCATTCCCGTACTAGGTCCAGCTCGCATTGAATTAATAATGGTCAAAGGTATCTCTTGCATTGCTGCCATACCCACTAATTCTGTCATGAGCGCAAATCCACCTCCGGATGTACCTGTTGCTGATCGTGCTCCACAATATGATGCTCCAATAGCTATTCCGCATGCCGCTATCTCGTCTTCTGTCTGCTTTACAACAATCTTTAGCTTAGGTAAGTGTTTGGTAAGATAATCGATTATGCTACTCGCCGGGGTCATAGGATATCCTGAATAAAATCTTAATCCTGCTGATAACATACCTAATGATATGGCTTCATTACCTGTTAATATCATACAGTTAGTTCTTTCAACCGCAATATCCCACATTTTTTCCCATCCTTGCTCTTTGGCATAATCTATTCCTCGGTCTAATGCTTGATAATTCATCAGCATGACTTCATTACCTTTTTTACCAAATTGTTCTTGATACACTTCTTTAACCCATTCATAATCAAGCCCTAGCAAATGGGTAAGCACTCCAAATGCTACAGTATTCTTAATTACTTTGATTTTTGTTATCTCTTTAGCAATAGAAGCAAGGGGAAGACCATATTTGATAATATCTTTAGGGTACCCAAGTTGATCCAAATCTATTTCTTCATTATCATAAATAATCCGCGCACCAGAATTAACAAGTGGTTTATGTAGCTTGGCTACATGCTCATTAAAAAGAACAATAATATCAGCATCTTCGCCTATAGTATCAACAAAATTATTAGAGGAGCAACGAATCTGGAAATTGTTGTATCCACCTCTAATTACTGATTGATAAGAACGAAATCCTCTTACTGTTAATTTATGTTTTTTGAGAATTTTACCATATAAGAGACCTATTGATGCAAGGCCATCACCCGCACTTCCTATAAATCTAGTTACTATATCTTTCTTCACAGTATATTCAACTCACAAATCCTTCTGAAATTAGTCATTTTCAATGAAGTTAGTAGTTTTAATAAAGTTTATCGTATGGAGTTCACCTTTAAAACTCTAATATTTGTTGATTTTTGTTAAAAAAAAATACACATTGCAATATAGGCAATTAACGCGTGAAAGGATAATCTAATGCAATTAAAACAGCTTATCTAGATAACATATGAGACTATCGTTCTTTCAGCATGATGGAAAAAGTATCAAATAAAAATAGGAGTAAAAGTTTGACTTCCACTTTGTTACCTTTTACAGATATAGATCATAAACTAGGTTGTATCCACAATAAAAATGCCACCTCAAGAGGTAAGAACAGCAATGCGATTAATGTTAGTAAGGTAATATATCTACTGGTTATTTCTGTATCAAGTCCAAAATATTCCGCATAAGCAGCATTGTTTACTGCAGGTGGCGCTATACTTTGTATAAAAAGAGCCATCTTTGCTGTACTTGGGAGAGGGAGTATCAATGTTAGAGAAGCGATAAGTGCTCCTCCTCCAAAACGACTGGTTATCCCCCTACCTATTGCTACTTTTTTCCATTCCTCTTTTTTAGGTATATTAAAACTCAACCCCACTAGTGCCAACATAAGGATCATAGTAATATCTCTAAAAATATTTAATGCCATGACGTCAGCAGTTTGGATTTTACCTATACTAAGTCGTAAGATTATACCAAGAATCATACCCAATGTTGGGGGAAAAAGAATCATTCCTAGAAGAATTTTAAAAATAGATTTATCAGTTTTAGTTCCATAGAACAAACCTATGTACACGCCCAAAGTATTTCGTAAAACAGTATTGAGTATCAAAAATATACTTGCAGCTAACAGTCCATTTTCACCTACTAAAGCTAAAATTATTGGAAAAGGATAAAATAATGCGTTACTAAAAGATACAGCTGATAATTCTGCTCCTTTTTCTTGCATACTCATATCTTCTTTGTTGTGAATAAAAATAAAATCAATTAATAGAGAAATCAAACTGCTGAAGACCACTACTAAAATAATATATCCCCAAGCTATTTGAGCATCATCAATTCCCAACATAGTAAAGACTAACAATAGTGGAGTAAAAATATTCACACCTACAAATGTAAACCATTTTTTAATCTCGTTTGAAGATTTAACTTGTTGAAGAAGGAAACCTAACAATATCCCGCCATATATAGTTCCCACTCTAATACCCAATTCTGATAAATACGACCAATCCATACCTCACTTTAAATGCATTCGTTAAAAAATATTTTTGTATGTATCAGTACTTCCGAATTAAGAAATAAAACCAACTAAGACGGGTTAAAAATAGAGCTAAATGGTACTTGGCATACATTTAGATATGCTTACACACTATTTCGGAAGTACTAATGTATAGTAATTCTATCTAAAAATCACCTTTACTTATCCTATTATTTTTTAAAACACTTTTTGTATCATTTCTGACGCTTTGGGAATATTTGGCGGTCCGTCATACATGATTGTACCTCTTAGCATTATTAATCTGCTACAAAATGGCTGAAGCATTTCAAGATTATGTTGAATTACCATTAATGTTATTCCATAGTCGTTATTCAACTTAGTCAACAATTTAAGGAAATCTTTAACCATAACAAAATCAAGTGAACTAGTTGGCTCATCAAGTAATAATATCTTTGGTTCTGTGACTAAAGCTTGAGCCACGAGAACTTTTTGCTGTTCTCCCCCAGACAGATGACCTATTGGACGGTTGACATATTTTTCCATGTTTACTTTATGAAGAGCATACATTATTCTATCTGTGTAATCATCCTCTACTTCCAATTTATGTGGTTCTTTGATTAATTTCTGCAGTAAAGGATACTGGGGTAAAATAGCCTTTAATTTATTTTTAATCTTATTAATAGGTGATTCAATAAACGGATTAAACAATCGTTCTTTATAGAGTCCCATTCCAACCACATCTTTTACTGTCGCGGGGAAAGCGTGTGAAATACGTTTCATTTGGGGCATATATCCTATATAATTATATGTTTTCGAAGAAATAGGTTTACCGAATACTTTTACTTTTCCGCCATCAGGTTCATATAATCCCAAAATGGTTTTCATTAGTGTAGTTTTACCTGAACCATTTCTTCCAATTAAACCAATATATTCACCTGCAAAAACATCTAAATTAATATTCTGAAGAACTTTTTTTTGACCTAAAACAACGTCGACATCTTGTAATTCAATAATGGGGTTGCCTTTATCATTCATTATGTTCATCCCCTTTTATATTGTTTCTTTCATTAATCTCATGATCATGTCCATTTTCATCTAAACATGCTAGTGTTTCATCAGGAATACAATAGCGACATTCAACCCCCTCAACCACTTTTTCGCATATATTGCACAATGTATCATCAATCTCAGATTTTTTTCCTTTTCTTTTTGGAGATATGGCCATGGAAATAGCAAACATTATCGTGAGCAAGACAACAATAGTAGCACTTCCAGAAATATTCAAAATAAAGGCTAACATATAGCCTAAAAATGTTCCAATCATTGAAACAATGACAGATAATAGGATCATCACATTTAATTTATAGGTAAATTGGTTTGCTATAGCTGCTGGAGTAACAACGAAAGCCATAACAAGTATTACTCCGACAGTAGTTATGCACATTACGACATTTAAAGCCACAAGAAGCAAAAAAATGTAATTAATGAAGGAAAGTGGAATCCCATTGGCTTTAGCTAATTCTTCATCAAATGTAGTAAAGTATAATTCTTTTCTCACAAAAAATAGCGTTAACAGCACCACGGTTCCAAAAACAATTATAATTCTTACTTCAACAGCACCAATTGAAGCCAAACTACCAAATAATAGAGAACTAATTGCAGTATTATAGGTTCTAAATAAACTGATGAAAATGATCCCTAGTGCCATGGTAAGAGAAAATAAGATCCCAATAGCTGTTTCGTTACTCAACTCTGTTTTCTCCCTAACAAACCCTATCCCCATAGCACTTAAAATTGCAAAAATACCTATTGTAATAAGCGGATTAATCCCTAACAAGATACCCAATGCACCTCCCGCAAAGGCTGAGTGCGCAATACCATTCCCGAGAAAAACTAACTTTCTTAAGACCATAAAAATGCCAATTAATGAACATACAACGCCTATGATCATGGCTGTAATAAGCGGTCTATATACATGAGATCTAGATAGAGCTTTGAAAAAGTCAATAATAGTTACCATAATAATCACTTTTTATATATTAGGTTTTTTCCTCGCTAAAACTATCCGGGCTATAAATTGATCGGGTATGATTAGGGCAATTGCATGGCTCATCGTATCGCTCATATATCTTCTTAATAAGATCACAACTGAAATGAGGGGCTAACGATAATGCTTGTTTCTGAGCCTCTTCTGTTGTCAAATCTAATGTCTTTCCCAAATAAATCTCAATTAAATGGAGATGATTTTCTAAGTGTTTTAAAATTCGTCTACCTTTTCTAAGTAATTTTACTGCACCATACTTTTTCCATTCTACTAAATTATCTTGTTCCATTCTCTCTAAAGCACTATTAATCGTACTTCGACGTCTAGATAAAGATTTAGCTATTTTACCTGGTCGTATAGAATTTTCAATAAAAAGAAATTGTCTTAATATCTGGTGCTCAATAGAACCTGGTTTTAAATTCTCTAACATTCTGTACATATACATTCATTCCCAATTATTAATTTTACGCTATATCGTAAACATGTATCTTGTTCCTTACGATTGTTTTAGGTCTGTACACTTTCCCGTTCATCTTTATGACCTTTAAGCACTATTGAAGGCGATCCAGAATTTCGACGAATCGTAATCTTTAAATTGCATCAAACTAAGAAAATTACGAAGAATCGTAAAAAGTGATTCCTATGAAAAACAAGATTAAAAGACACAACAAAATTTTTACATTATTTGTTCTAGCGATGATAATTTCAACAAATATAGGCAATATTAATGCAAATTATCAAATTGAAGAACAGCGATTAAACATTGTCACCACAATAGCCATACCTTATGATATTGTTACCACGATAGCAGGAGATAAAGCAGATATTATTTCTATTGTAGATAGTGAAACAGATATTCATTCATTTGATGGTCCTACAACTCAGCAAATAACAGCTATGCTAGACAGCGATGTTATCTTTTCCATGGGTATTAGTGGAGCTGAACCATGGTTAGAAGAAATAGTCAACGATAATCCAGAACTTGAAGCTAAAATTGTTAATATTACTAGTATTCATGAAGGCTATACAGATCCTTTATTAGGTTCAACAAATCCTCATGTGTGGATGAATCCCCATACTGCTAAAAAAATGGCTAATACTGTAACTGAAACACTTATTGAACTTGATGAATCAGATAGTCTTGTATTTGCTGAAAATAATAATACCTATCAGCAAAAACTTGATATCTTACTGGATAATATTGACGCCAATCGTACTCTTTATGAGGGATTAAAAGTGGTAGTTAATCATCCAGCGTTTATATATTTATTTGATCTATTGGGTATAGAACGTATAGCAGCCATCGAAACACATTCAGGTGGGGAACCAGGACAAGCTACAATCAATGAAATAATAGAAAAAATGGAAGAGGAAAATTGTTCATTGATAATAACTACCCCTCAGCATAGTCCTAGTCATGCTTATGAAATTGCTCGAGCAACTGGAGCAAAAATAGCAGAAATATCGGCTATACCTGGAATTTATGACAATTTTGAAGTAAAAGACTATATTTCAATGATAGAATACATTTTAGTAGCTTTAGATAATCCTGTTGATCCTCCTGCTGAAAGATTAAATTATTCTCTCTCTATTGTTATTATTTCTATACTATCATTGATTGGTGCCAGTGCTTTTATTACAAAAAAAAGGCACTAATTTTTTTTATTTTTATTTTTATTTTTATTCTTATTCTTATTCTTATTCTACAAATAATTCTTATACCATTCATTCTACTATATTTTGTTCATAATGAAAAGAGCAGATTTTATTGAAATCAGAGAGTTGATCAAAAGCAAAGAAGTACAGAAAGCAGAACGGGAATTGAACTACTTTAGGGAAAGAGAACGCAATTTAGAACTGCAGGAAACTTTTGAGTTAGAATTATTAGATATAAAATTGTTGAATGTAAAAAAGGAATATGAAAAAGCCCTGAAGAAAAACATACAAATAATAAAAGACTGCAATCTGAAAAAAATACCAGTAGAAATTCAGATCTATCTTTTATATGAACAAATAACTTCCTTAGATGGTCTAAAAGAGAATCAAAAAGCATTAGAAAAAGTTGATGAACTTATTAAAATATTAATGCAAAAAGAAACAACTATACTTCAACAAGAAGAATTTGCTTCTTTATACACTGCTCTTTTAGAACGAAAAGCTAAATATTACCAAAAGAAAGGAAAACTAAATGAAGCAGAGAGATTATATAGAAAATCTTTGACAGAACGAGAAAAATTAGGTAAGAAGAAGTTAATAGCTGAAAGTTACAATTCTCTAGGCGTCCTTTATTTTTACAAGGGACAAATTGATGATTCCTTATCTTTTATGAAAAAGAGTTTAGAGCTGAGAGAACAAATAGGGGATCGAGTTGGGATGGCTAGTTCTATTGATAATATTGGCGTTTTATACCAAGAAAAAAAAGAATTGGATGAAGCCTTAAAATATGCTACTAAGGGTTTAGATATAAGAAAACACTTGGGAAATAAAGTTAACATAGCAACATCATTGAGTAATATAGGTAATATTTACTATTCCAAAGGTGATTTAGATAAAGCATTAGACTTCTATAAACAAGGATTAAAAATTAGAAAACAAGAAAACATTGAAGAGCATATAGCCCAATCTTTAAACAATATAGGCTCAGTTTACCAGTTGAAAGGTGATTTGGATCACGCTGTTGAATATTATCTCGAAAGCATGAAATTAAATGAAAAACTAGGTTTGAAAATTGAGCTATACAACCAATTCAATAATATTGGTTTGATTATGAAAAAAAAAGGGTTGTTAGATGAAGCATTAGATTTTTACAAAAAAGCATTGCATATTGCAGAAATAATAGGAAATCAAAGATATAAGGCAAATATGTTGAATAACCTAGGATCGATCTATAGCAATAAAGGCGAATTAGAGAGAGCCATTTCTTATTATAATCAAACGGAGACAATTTATACTAAACTAGGTGATGAAGATTCGCTCTATATCACTGATCTAAATAAAGGTATAATGAACTTGAAATTAGGTCAAATTGATAAATCGATTGAATTATTGAAGAACGCCCTTACCAAATGTGAAAAACAGGAGAATATAGTAGAATTATCTGACGTGTTTTTTCACTTAATTAGAGCTTTATTAGAAAAAGACAAGAAAGAAGCTGCAGACTATCTAATGGAATTTAAAATAATAAGTGATAGTACACCAAACAAAAAAATAGAATTGCAATATCTGATGGTGGAAGCACTAGTACAGAAAACAAGCGAAAGAAGGAGATTGAAAGAACAAGCAAAAAAGACACTAGAGAAGATTATAACTGGAAATATCATCTCTCACGAAATAACAGTAATGGCCCTATTTAATATTACTGAAATGTTACTTGAAGAATTGAGTATATCATATACCCCTGAACTATTATATGAAATAGAATCATACCTTTCCCAGTTATTAGAGATAGGAAAGAATCAACATTCATACTTAATTGTAACAGAAAGTTATTGGTTACAATCTAAGTTAGAATTGCTTAAGATGAATTATAAACAAGCTAAAGAATCACTCATTCAAGCCCACATGATAGCAGAAGAGAAAGGATTAACAAGATTATCTATAAAGATTTCAAAAGAAATTGATGATATTTTATCTGTAATTGAAAGATGGGAAAGAATATCGTCTCATTCTACAACAATTGAAAAAAGGATGGAATTATCTGGTATACAAAACTTAATTTCCCAACTGAGTAAAAGGCGGGGTGTTAAAGAACAAGAGATAAAACAAGAGGATGCAAAACTACTTTTAATTACAGATAAATCAGGTTTGTTAGTCTATTCTGAAAAATTCGATGATAAAAAAGACTTTAGCGAGATGCTAATCTCTGGTTTCCTTGCTTCATTAAGTGCTAGCTTAACTAGTTTTATGAGTGAGGCTTTAGCTGGAGAAGAACCGACAGAAACAACAGAGAATCTACCAATTGAGAGTATAAAGTACAAAAATTATACTATTACACTATCTTTTGAAGATCCCCTCCTCTTTTCTTACATTTTTGAGGGACCAAGTTACATGGCATTACACAAACTTGTCGATTTCAAAGAAAAAATACGAACGGAACATGAGACATGGAAAGAACTAACAAAAGTCATAAAAAAAGGTAGAATGATAGAAACAGCCACAGAAGATAGAATTAGACAAAAAACGATCATATTCAAAAATCAATAATTCTTCTACAAGAAAAGTAAAAATTGCTTACATTAAACGAATGAATAAATTAATCGGAAAGAACAAGCGCAAAAAGAGAAAAATAGCAAATTAGTTTTTATTAGTTGGATATATTTTATCTAATTGCTTGAACAATTGTGTATATAGTCCATATTCTTTTTCTTTTTCTAAATCCTTAGTTACTAAGAGTTCAGAAAGGTTTTCAGTTAGTTGCAAAACAATAGGCGGTGCTGTTGTTTCAATAAGTGGTCTTCCTTTAATTACATAGCCCTTTATAGCTGTGTTATTCTTTAAACACACTCTACTATAAATGTCAGCTTCTTCTTTTGTATCTAATTGTTCGCCATCATTGGTCATTTTTAGCCAATCTAGTGTTCCTTTATTGACAAGGCTTATCATCCACATTTGTTTTGCCATATTACCAATTGAGTTTGGTCCAGCAAACATTCTAAACTCATCAAAAAAGTTAAACAGTTGCGCAAGTTGATCTAATATCTCGTTGTCTTTTTCTACTAGTTGTACAGTTAATAAGAAGTCTTTCTGGAAATCATTAACAATTTCTTTATGTTCATTGCTTATGTTTACAAGTTCATCTTTCTTTGCTCTTATCTCCTCATATGTTTCTTCAATTATATTTAGCTGTTCTATTTTAGCTTCAAGAGCATTAATCTGTTCTTCTTCTAATTCTAACTCATTAATGATTGTTTCCAATTTATCAGTAATTTCTTTTTGTTTCTCTTCCAACTCTTTGTCTGTCAATTCAAGATTCATGTTTGAGCTATCTTTTCCTTGCATTGCCATATTAGTTCTTTTTTGCCAAATAATTGCTTGTTTGAGTTTTTCTCCTTTCAATATTCTTTTCAGCATCTGAGCAATAATATATTTTCTTTCAGGTATCTTTTTGGCATACTTTCCAGTTATAGCAATCACAAGTCCTAAAACATTGGGTACAATTTTGTATGGATCAAGTTGTTGATTCCCCCGTAATGCTTCAAAACTTAGGTCTTTAGTTATCCATTCATATAAAGACGACGCCACAAATTCTGATGGGGGATTTAATGCGTTAAATATAGGCATAGAAGTATAATTATTAGCCATAGAGTTGAATAGATCATGATATCCTAAAGAAACCGTTTCATAATCTTCAAATATGATTGTTCGTCCTCCCATTAGCATCTCATAAGAGAGATCATATAACAAGAATTTATTGTAGGTTAAGTCGTCAAGGTTTTTTACCTTTATATCATCCATTGTTTGTAGAGCACCAATCATAGTAGCATTAGATGTGAGTTCTGCGGTTATAGCTTCTTTTGTTAAGAATTGTACGGTCTCTTCGTCTACAGGATACAATTGATCTAAAATCGTATAAATCCAGTTTACAATATAACTATAAAATAATTTATCTTCTCGGAGAATATTTCGCCAATTCATCCATTCAACAAATTTTTCTTTAAAAATCTCAGTCAAACGTTGTACATCTTTTTCTTCTAAAGTTCTCTTTGAAAATCTTAAAGGATAAACAGCACGGGCTTCTTCTCCATTAAAAAGCATTTTATCTATGGAATGAAACAAATCATTTAATATTAAAGGTAGATCTAATAACCCATAAGAAGCGATTACTTGACTTTCTTTGAAATAATTTATTCTGAAAGAAGCTTCTTTTACATATTTTTTTTGAAGAAGATTTTTTACTAGAGGAGACAAAAATTTCTTTCCTTCATCATCTAACGGTTCTAGAAGTTCTTCTCCTGCTGATATTTCATATAGATAATAGGCAGACAATAATTGATAAAAACTTGTTCCTTCGATTTTATCGTTTGTTAAGTAATGTTCTAACACTTCTTTCAACATTTTTCCATTTTTCTTTATTTTATCAAAATCCACCGTTTCAGGTAATTTGATAATCTCTTTTTCTTCTGTTCTGGCAACTAAATACTTTTTACCTTTTTTAAAAGCCAAGGTATTTTGTTTTTTTAACAATCCTAATGAAATCTCTTGGCTAAATACTTCACCCTTAAACAATTGGACATCCATATATTTTAACTTCCTAAATTAATACTTAGCAGAGCTAAAACAACTTAACTTTTATTTCTTTGCTTAATTGACAGAATAAATAGCACCAAATGTTATTCAAAAGGTTGAGAATGCGAATGATTATTTTTGAAAAGGGCATTTAAGTCAGTTTATTAATATCTTTGATTGTTCAAGAGAAATAAACATTTAAAAGAAACAATCTTAAACGGAGAGTAAGTAAGATTGTTTTTTTGATGTATCCTTTTTCTATTTATAATCGTTTTTATAATTATAGCAATAGTACGAAAAATATAGAAAAACTATAACTATTGACAAGTAGTCAAAATATATATATAGCTATAAATTTATACTCTGTTTGGTGTTAAAAATGTCAATATTAAATACCATAATTAGAAACATAAAAAGATTCTTCAACAGAATATTTAGACGATTATTTAGAAGAGCAGAATATTCAGCCTCTAGAAAAATCGAACGCGGAATTGAAAACAAAGCCAAAAGTGCTGTGAGCAAAAAAACAGGTGGCAAAGACACCAGTTTTGACGCTTTAACAGCTTCTAAAGAACAATTCGCTAATAGTTGGCCATTTATTCCTAAGGAACAGAAAGAGCAAATATTCGCTGAAAACAATGAATTCAATCAATTACCTGAAGAGTTAAAGAATGACATGTTAGCTATTAACAGAAAAAAAGCAGATAAGTCTCCCGCGACAGAAGCAGAAAAAGAAACAATTTCAAAAGTTTTTGATATATTAACAGAAAAATAGAATATAATAAAATAATAACAATTAAAGAGGTAAATATATTCTTTACTCCCTCTTTTTTTCAATTTTTGTTCACTTCACCTAGTCGAGTATCAATTTTTGATACATCCGTATGAAACTTTGAATCGTTTGACCAACATTACTTCTATGCATCGTTCAGTCATCATAGATGACCAGAACTTGCGAGAATATGATCAAAACAAATTAAAAAAAATAAGAAGTTAAAAAGATTAATGCCTTTTTTCCAAATATTCCCCAATGGCTCTTTCTGGAATCTCTGTAATAATTATCCCTTGTACTAATGGCCCAACATGGCTGATCATAGTGGGTCCTATTGGTTGGTGGCTATGGAATATTGGGTTGATTTTTTCTATCATTTCAGCTATTTTTTTATCATAATAGTCGTTTTGCATACCATAGACCGAATAGACAGCTATGTTTTTCATCTTTACAGCTTCTTCTTCAACTATTTCAACTATCCGATCTACTCCATCTTCTTCTGTGCCTTTGAACGTTTCATAAGGCTCTATTTCTCCATCTTTCACTGTTAATAGAGGTTTAGCATTGATTAATTTTCCAATCAATCCTTTGGCTTTACCAATACGTCCTCCCCGTATAAGGTAGTCTAAAGTATTTACAAAGAAAAATATTTTTGTTTTCTCTCTTATTTGTTCAAGTTCACTGACCACTTCGTCTAAAGTCAGTCCAGACTTTCTCCTTCTAGCGGCATGTTCAAGAAACATTGTCTCGCCACAAGAAACACTTTGAGAATCAAAGCAAGTAATCTTATCAGTCTTCATTCTTTTAACTGTATGTAAACTTCGTTCATATGTGGCAGACATTTTCGAGCTAATAGTAACACACAACGCTTCTTCATAATCTTCTAATGCTTTCTGAAAAATAGTCATATAATCAAAAGGAGGAGCAACAGAGGTGGATGTTTTTGCTTTTTCATGTAAAAGTTTATTGATTAATTCTTCACGAGTTATATTTACACGATCTATATATTCTTCGTCATTGACCATAATACGAGTTGGTATTAGCCTTATATCATATTTCTCTTGAAATGCTTTATCAAAATCAGCACCCGAGCAACAGAGGATTGCGAAATTATTTGTCATAAATAAGCTAATAATTAACTCATATATAAAATGACCGTTATTGGTTAAGGAGATCATTGTACTGTAATCCAACCTAATAGTTAACACTACTCTCCGCAATTTTTACATTTCTCGAATAAAGAGATTTATATACTTTTGCAACATACTATTATCCATCTAATAAGTGATTATTATGACTGCTCCTTACGATCCCGAATCGATAAAAAGACCTTAATTAACCTTCTAAGAACAGATCAAGATTTTCAAGATATAGTTAAAGGGGTCTTAATCAGTAGTTTTACTACTCGTGAAGAAACTAAAGCGATATTAGAGGAAATTAAAGAACTAAGGAGCGATTTCAATTCCAGAATGGATGAACTACGTACTGATTTCAACAACCAAATGAAAGAAATGCGTCTCCAGTTTGATCAAAGATTCAACCAGTTTGATATTAAATTAAACTCATTATGAGCAAGGTGGGGAATTAGTAACGAAAAAGCTGTCCGCAAAGCTCTGGAAGGATTATATGAAGAAAAATTTAATGTCAAAGAAAAATACTGGACGCATTGATTGGTGAGAGAAGCCTGAAATCAATTAAAATTGTTATGAGTAGTATATTTACTTTGACCCCATGGGTTTTTTTGGTCACTTTTGGGTACAAAATGTTGTGTTTATATAGGACCA
>CAZHRF010000022.1:0-45836 GCA_964534625.1 uncultured archaeon | reverse complement strand
AACTCTCACTTTTCCCGACAAAAAAGGTATTCATAAAAAAGTTACCAGTAATACCGTGTGTCCCTTGCTGTTATCTGCTTAAGCCGTTTCTTTTTTCTTTTTGTGAGGACTTCTGTTCGTATGCGTATTTTTACCGTTTTGTGTACGTCCCCACTTTTCTTCGGCAAGCCTTTCTCCTCACCCTTTTAAGCTGTTTTTCCTTTATAAACTTGTCAAATTTTCCTACATCTGCCCAAAAAAAACCATGGTAACTCAAAACGATATTAGTTTTAAGGGAATTCAAATAATTCTTGATGAAAAAGAAATAGAGTTAGTATATGATAACTAATAAAAATGAACTCAAAAATCATAAAAAAGGGATTAAGAGACTAATCTTAATCTTTTAATGAAATCTTTACATCAACAGCTGATACGCCTTTACCTTCTTCATAGACAAAGAATGGGTTTATGTCCATTTCTTCTATCTCATCAAATTCATGAGCTAATAAAGATATTCTTACTATTGTATCAACAACTGCTTTAATATCGGAAGGCTCTTCTCCTCTTACTCCTTGGAGCAATTTATAGGTCTTAATCCTTTTCAACATCTTTTTGGCTTCTTTAATACTGAGTGGAGCCAATCCAAAAGCTGCATCTTTTAGGAAATTGGTATAGATACCTCCAAGTCCAATCATAACCAGTGGTCCAAATTGAGGATCTTGTAGAACACCAGTAATGAGTTCTCGACCATAAGGTGCCATATGTTGTACTTCAACGAGTGGTTTTGCTTCAGGATAATGTTTTTTTACATTAGAAATGATTTCGTTAAAAACATCGTGTGCTTCCTTTTTAGATTTGATATTAACTTTAACGCCTCCAATATCGCTTTTATGCATTATACCCTCTCCTGTTATTTTCATGACGACTGGAAAATCAACCTTCTCTGCGATGTTTGAAGCCTCTTCAGGTGTTTGGGCAAGTTTTGCGAATGGAACTTCAATCCCATATGCTGCTGCCACTTCTTTTGCTTCTGTTCCATACAATGTTTTTCTCCCTTCTGATTTAACTTGAGAGAAAATGTCTTGTACCTTTCTTCTATCAACTTCCAACTCAGGAATTTGTTCCTGTTCTGGACGATTTCTTATTTCATTGTATTTTGCTAACGCTGCCATTGCAGTAACACCGCGTTCTGGGAATGGGAAACAAGGTATACCATTACGTTTCAATGTATGAATTGAAGGGCCTAGGTTCTCACCCCCAATGAAGACTGCAATAACTGGCTTTTCGGGGTGGTCTTTATGTATTTTAATTATATTTTCTACCGTTTCTTTTGGTTCAGTCATTGCTTGTGGGGTAAGGATTATAATAACTCCATCAATGTTTTCACTTAGTAGACATGCTTTGATAGTCTTACCATAATCTTCTCCCGAAGCTGTACCCAACGCATCTATGGGATTATTCAAACTAGCTGCTGCTGGAAGAAATGATAGTTCGTTTCTTAATTCAGAAGATATCTCAGCAAGTTCTAATCCTTCTTTTTCTGCCATATCTGTGGCCAAAATACCTGGTCCACCTGCATTGGTTATAATTGCAACTCTTTTTCCTTTAGGGATTGGCATATAATTAAAGGCAAAAGCCATATCAAAAAGCTCTTCAGCTGTATCCGCCCGTAAAACACCACATTTTTCGAAAGCAACATCATATGTCGTATCTGCACCCGTCATACTACCTGTATGGGAAGAAGCGGCTTTGGAACCGGCCTCAGAACGACCAGCTTTTATAACAATAACCGGTTTCTTACGAGTTACTTGTTTACAAATGCGAACAAACTCATTTCCTCTGTTTATACTTTCTAAATATGCCATGATTGCAGTTGTATGTTCATCATCAGCTAAAGCCTCAATAAAGTCGGTTTCATCTAAATCTGCTTTGTTTCCAATAGAAATAAAACTAGAGTATCCGATCCCTTCTGCACGAGACCAATCAAGAATCCCTGTTAAAAGTGCCCCACTTTGAGATAAAAAGGCAATATTGCCTTTAATTGGTGATTGATCAGCAAATGAAGCATTTATCGGTGTTATTGTATCAATTATACCCAGTATATTGGGACCAACTAGACGCATATCATATTTTTTGGCAATTTCAACAAGTTTTTTTTCCATTTGAAGTCCTTCATCGCCAATTTCCTTAAAACCAGCTGTAATTACTGCAGAATAAGGAGTACCCATCTTGCCAAGTGCTTCCAAAGTGGAAGGAACAAACCTTGCTGGAATACAAATAACTGCAAGATCAACAGGTTCAGGTAGTTCTTCTACTGAAGCATAACAAGGCACATTAAGGATTTTTCCGCCATAACTTTCTGCTTTGGGATTAATAGCATAAAGGTTACCTTCAAAACCAATAAGCTTCATATTATTTAAGGCTGCATAGCCCACCTTTTTTTTATCAGTACTTGCTCCGATAATAGCTACACTATCGGGTCTTAATAGTTTTTGTAATTTAGTTAACATGAATGTCACCAGATTGCTACCTATGCAAACTTGTTTAATCTTTTAAGTTTGTCTTTCTGTATGAGTTTATAATTTTATATGTAAAAAAAAGGAATTTTAGGATTTAATTTAATACTATACTGGTTACATCCACGAAAGACGATCCGGTTTTTTTGTGTCTTCCTTAGATAGTACTTGTTCTTCTACATTATGCACTGAAGCTAGTATTTGTGAAATGACAGCAAAAAGATCTAACCCCTCACGGAAAACTGATATTTTATAGTCAATCAAGTTTTCTGGTATTGATGTTAAATGACCATGAGGAAAAGCACCAAAAATGAGTAATGGATTTAATGAGTCATTTATTATTTTTGAGTATTCGTCTGAAGATAGTTTTTCTCCTTTGACACTAAGTTCAAGTACCAGGTCATGGTTTGGTACTAGTTCATGGATAAGTTCATTAAGCGTAGCCTTTGAAGCAGTAATTAATGGTTCGGCGGTTAGAGGAGCTTTCCCATGTTTTAGAACTTGTAATATTAAACCATTAAATCGAGATATGTTTTTTGGTAATCGTATATGCGGCTTAAAACGTAAAATTCTATCTTCTTGTGTGTGAATTATGACTCTTAATCTCTGTTCTCTTCCCAATATGGATCCGAAACAAGATAAAAGTGCAAAATGTGCAATATCTGGGCGCCCTCGTTGGTCTTTATTTGGTAGACCTTCCATGAACCTTCCATGATAACTGACATCTAACAAAATCTCGTCAGGAGATTTATCTATTTTCTGTAAATAATCTCTAACTTCTTTTCTTTTTACTAATTGAGAAGGAAATGTCTCAATAGCTGCTTTTGCTAAAAGAATAGTTATGATCTTTGCCATTTATATCCAAAAACACATAAAATATACACATTTTTCAATTTTATCTCTGTGTAGAAATTTAATAAA
This sequence comes from uncultured archaeon, assembly GCA_964534625.1. Taxonomy (GTDB): domain Archaea; phylum Asgardarchaeota; class Heimdallarchaeia; order Heimdallarchaeales; family Heimdallarchaeaceae; genus CAZHRF01. The sequence goes on along the minus strand of CAZHRF010000022.1, from coordinate 42,420 downwards.
ATTATTGTGCCACCAAAAAGTGTAAAAAGTTTGGGTGAAAATGACAATTAATATGGTTAATACTTGTTATGTTGTGAAATATAAAAAATTTGATTATATTGCAAGTTTAGAGTTACAAAACAAGATACGAGAGATTAAAGAAGGAGACAGAACTTTCAAAGATTTTGTATTCTTGTTACAACACAATCCGGTTTTTACTATAGGAAGACAAGGAACAAGAGCTGAGATTCTAGTAAGTAATGATAGTTTGAAAAGTGAGGGAATAAGTACTGTAAATGTTGAAAGAGGAGGAAAAGTCACCTATCATGGACCAGGACAGCTTGTTGTTTATTTCTTGCTTGATTTGATTAAAAATAAACTCTCTGTTCCTGATTTTGTTTGGAAAATGGAAGAAACAGTAATAAAAACTATTCTAAAATGGGAAATTGAAGGAAAACGTAGGGAAAATCATCCTGGTGTATGGGTAAAAATTGATGGGATTGATAGAAAAATTGCAGCAATAGGAGCAAGAGCATCAAAAAAAATTACTTCACATGGACTTGCTGTTAATGTGAACACAAATATGAACCATTTTGGAATGATAATACCTTGTGGAATAAAAACCAACCCTCCAATATCAATGAAACAGATACTAAATAGGGAAATAGAAATGGCAGAAGTTTATAGTATATATCAGCGAATTTTTGAAAATGTTTTTCAAATAAATACTGAAGAAATATCAAATGATGAGTTAATGGAGAAAATTATAAATGCCAAGAATTAAAAAACCTGACTGGATGAAGATAGGAAAGGAACAAAAGAATGAAATTAAAGAAGTGCAGAATATACTACGAAAATTAGATTTAAATACTGTATGCGAAGAATCCATGTGTCCTAATATAGGTAAGTGTTTTGCAAAAAAAACTGCTACATTTTTAACAATGGGCGATATTTGTACTAGATCGTGTAAATTTTGCGATATTAGAAGTGGAAAACCTAATAAACTAGACCCTCAAGAGCCATATCACATAGTTGAGGCAACAAAGCAATTAGGACTAAAACATGTGGTGATTACATCAGTAACGAGAGATGATCTCCCTGATGGAGGTGCGTCTCATTTTGCAGAAATAACAAAAAAGTTGCGAGAGTATAATAGAAACCTTATAATCGAACTATTGATCCCCGATATGAAAGGAAAAAAAACTGCCATAAAAATAATAGTTTCTGAAAAACCTAACATCATTAATCATAACGTAGAGATTGTACCACGTTTATATAAAAAAATAACCCCTGGAGCTGATTATCAGCGTTCACTTCAAGTACTGGGAGAAGTAAAAGAGATGGATCCTTCGATATATAGTAAATCTGGTTTTATGGTTGGAGTAGGTGAAACAAAAGAAGAAGTATTGGAAGTTATGAAAGATTTAAGGACAGTAAAGTGTGATATATTAACTATAGGGCAATATCTTAAACCACCTAGTTCTGATCTAGAGATTGCGGAATTTATACATCCGGATCTATTCAAAGAATATGAGAAAAAAGGATATGAATACGGTTTCAAATTTGTGGCTTCAAGTCCATTTGTAAGAAGTTCATACAATGCAGACGAATTTTCAAAAAGAGAGTATCTGATAAAAGAATAAAGTTTATTCTTTATTGAAAAGAGTTTTAACTGGAGTAAAAATATCTGACAAATAGTTACTAACAGCTTTTTTCAAATCAAGAGGATGGATATTTCCCTTTACATACTCTTCTTTAAGATTATTATAAGAATTGAAACTAATATCTCCACCGAACTTTTCTGGGCGTGTTATATTAAATTTATTGACGCTTGGAAAAATAATAAGTTGTGCAATTTGAAGAACTGGATTGTCATCTACAACTTTTGCTGGGCAATATGCTTGTTTTATTTTAGATTTTATTTCGTTAGGCGAGTCTATAACAGAAATCATAGAATCAGGTATTGATGAAGACATCTTAGAGCCTGCCCCCTTTAAGGCTGTAATTAGGGGAGTATGAATACAAACGGGTGGCGAAAGATCTAATTCTGAAGGAAATAATTCCCTTGCTAACATATGAATCTTGCGCTGTTCTAATCCTCCTTGAGCTGCATCAAGTTTTAACCATTTTATATCTAAGACTTGCATAAGGGGATATAACATTTGGGAAACAGTAGCATTATTTATTTCACGAGCAACCTCTTGCATTGACCTAAGTCCTCGACTTATAGTGGTACGGAGTGCAAGACGGTGTAAATCTTGAATGTATTCTTTTTCATATTGAAACTCACTCCCAAGAACAATAGATGGGTTTTGCAAACCTAAAGCCATCATAGCTTTTTTCCATAAAAGGCATTGATGATTTATCTCTTCTTCTGTGCCCTTTTTGTTTAATAGTGCATGAACATCAGCAAGCAAGATGGTAACGTGAAATCCACTTCGTTCTAAATCTTTAAGTTTCATGACGGTTACAACATGACCTATATGAACTGGCCCACTTGGTTCATAACCCGTATAAACACGGGGAGAAGTTTTTGTCTCGAGAAGAGATGTTAATTCCTCTTCAGTAACGATTTCAGCGCAATTTTTACGAATTAAGTTGAGTTTTTCTTGAAGATCCATTGTAAATTACACCCAAAGTCATTGTTAATCTAATAAAGCAATATAAGAAAAGGTTTATGACACGTTTAAAAATGTTAAGAATGAAGTGAGGAACTAAAATACACAAAAGAATATGGTGCCCCGACCGGGATTTGAACCCGGGTCTGCGGAGTGAAAGTCCGCAATTCTTGGCCGAACTATACTATCGGGGCATTATCACCCTATGGGTTTGATGCTATCTCGTTTTGTTCTCTTTCGTTTTAATAGTTTTCGTTTAGAGACAAAAACAATTTGAAGAATTGATATTATGTGAGATGAAAGAAAGGTAAAGATTTTGGTGGCCGAGCGAGGATTTGAACCCCGGACCTCTTGATGATTTGCAAGAAATAACACTGTATTGCTTGGCCCAAACCAAGGACCATAAACCAAGCTAGGCTACTCGGCCTTTCCTTATCTGTTCTATATTATCCCTTTTTCTCTTCTAATTAAGCTTTTCGCTTGGTGATTTCTCCACCTATCTAAACATTGCTCTTGATGTAATCATTATCCTAGCATCTTGTATTAACCAATTTTCTACCTGTAACCACAATTCTTTTCTCATAAAATCATTTATGACATCTTCTGGAGTTAAAGATTTTGTCATTACGCTTGGGGAGAAATATCGCCTATCTCTATCTAAAGCTCCAAATATGTGAGATATTTCGTGTTGAGCCAAATTATCCGCCCAGTCTTCTTTAATTTTTATTTGAATCCATCCCAAACCTGCTTCATTTATTGCCTCTTGTAAATATTCTGATTGTGCAAAATGAAAAGCCACATTACGCTCTTTTACGAAACCAAAATGACTTGCTGAAAAATTAGAAAAACAAACTAGCATGTCAAAACCATTATTATTCTTTGATTTACCTTTCTTGCCATCCCATGGTCCTTTAAGTTTCAGAATTTTTCCAGCATCATTGATCCCTGTTTGATATGCATCGGATATCTCTCTAATTTCATTGTGGGTGACGTACCATCTTTTTTCAATTAAGGGGATTAAATTAATACCATAAAAAGCTCTAAATCTTATTGATACCTCATTTATTGTTTCCTTAATACTCTTTCTTGTTATATTTGCTTGACTGTCGTATCTCCAATTATTATCAAGTAATACTAAAAACACATTATATTCATAGCTTTTGATAGAGATATTATCTAGTAATATCTTGCTTCCTACTTCAGCTTCTATTATTTTTACTCTTAATGTAATGTTTTTTATTCCTGTTTCATTACCAAAAAATAAAAACTGGTCTCTCTCTGAATATTCCGTAATTCTTATACAATCATAAGTGTCTCTTTCATCAATTATAAGATCAAAATCAACTTTCCCTTTGGTTACTTCTTGTTGAAAGGATATAAAATGAGTCTCTGTTAGATTTATGCTTTGGGTTAATTCTACATGCGTTGTATTCCATAAGTAAATCTTTTCTAGTATTTTAATTTGAAATGAATTCTCTTCTATGCCATCTGGTACTATTGTATTTTCCGTCCTATTATCTAAAGCTTTAATATCCCAACTCTTTATCTCTTCTTCAAAGCCTGTATTTATTAGTTGATCTTCTTCAAGCCTATCATTTATATTAAGTGTTCGAGAGGTTTTTGATACAAGTCTCCCTGCTGATGTTACTACCAAGAAATCGTTCAATATATAGTTACCCGTGTTGAGAGCGAATGTACCTTCGTTGGTATCAAGAACGGGAGGAATTGAAAAAGAAATAGTATCAGCTTTTTTTTCAATATATTTATTTAGATTGACTTCAAAATTAACTGAATATTGATATTCAAGAGAAATGATCATAAATGAAACTGTTGTTATCTCAACAATAGTACATCGTTTTGTAGTAAATTGAACTGTTATTGTAACATTTTCTCCTTTTAATGAGCTTTCTGGAACTGAGATGTGTGCTATATCTATTTCTTCAATGTTTTGAAACCTAATAAATAGCATAATGCTAATGCTTGTAAATATAATGATTGCAGTTGTAAGAACCAACAATATTATTTTCCGTGTTAATTTCATATCTTACTTAACAATAATTATTTAGATATTAATTAATCTTATTTTATGGAAAAAAAATTGAAGATGACAAAGAACTCTGGTTATTAATTGCTTGTAGTACCATTTTCGTCCTTAATCTTCTCTTTTTGACCAAACTTTCTCTCTTCTCCTTTTATCAAACGCTTAATATTTTCTTTATGCCTCCAATATACTACAATGAGCATAATAAATCCAATACCTCCCGCTAACCAATTATTATTTAAAAAGAATTTAGATCCAGAGAAGAACCATAATAAGGGGGGCATTAACCATGCAATTATTAGGTTCGACAAGGAAGTGTATTTAGTTATTATTAGAACTATAATCCAACTACCAAACATTATAACAAACGCAATAGGATTTATTCCAAGAAGAATTCCAGCACTTACACTACCCGACTTTCCCCCATGGAACCCAATATAGATGGGATAACTATGCCCGATGATAGCTGCTAAGCCTATTATAGCTAAAAAGACACCAGGATCATTGAGTACTCTATTATTATTAAACTGGTCAGTCCAAATTAATATGCGACCAAGAAGCGTTGCTATTCCCCCCTTTAACATATCTCCAATCATTGTCATTATCCCAGCTTTTTTATTAACTAAACGTGCAACATTGGCAGCTCCCATATTTTTGGATCCATGTTTTCGGACATCAATTCCTTTGATCATTTTTCCAATAACCAATCCTACGGGTATTCCCCCTAATAGGTAGCCTAATACAATTAATATGATCTTATATAACATTTAAGTAAGAGTATAGCTGGTTTTATATAAAATTTTGCAGAAAAAAAGTATTTAAAGCAAAGTAAAATAACAAGAAAAAAAAAGAATGAAATATTATTTCTCGACACAAATCATTGTCATTGTGCTTCGAACATTTTCTAAAGCCCTGAGATTCTCTGTTACAATTCTTTTTAGATTATCCATTGTGTCTGCTTCTATTTTTGCAATCAAGTCGTATACACCATATACAACGTGTGCTTCATTTACATTGGGAAGGCTTAATAGCTGTTCCAATACACTTTTTTCTTCGCCTATTTCGGAATTTATTAAGATGAAAGCTGTTGCCATTTCTTAATCACCATTTATTAATATAAAAGAGAAATTATTAAACTTTTTGCGTAAAATGTAATAAATCCTCTACGTTTAAATATATTTTTTAACTGAAACCAATACAATAATCTTAAATTATAAGTTGGGGGGATTATTCTAAGATGAACAAGCAAAAAACCTTGAGCGAATTAGCCCAACCATATTATGTTGAGAGTAGAAATAATCCCACAAATTCTTTGGTAATCCTTATTCATGGATTTGGAGCTTCAGCAACTGAAACACGTCCTCTAGCTTCATATTTGCAGAATTATGGTTATGATTGTGCTGGTGTTCTATTAAATGGACATGGAAGTAACCCCCGCAATCTCATGTCTGTAAATTGGAATGACTGGTTTTTGGATATAAAACAAACTTTTCATAAATATTCATCTTCTTATGATAATATCTTCATTGGTGGTGTATCTCTTGGAGGGTCTCTTTCTCTTTATTCTGCAACAAAAATGGATTTTACTGGTGTTTTCACAATAAATGCTTTGTACAAATTCTCTCTTTTTCAACGTCTTATTTTACCTATTCTTTCATGTTTAAAAATAACTCTAAAACGTAGTGAAGAACGAATAAAATGGTACGAAGAGAACAATTTATTTTCTTATCCTGTGGATGTTCTTCCAGCAGCATATCAAGTTTCTAAATTTTTGAAATGTTTACATAGAAAAATGGTAGACATTGACAAACCAACCTTGATCATCCAATCGAAAACAGATAAAACTATTTCTCCATTAAGTGGTGATTGGATATATTCAGATCTTAAGACTAATAAGAAAAAATTAGTTTATATTCCAGAGGGGGATCATATTCTAACTGTTGATCCCAATAGAGACATTGCTTTTGAGGCAATTAATAAGTTTTTAACAAATGTTTTATCTAAATAGTTTACTTCTCCATATCTATAATGCTGAAACTTGTTTTCAAGTTTTTAGCTTCTTCCTTGGATAAAGTAATTACTTCTAATTTGTTGGGATCATAAGGAATAATAAGCGAGTTGCCAAATGGATCTTCAACGATAATTGTTATTGGTTCATTATTGTTAATATAATTATTAATAGACTGGATAAAGTCAAGAATTTTTCTCCTTTCTTTCTCTGTTTGGGCATCATTAAGTAAGAAACGTGCTTTACCTTCGATATCGCGTAAAACGCCTTCTATATTGTTAATAAATCCTTCTGCATTGGGGCCCGGTTCTATCATCGATCCTATTTCGGGAAATCTTATCGTACCATTGGCTCCTCTAACTATCTTAGTAGAATAATCTTTCTCTGTATCAGTTTTATATATATATCTTGTAGGTTCTTTTATGCTAGTATTAAGAAAATCTGTTGTCTTGTATTTGCAATCGTTACAGATTAAGCTAAAGAGCAAAATATTTGAGAAATAAGGTATATTTACTTCTTTTTGAATTGCAGTAGTGTTCTCACTCATACAAACAGGACATTTAATCTCAAATGTTTCATAATATTCGCTATCGCTCACTTTTATCGAATAAATGTAAAATGATAATCATTTAAAGTTTAATATTTATCACTATAGTATAAAAACGAATAACGATAATCTAATAGCCCACCATTAGATAAATTGATTTGGTGCGAGTTTGCTTATCGAATCAATTTATAACAAATTTTTAGAATATTATGGTCCACAAAAAAAATGGTGGCCTGGAGAGGGCCTAGAAATAGCACTTGGAGCCATATTAACCCAACAAACTACTTGGACAAATGTTGAGACGGCTTTGAATGAATTAAGAATGGCAAACTGTACAAATCTTGAATGTTTGATTCAGATTCCAATTGATGAACTAGAGAGTCTTATATATTCAAGCGGTTTTTATCGAATTAAAGCTAGAAGAATTAAAGCATTGGTTCATTTATTTAAAAGAAATCCAGAACCTACTAGAGCTGAGCTGCTTGAATTAAATGGAATTGGACCAGAAACAGCTGATTCAATCCTTTGTTATCTCTTTGAAAAACCATTTTTTGTCATAGATGCATATACTTTTCGAATAGCAAAAAGAATTGATTTTTATTTGGGAAAAAGTTATAAAAAATTACAACAAATCTATGTTGATAATTTACCAGTTGATGTAGATTTATACCAAGAATATCATGCGTTAATTGTTGAACACGCTAAAAAAACATGTAAAAGAAATCTGCCTTTGTGCTCACGTTGTCCTATTATTACTATGTGTAAATTTGGAAAATCTTATTTGGAAATATAAGGAATTGAAAGTGATGTTTTTATCTAAAGAACAAGAAAAGATGCTTAATGGTGCTTATGGTTCAGCTATAGCGAAATGTATGGAACTAGTAGTAAAAATAGGCGATGTTTATGGGGCAGAAAGTTTGGTACCTGTTGAATCAACTCAAATAGCTGGGGTTTCATATTTTACTGTTGGTGATGCAATATTTTCTTTTTTTAAAATGTTGATGAAAGATAATATCCAAGTTAAAGTACCTAGTTGGCTTAATCCTGCTGGAATGGATTTAAAAAGATGGAAAGAGATGGGTATTACCGCTGATTTTGCTGATAAACAGTTCCAGATACTTGATAATTACGAAAAATTAGGCATAAAACCGACTTTAACATGTACTCCTTATCTAATTGGATACCAACCAAAATATAAGTCTCATTTGGCTTGGAGTGAGTCTTCTGCAGTAATCATGGCAAATGGTTATTATGGTGCAAGAACAAATCGCGAAGGCGGACCTTCTTCTTTGGCTTCAGCATTAACTGGTTTTACCGCAAAATATGGAATGCACATTCGTGAAAACAGATATCCACAATTAAAAATAAAAGTAAAAACAGATATGATTGATTTAGTTGACTTTTCAATACTTGGATATTGGTTTGGAGAGAAATATAAGGATAAAATACCTATATTTGAGGGAATAAGAGAATTAGATTTAGAACATGCAAAACTTTTATCATCAGCAATGGCAGCTTCAGGTAGTGTTCCACTTTTTCATGTACGGGATATAACGCCTGAAGCAAAGAATGGGCAATTTGAAAAGTACATGGAAACAATTGAATTTACACTTAATGAAAAAAAAGAAGTACAACAGCAATTCACGTCCAATAAGCGAAAAATTGATCTTGTAGTTATAGGTTGCCCTCATGCAAGTAAAAGAGAATTGGAGATGATAGCTAATTCCTTAGAAAAAAAAGAGATTAAAGATGATATTAATCTCTGGATTTTCACATCAAAAAAAATTCTTGATGAAACAAGAAGTGAAAATATTATTTCAAAAATTGAAAGAAGTGGCGGAGAAGTATATGTAGATACGTGTATGGTAGTTTGTCCAGTAATTAAAGAAAAACATTCTATAATTGCAACAAATTCAGCGAAAGCTGCCTTTTATCTTTCTAAAGGTGAAAACAGATCAAAGATATTGTTACTCTCTTTACCAGAAATATTTTCGGTGATAACTAAATGCGAATAAGTGTAGAACCTGTCGTGAAAGGAAATGTTATGGGGAAAGCAATTGTTTGTAAAAATCCTTTTAGTTTTTTAGGCGGGGTGAACCCTCAAACAGGAATAATAATAGATCCTAAGTGCTCGATATTCAATCAAACAATTACAGATAAGATCTTTGTTTTCCCAGAGGGAAAAGGATCAACAGTTGGTTCTTACGTCATTTATGCGTTAAAAATTAATGGTGTTGCACCAAAAGCATTTATTGCTAATAAAGCTGAAACAATTGTAATAGCTGGAGCGATTCTGGCAGAGATACCCTTAGTACATAAACCTGATAAAGATATACTGAAACTGATAAAAACAGATGATGTTCTAAGCATTGATTCAATGAAAAAAGAGATAATAAAATATTGAGTAAAAAAGGAACAACTCCACCTTTAATCGTTTTAGTTATTTAGAATTTGTTCTAGATTGCGCGTCTGAAAGTTGTTTCTGAAACTCTTGTCGTAAAACCGTTTCTTGTTCTTCTAACTCTTTTTGCTTCTCGCTTTCTAACTTCTTTCTTTGTTTTTCTAACTCTTGTTCCATTTCCTTCTTTGCTTCTTCTTTAATTTGTTGTATCTCTAATTTGTGTTTTTCAGCTAATTTATTCATTAGTTCTTGTAATTCCTTCTCCTTTTCTTCTGTGTATTCGGTTTTAAGCATGGAAAGTTCTTCTGAATGCGAGTTTTTTAGCGTTTTAATTTCATTGGTGAATTCTTCAGTTAGATGTTCTTTTAATATCTCTTTGGCTTCTTCAACCTTCTCGCTGATTTCTTTTTCTTTTTGTTTATTAAGCTCTTCTCGTAATCTGTCATTTTCCTCTTTAATCTTTTCTTGTATCTCTTTTTCTCTCCTTTGATATATAGATTCAAGGAATTTGTCACTTAATATAACATCCACTTTGTTGTAAATTGACTTTATGGTGCTTATATTGGCCTTTATGACTTCAAATTCTTCTTCTTTAAGATTACTTTCAGCTTCTTGGATCTTAGACGAAATCAGATCTGAAAATAATTCAATTGACGATTGAGGAATGATTTTAATGTTTTCTAACTCTTGTATGTATTTAGTGAGTTTTTCAGACAACGTGTTCAATTGTTCTCCGAGTTGTTTTGATAAACTTTTTTCTCTGAAGTATAAACTATACGGACCTATAAGCATAGATTGTTTAGTCTGCAGTTGATCAACGAATGTAAGATTAGCTTTAATTTCATATTCGATGTCTCCAGTAGCTGACATACACCTAAATGTTATTGTATGCTCTACTTCTTCCTCTGGTTTGAGTTCATCTAGTTGAAAGTCTACATTACCGTCCAATATTTCAATTTCTTCAGGAATTTTTAATTCCAAATTCAAATCAAAACCAGAACCTTCTCCTTCGTTAATTATTTTTATCGTTAAATCTTTAGGCTCATTTAAAACCAAGTCTCTGGAAACATGCAATTCAGGGATTATCTTTGGAAGTTTAATTTTTGAACGAAACTCTTCCATAATTATTTTTATACCTTTTTCAATTCCTGGGATAAACATATCTGCTTTTAATTGGTTCAAACCGGGTATAAGATGACTCCCAATTAGTTGTTGGGCATTTAATAGTGCTTCAGTATCAATATCTTGAAGAGCTTTTATTGCATATCCAACAGAGTATAAAACTTGTTGAGCCCTGGTAAAAGTTGGATCATTTTGTATCTTAGACATATATTTGTGGTATTGAGACTCTGCTTCATCAAATTCCTTTATATCAAAGAGAAGAAATGAAGCTGTTGCGACTAATAATATTCCTCGTTCATGTTCATTCCACATGAAATATTCTTGAGCCGCATTAAATAAATCTTCAACAGTAGCACGAGTTGCTGCTATTCTGTCTTCATCGTTCCCTAAGTGTTGATATATTTTTGTGATTTCATATAAATTCTCTGCACTAGCTCTATAGCGTTTTTTTTCTTTATTTTCCTCTGATGCTCTGATATAATTTTTTATGGCTTCATGATAAAGGTCACGTGCTTGTTCTAATCCGCGATTAGATTCTTGCATCTTTGCGGCAGAAAGATACTTCCTGGCGGAATCAGCATAATTAGCTGTTTTAAACAAATCTCTCGCTTCTGACATTAATTTTGCTAAATCTGAGTCATAAGATTTTTCCATAGAATTAATAATTAAAAAAACCTATTTAAATTTATTCAAGGTTGAAATTGTTTTATAGCAAATTTTGAGATAAATGTATTTAGACATTGTTTAATAAGCTTGAATTCAATTTTGAAAAACTGTGTGTGATAGTGTGCTGCGATAGAACCTATAAGAAGTTAATAATATACATCCACGAACAATTCAAAAACGATAGAATATGATAAGTAATTAAAATTTTAAGAAAAACGCATTTTTTGCATTCGTTGAAAAAGAATTGATTAAACCAAACAATGAATATCTGACAAAATTAGTCTTATATTTTAGTTGTACAAGTAATCCCCCTTGTTGAATTTTAGGGCGTTATCTTAAAATTCGAGTAATAATGCAAAAAACAAACACTAACAATGTCTTTCTTTATCAGTTTAAAAGAAAACTGGTGGACCGGGCGTGACTTGAACACGCGGCCTTTACCAATCTGGCTACAACATTGGACCTCTCCTCTTTGTAGTTGCCAAGGTAACGATCTTCCAGCTGATCTACCGGCCCTAAGTTTGAGGGTGATTTACACCCTTCTATTATTAATGTTTATGCCAAGCATAATTTCTTATTTTTGCGGTTTTTCCAAAACCACATGAAGCACAATACTTTTTCTTCCTATGAAAAGAATGATTTCCACATCTTCTACAAACAATATGTGTATGTTTTTTGTTGTGTCTTCCTCTTGATGGTGTTCCTTTAGTCATTTTTTATCCTCCTTTATACTGGGGGAGGGCTAACCATTATTACATTGTCCCCTCTAAGAATAATGTGTCCAAGTTTTGTTGTACCTTCGTCGCCAATTTCTTCGGCTTCTTCTAGTGTAAGATTTAAATGAATATCATAATTTTTGAGAATACCACGCATACGCCTTTTTCCTCTTAATCTTATTAATACTCGTTTTTCTCTTGCTTGGTTTAGTAAATCCATTGGTTTGCCCATCTTTATAACCTCAATTAATTACAAGTGTCACAATTATCTTTTCATTATAAATATTTTGATTATAGAAAAAATTGATTTCCCTTATATCAGCTATTGCAAAAATATAGTACCATATAAATAGCAAAATAAAAGAAATGAAATATGAATATAGTGTTCGTCTCTTTTTAGTAAAGTAAGTACACGTTTTATCTCACTAAAGTTCATTTTTATTTGGAAGTAGTTTCCAACCTATATTCCTGATCTTTTGTGATTTGAGATTAAACTCATAAACCCCATTTGTCAATAGCTTTCTTTAATTCTTTGTGTTCTTTTGCATAATCGGTAAGTGGAATACCTTTTAAACTTGCAATTAATGCTTGCTTTAATGCCTTTGCACCAGCTCGAGTTCCATCAGGGTGTCCATGAATGCCACCTCCAGCTTGTATTATTAGATCCTTACCGCCATGTTTGATAAGGTTTGGAACTTTGCCGGGATGTAAACCACCTGATGCAACAGGAAAGACTTTCTTTTTATCAAAGAATTTGCTTGTTATAGCTTCTTTGATCTTTGGTGTTTCTCCTTCTACTTCATCCATCTTACCTTGACCATAGCTACCAATATGTAGTTGATCTCCACCAGCCATTCTGATGAATTGAGCTAATGCAAGCATTCCAAATCCATGTTGAGGATTTCTCGTCATTGCAGCGTGCATAGTTCTATGAATGTGAATTGGCACATTAATAGATTGATCTTCTGCCATCATCGTCAGTTCCTGAATCCCCGTAAGCAAAACATCAATCATTAAGCATTTTGCTCCATTATCTAAGGCCGTTTCTATATGATCCCACATAACATCATGTCTAGCGGTTACGTTGACTGCATGAATAACAGTTCGCTCGGTTTCTTCTTTTACTTGGTCCAATTTCTCTAAGACCTTGATGGTTCTCTCTTCTAGCTGACAGAAAGATTGATTTACTAGATTTTCATCATCTTTTATGAAATCAACACCACCAATTGCAGCTTCATAGGCAACATCTGCCCATTCGGGGGCGGTTAAACCCATTTTTGGTTTTACGATAGTTCCAATATGGGGGCGACCAGCAAATTCGCCAGAATGCGTCCCAATAATTTTTCTTACTCCGTCAATTCCAAATTTTGGACCGGGAAATTGATTAGCAATAACAGGAGGGAAGGCAACATCAAGAAGTCGAATGTTTCTCAAAGAGCTGAGACCAAAAAGATTACCTGCCACCATTGAAAGAATGTTTGGGATCCCCGATTGTAAATCAAAAGTCTCGGCTCGAAATCCTATCGTAACAGTACCATATTCATAGTCATCAGTAGTCCCCTCAAGATTAACCTCAAGTGTCTCAGCTCGAAGTTTAGCGACATGGGGTTTCATAGTAGTAAGACCGGTCCATGTTCCAACACTTTCCTCAGAACAAATTTCTTCTGCAGCTGTTTTAAGATTTTTGTGTTCTACATAATATTTTGCTTCTAAAAATTCTTTACTTTCATTCATATACATCACATCATTATTGTAATATTTTCGATTTCAATGAATAGACATAAATGGATATCTTTCTTTAACTATTTGGTATACCAAAGGAGGTGAAAAGATCCCTTCTTCTGTAATGAATCCATCAATTAAATCATGTGATACCGTTTCAAAAGCGGGATTTAATATCTTCAAACCTTTTGGTGGATTTGTCCATATTTCTGTTCCATCACGCATTTCGATTTCAGTAAGTTTTCCAATACTTGTCTCTGGGTCATATTTCAGTATATTACCTGCCACATATAGAGGTATATCCATCTCTTTGGCAGCCAAAGCCAAAAGTCTAGTACCAATTTTATTTATTGCCGTGCCTTGACTAGTGATTGCATCGCATCCAACAATAACTATATTTATCTTTTCTTTATTCATTATCCAACGCATGGCACTATCTACAACCATAGTTGTTGGTATGCCTGCTCCAATAAGTTTTTTGGCAGTTATGTGTCCTTGATAGAGGGGGCGTGTTTCAGTGCAAAAAACTTCTATATCCTTACCTTGGCGATGGGCCTCAAGAATAACCCCCGTGGATAGTGATGAATGACAATGGGTCATAATTACACTTCCATCAAGAATGCGCTCTGAGCCATAACCAATAGCTTTTTGTTTTGCTTCCTTTAATAAGTTAACATAATCTGAAGACAGTTTAGATATAAGAGAACGAGCTTCGGATACACTTTGCACTTGTCCATGTAACTTATAAAGCACAAAACGTAATCCATTTCTTAATGCAGGTTCTGTGGCACGGGCTTTTGATAAAGTGGTTTTTGCGAGTTCGAGTTTTTTAAAATAAGTCTCCAAATTTTTTTCATCCAATCTTTCACCAAATGAAGAGAAAGCTTTTATTCCTTCAATTGCAACATTTGTAGCTCCCTGAATACGAAGTGAGCTGATGTCTTCAACAATAGTTAAAAAAATGTCATCCATTTTTAATCACCAATATCAGTAGAAAAACAATAACATATAGGTAATAAAAAATTATGGTTAGTAAGAAAAAGAGAAAGAGAAAGAGAATAAGAAAAAATTTAAAAAGAAAAGAATAGAGGAATGAATGAAGATACAAAAGTAAGAACAAAAAGGGCCTTTAGCTCAGCTAGGTTAGAGCGTCCGGCTCATAACCGGATGGTCGGCAGTTCAAATCTGCTAAGGCCCACCATCTTCTTATGGGTGGAGCCCTTTACTAAATAACCCCAGAGTATTATTTGTTTCTTCTAACTTTTTCTTTCCTGTTTTCATTAAGTGTATACAATCTAATAGCTCTGGAATAATAACAGTATCTCTCTGATAAATAATCTCTAAAATAAGATGGTTATTATTGTACTTGATCTTGTGTGGCCATATGCCTACTTCATATAGATTTCCCGCCATTCTGTCCATTTTGAGTAAATACTCTTCTACGTCCCATGTTGTTTCTATCCCGGTATCATTGAATGTTAAAATTCTCCGTTCTTCAACTAGCCTATTAATGAGAGAACTAAGATTTATTGTTCCTGTTGTCGTTATATCTAATGTAATAAGCCCTGTTCTCCGATTTGCCCCCTTGATTTTTGATAGAGAAATACTTTCTTTGATAATTTGATCTGCTTGTTTTTTTAAGCGTTCTACCTCTTCTTTCACAGCCACAGATATGTTGTTGTCTTGTGAAGGTTCCAATATTGTTGATGAAATATGTTCTATTGAAACATATTGATTTAGGCTTGCTATTATTCTATTAATTGCAATAATTTCTGAGGATGGAAGTATTATATTAGTTGTATCTATTCCCTCGCATAAACTACTCCCTATTGAAAGAAGTTCAATATTGGTGGGTTGAATAAATATATTCTTTGTATTGTATTTTGTATAATCGCTTTTCTTTTGTTCAAATTTTTGTTCTCTATTATCAATAATAATGTCAGTTCTAGCTAACAAATCCATTTTAAGGCCATGTGTTTTAATGTTTAGTTTGTTAAAAGTCTCAATATCCTCTGCTTTTTCAACATAAATAGGATATCCTTTCCTAGCAGCTAGTTTGATATATTTTGTTGGATTACTTGCTACAATGCCTATTAATTCCATATGTCTTTGCTTTGTAATGGTAGCAGCTATGCAAGATGATTTGTTATTAAATCCAATTAAACCTATGTTAAAAGTATGCATTTTATATCCTTCTTAGATTTAGTATTCATCCCTTTTTAACTTCTCGATTCATAGTGAATTTTTCCAATATGATACCAATGAGTTAGAATAGTTAATCTTATTTGGTCTTAACAGCATCTAAAAAAAAACAAATCAAAAAAAAGAGATATTAAACATAAAGAGTTAGTTCTGCCTTGAATCTCCTTTATATCCACTTAAATCGCTTGCAATATATTTTTGTTGTACAGATTTACTCAGATCTCCAATATTATCGTTGGTTAATTGTTCTAGGCTACTTCTAGTACCAACGCGTTCACCTGATGAAAGGAGAAAACCTGAACGGCTGATTGTATCAGCTTGTCTTCTAGCTGTTCTTTGAGCTACTATTCCCATATCTTTTCTGAATATTAGCTGCCATACATTTTGATCCCTTCGAAATAGCATTAAACCATCTATACCTAGACCTTCTAATGTATTGCTGATTTCGTCTACAGTTCCATTAAGAATTTTTTCGAATTTCTTTTGATTTGGTACTTCACTAAACTCTCGTTTATTATGATCATAAGAAAGATAAACAACACTAGATATCATAAAACCTACCATTTTTCTCTTTACTAACTTCTTAAAAAAGTTATTCCTTTTAGGCAATCTATTTTATAAATCTTTAATGTAAAAATGTTTCTGCTAGTAACAGCCATCTAATAGGTTTTAAAAGTTCATTTTATCAGCTATTTCTTGGATTAACACTAGAGAAAATAAACCAGTAATATTTTTATGAAAAAACCACACACAAAAAAAATAGAAAAAGGGGATTTATTGAGCAGATAATTCATCCAAGTCATCATTAATTTGTTCAAAATATTCCTGTACTTGGGTTATATTTCCAGTTACATCATTCGGATCTGCAGACCCTCCTTGTTCAGCTAAGTCATTTAGATGATCAAGATTAACAACAACTTGTTGTAATTTATCATTGATAGATATTAAAGAATCTCTAGTTGATTCTAACTGATCCATTCCACCTTCATCTGTTTGGTCCATGTAATATGTTGCTTGATCCATTTCATCCATGGAACCGTTTATGGAAATAATAGCTTCTTCGAATTCTTCTTTTGCTTCAGCAAATTCGTCGTCATTAAAATGTTCTTCCCCTGCCTTCATATGTATTTGTGTTTCCTTGAGATATTCCATTGAACTAAAAAGATGATAGAAAGCATTGGCTAGAAGATTAGTATTTTTTACGTTGGTTGTTAAATTGAATTCCGCAAAAACATTGGTAAACTCTTCTGCTGGTTCATTAAACATGCCATAACCTTCTTCATTTGCTTTATTCTGAATGAATGTAACATTGGCCTCTACATTATAAACTGTATCATTGAGTGCTTCAGTGTCACTAACAAAATCTGCTAGTTGTCCCTTTAAACCAGGATAGTCAGTTATATTTTGGAAACCATCATCAAACACATCTAGAATCACATCTAGTTGGTCGAAAACTGATCCCACATCGATGCCAAAAGAACTTACTGTTGCTGACAATCCTGTCATATCATAAATGAAATTAAGTGTATCATTAAGAAAAGGAACATCGCCTTCAATTGCATCTTGAACAACTGGTACGCCTAGATCTGTATAGACCAAGCTAAAGTTGGAATAAGCTTCAGTAAAGTGGCTGGAAGTACCAGTAAAATTACTATTTATACCAATGATCTGTGATGCCGTCATTAGGTCTTTTACACCATAGATAAAGTGGACTAGAGTTGAAAACTTGGTTTTTGTTCCATTAATCTCAGGGCGAGTTATCAAAACATTAATAACATCAATAGATTCGGTAAATAAATCAATATATTCTTGCATTTCTTCCATAGTACTTTCAAAATCAACATCGTCGCCGACTTGACCAGTGCTTTCTAATGCAGTATAAATGTTGTTATAATTAATATCTTGTATTTCTTGAGCTGCATTCCTTAAATTAGGAAGACTGTCATTTGCATAGATGTCTAATCCTTCTTGAACTTGGTTTATGCCTTCATCAAACAACGAATCATTAATGAACTGTTGTTGCTTAATAGAACCTTGTACTTCTAAAGATGAACTTTCATCAAGATTCAAAGATGTTGCAATTTTGTCAAACCCGTCATGCATTTGATATGATCCATTAACAAAAGGACCTATCCCATCTAATAAGAAAAGTGATGCTTGAACAAACAGCATTAATTCTGCTGCTGCTATCCCAATGTCCGGGACCATACCTAATACCCATAGCATTGCAAGAAGATCTTCTTCACCACGTCTAAAATATTTAGCCGCCATATTAAAGTTTTCAACTGCCTGGTTAATGTCTTCTTGAGTTGCATTTTCAAAACCTTGAAGTGATTGCATACCTGCAGTCATGTAAATGACCCCCATTGAAGTATTGCCCCCCAGATTTACCATACTAGCTAGAGAGATATGTAAAAGAGGCGTAATCACTAATCCGATTACAAGAAATACCAAAGCAAAGAATGCAGTAAATATTGTTAGAACCTTTGGTTTTTCAGAAAATATCTGTACTATCATAGTAATTGAAAGAGTACCAAAGATAAACAAAGGTAAAGCTATTATTAGATCAATTACAAAAGCAAATTGTGCAAAAAATCGAGCTTCTTCGATTGAAAAGTCAACCGGTAGAGATTCATCACCCATTAATTCTAATCCAGTTTCAACTGCATCAAGTAATATTCCCGCTCGCTCAGAAATGGGTGCAAATGGATTATAAATTGGTGCATTAAAAACGAAGTTCAAAAGAAAACCTGTTCCAAAAGCTATAATTATAAGCAATGGGACTGTAAGGATTACCTTAAGTTTTCTGCGTACAAGACCTCCATAGATACCAAGGCCTAATATCCCCAAACCATAGGCTATAACAGTAGCAACTAAACTATCTCGGGGTTGAATTGCAGCTTCCAAAATGAACATGAGAAGAATAGTCCATATGAAAAAGAACAATAGACCCCATCCAAGAAAAGACCATTTTTTATGATCATCTTCATCAGATGGTTTAGTTGTTTGAACTATATTACCATCTTCATCAGATGGTTTAGTTGCTTGAGCTATAGCCTCTTTATTTTCTGTTTCTGTCATAATAAACACATTATTTGAGTTCTAATTAGACTATTAAAAGGAAAGTTATTTATAACTATCGAAAGTACTGAAAAAGTTGAAAGAGTTCATAAGTAAAATAATGATAGGGTTACATGATAGAATCATGAAGTAAAGAAAGAAGATTAAAGCCATATTCTGGTGTGATTGATGCATATTCTAAGTATTCAGTGCTCTCCATCAGTATCTTTTCAAGTGATTTAATATTACCTGCAATAACAGGAAGTGAAAATGCTGGAAAAATAATAAAAAGCATAGCAGGAATTTGTTTTATTTCTTTGTTTTCAATATCTTGAATAGAAAGATCAAAACCATAGACAAAATAATCTTTGGTGAGTTGTAAAAGACCACGGAATTTATGGGAGGAAGAATAAGTGACATGGCCATTTAGTAGGGTGGAAATGCCTTTTAATGATAACTCCTGGAGCTCTTCTTCATTTAAACATGAATGATTAAAAACAATTAACGGTCCAATTGTAAGATCAAATTCAATTAAAACCAAACCTAAATCCATAAGTCCCTCTTTGAATTGTGTACAGAAAGCCATATTTACCATATAAAAGTATCCAATCAAAGTATAAAAACACCAAGAGAGACCAGATTGAAACTTAAAAATAAGTTAAACTTTGGCAATCTAAAGTAGAGATTAAAAAGTCTATGGTGCGGGGAGAGAGAGTCGAACTCCCGAACCACTAAGGACTGGATCCTAAGTCCAGCGCCTTTGACCACTCGGCAATCCCCGCATATAGTTCTCTACTTTTTCTATTCAAATTAAGACTATTTATCTTTTAAATTTATCCTTAAGTGTTAGCAGATTGGGAACGAAAAATCAAAAATAAACAGGAAAAATATATCTATTAATTTAATTTATGAAGCAATTCGCCACAATTTTGACAGAATTTTGCAGTAGTTTGTTGTTTTGTACCATATTTTTTGCAATAAACAACACACTCTTGTTGAGGTTGAATATATTGATGAAATGAAGTAAGGTGATTGTTTGGAATTGAATCTGCTTTTTCCATTGGAGAAACTATAAAACTATAATTAAATACTGTCTGTTACACGATTTATATGTAATAAAGCGTTAAATCTCCGCAGTTATAATGTTTACCGATTGATGAATTTCAAATCCAAGTTTTAAATAAAGATTGAGTGCAATTGTGTTTTCTTTAACTACATATAAAGAGATGATATTCTTATAATTAAAAATGGTTCTTATGAGTTTTGTAATTAGTTTTTTTCCATAGCTCTTACGTCTGAATTCAGGAATTGTATAAATATTTCCCAAGTGAGCTAATTGATCTGTTTCGAAATGTGTTCCTCCACATGCAATGATTTGATTGTTTTTTTCAATATAATGATAAAAACCAGATTCTAGTTGAAGGGAGCAATATGAATATGCACCAATGTTTTGGTAAAACATGTCTATTCTTCGATAGTCATTTTCTTTTGCCTGTTTAACCTTTGAAATATCTAAATCAGGTAATTGTTTTTCGTTATTGATATACATACAATACTCGGAGCTTAAGTCAATGATATTAAACCTCTGATTCAATTTTTTAACATATTCATCAAGTACAACAAATGTAACTATTCCTTTTATGTTCTTTGCAATGTACTCTATTACTTCTTCTAGCTGAGTTTTAGTAAGTTGTGTTGGTAGGACAATTGAAGGTGCTTTGAATCCGTAGAATATAACAAAAAAACTAATTAATGTCTTCTCAGAATTAAATAAACCAAAGACTTGTGATTGTTTATTACAGGGTGTATATAGGTCTCCAAGTAAAACAATATTATCTAAATAATCTTTTTTGGCTATGTTTATGCATTTTTCAATCAAGTTAGAGTTAGAAAAATCAATGGCAGAGATCATGTATTTCTCATCTTTATCATTATTTATTAAAACTAATAGTTTAAATGAATATATGGTCTTTATCCATTTTTTCTGCAATTTCAGCAATCTTATTTCTCTGTGCTGATTTTGTCCCTTTCTTATCTATTAATACTTTCTCTGGTGTTTCTATTGTTTTATCTAACGCCTGTTTAATGATATCTTCTGTAAGTCTGTCTATCATAAATTTTGGAGCTATATGACTAATAATAATCTCGTCATGTCGTTCTAAATATTTTTGAAATTGGTAAGCATAATGATTACCACCAAAGCCAACACACGAAATAAAGTGTTTTTTTCTCTGATTCAAGAACGTTTTTGCTGTTTCAATAATAGCAACTCCTACAGCTTTTGCAGCTTGTTCGTCTTGCCAATATTTTTCACTACTTCCTAATTCCATAAAACAAAGAGGGGTAGCTAAGTTTGTAGGTCCATGATGTGTAACTTCAAGGTCTACTTTATACTCGGATAATTCAAACTTTTCTTTGACTTCATTTAACTTCCTAAGACCAGTTTTAATCATAAATCCGGAAGAGTAAGAAAGCTGAGACTCATTTCCACCTAATAGTGCTTCTTTCCAATTACCCGTTGAATGAATAAGTAACGCAGGAATGGCCGATTTAGATTTATGGCGACTGGCAAAAATGTAAAAATGGGTTTGAATATGCTGATCTAAGTGATCCGTTTTAACACCATCTTTACTAGAAAAAACCATTTTAGTTTCAGGATTTTCAGTCAAAGCATAAACGGGTTTTTCATCAAAAATTTCAGAAGTTCTATAAAATAATCCAGAATCAGAAAAATATTTCCAAATAGTAGTAGCAGCCAAATCATTATTGGGAATGACAATAGTCAGTTTCGATGTTATCATTTAAACACAATCTAAAGTAAAATAACTCTGTGAATTAATAAATGTAAAGACACAAACAGTACAGAAAATTGATATTAAGAAAAGAGAGAAAAATGAAAGTATTACCTTTTGTGTTTTTATAGGATTGTAAGTATTTGATATGAAAGAAATGTTTGCAAATTTGTTTGAAAAGGAAACCATTCAAGGTAAAATTATAGTAATAACTGGAGCATCTTCAGGAATTGGGAAAAAACTAGCGATAGAATTAGCAAAATATAAACCTGTATTAATATTAATAGCAAGAAGAACTGAAAAATTAATAAAAACGGCATTAGAGGTTAAAAAACAAGGTACTGAAGTATTACCAATAGTTGGAGACGTGAGAAGAGAAAAAGATAGAGCGAATCTAATAGGAACAACAATAGAAAAATATGGTCGGATAGATATATTGGTTAATAATGCGGGGTTAGGAAAAGTACATAGGTTTATTGATCAACCAGAAGAAGAAATAGACCAATTAATTGAAACGAATTTGACTGCAGTAATAAAACTAACCCAGAAAGTAGCGCAAATAATGAAAGTACAAGAAAAAGGACATATAATAAATGTATCATCAGTATTAGGAGAGCTCAGTCCTGCTCCATTTGCGGTATATTCAACAACCAAGGCAGCTGTAAAAATGTTTGGAGAAGCAATAGAAGATGAAATGAAAGAATATGGGATACGTATCAGTACAGTATATCCTGCATTACATGACACGGAATTTTGTAAGGTGGCAAATGTTAGGGAAGACGCAGCTAAAAGTTATGACACACAAGCACTAGTGGAAAAAATAGTAGAATTAATGAAAAAACCAAAAAAAAGACTAGTGGTACCATGGTTCTATAGTGTTTTGATGAAAATAATCAAATATGTACCAGGAATGGAAAAAATGGTCTCAAGACAAATAGCTAAACAAGCAGAAGCAGGAAAAATAGACCAAAAAAATAAAAGAAGTGAAAAAGAATTAAAAGAACAAAAACAAGAAAAGTTAATGGTAGCTAGGTGAACTACCACTGCCTAAAGGCAGATGGTTTCTGGCTTCAATGAAGTTGCCTCAAAATGAGGGCTTACTTCTTCTCCACAAGCGTCGTGTATAGTTCCTGTCGTCTCGACAGTACATGGTTCTAGTACACACAACGTACCGACTCTACATCGGAAGTCCTCAATACCCTTACTTAGGTAGATACGTATACCCATTATCGTTGTTTAATGTGTACCCCTCTATTCTAGTTGATGAAAAAGGGAATGAGAAAATAATCAAGGCAGCTTTTACCCTTTCCTCGGATGGATTTGATGTTAAATATAATCCTCTTTCTACTGAGAGAATAGCTTATATTTTGTACAACCCATCAGAAGGTATCACGGAGTATGTATGGTCTAGTTATGTTTTGATAGCTGATAAACATGAAGAATTATGGAATAAAGGTGATCAGGATAACCGATTGGAAGACGTAAAAATAGGATTTGATTGTTGCATTGGTTCTGATTATATCATTAATACTGTAAAAGATGAGATTATTGAAACAAGTACAAACTCTTGGGTATCTTTTATCAAAGAAGATGAACAAGATGATTTTGACGAAATTTCAACTTTAATCTCTGGAAATAGTTTCATTGACATTCAAAAATTACAAGAACAAGATGAAAGAATGTTTTTATCCTTACTTGATGAACACGGCAATATTATCCCCGCACTTTCTATTATGCGATTGTTTTTTGATGAAGGATTAAGAACTTGTTATGCTGGTTCCCTAGAAAATCTACCCCAAATCGTTATAAAGCAACGAGCAGAAGAATTGAACCGATTTTTAACAACAGCAGAAGTACCCGTGCTATTCTTGGGAAATAGAAACATACTAGATCCTGAAAAAGAAAATAAGACCGAATTTGTTATTGGTTGGGCAAGAGTAGATGATGCAATCGATATTCTATCCCAATTAAAACAAGTGATTGAAGATTTATTTAGAAAAGGAAAGGAAGAACTTGTTAGTAGTCTATTTTCGTTCATGCTTGAAAGTTATTCACTTACCACCATATTAAATGAAACCAAAACGAAAGAAGAGATGGTTATAGAGAAGTTAGACCAAACCATACGAGTATATGAAGAAAGACTTGAATGGCCTTTGTTAAGCTTATATTCGCAAAAGGATGAAAATGGAGACAGGGTGATTAATCCTTTGACTTATACTCATGAGATTGAGTTTGAAACCGAACCAGACTTTTTCACTAATGTAGCAGTAAAAGATTGGTATAATGCTCATATTATCAAAAGGAAATATCATAATATAATTGGAGATGGTTTTGCATTTCTAAACAAATCATTACAGTTGACGAGGGGTTTCTATAGAATGAGCGGTTTACGTGTGGTTGATCGGGTCAACCTAGGTCTCATGACTGAAAAATCCTTTTGGTCTGATTTGTTTAAAGAAGAAGAGTTTAAGCATCTTGGGAAAGGCGAAGTGTTCAAAAAAGAAGCCTTCTATAGTATTACGACTAAATTACTAAAAAACATGCGTAATTTGTATCTTTTAGGAGATAATTTCGGTTCAATTGTTGAGGGTGCAATAGTGGAACATAAAAATGAAGTAAGAAAGAAAAGGAAAAAGCGGGAAAGTGGCATTCATGCAATTGATGACATTCTCAATTCAGGCTCTCCATGTAGAATAACCGAAGCTAGAAGTGAAATTATTAGCAGATTTGAAAATTTAATTGTGAATAATAACCGATTATTGAATTTAATGACAAAAAAAGGAATGATCTTTATAAACGACGCATCGAAGAAAGGAATGGAACCGCATATTTTTATATCCGCAATTACTTTCAATACAATTAATACAAGTCAAAATAGATTTGGAGCTTCTATATTTCAGATTGTTAAGAGAACCTTTAGAATTAATTTTCTGAAATATGATTTCATATTAAAAGAGCTTCTGGAAAAAGAAATAGAAACAAACTTACGTGATAAATTGCAGGATATATTAGGCAAACAAACAATGAAAATTTTGTGTGGAGATAACGGAGTTCTAAGAAAAACTAATGAAAATATTCAGTTTGGGACACAAACAAGTAAACAATTGAAAATACTAAAAACCAGCTCTATTCATCCAATAAAAATGGCAATAATTATTGAATTATGGACGTTATTAGATGTCTTTTACCTAACCCATAGGTCATTTGGAAATCAATTTAAGGATGCAAGAAGACATGTACCAAGTGCATTGGGGGGAGGTACGGAGATTTTGTTACAGGGGTATGTTATCACTCCAGTAGATGCAAAAGATTACTCTGAAACAACAAATGTGAAACAGAGAAATGTGTCTCTAGATGGAATAAGGAAGGAATATGATTATAGAACAACAAAAGCAAAAACGCTGCTGGGGTGTACAATGTTTAACCCATTGCCATTAATTGGTGAAAAAAATGAAAGTGTTGATGAAAGAGAAAAAAGTTGGATGGCTATTTTGATGAAAGAGGCAATTGAAAAATTTTTGCTAGCAGAAAAAGTTGAAAAAATACCAGAAATTAAGGAAAGACTAAAAATAAGAAAAGAATTAGCAAAAATTGAAGGGACAAAAACATATCAAATAGGGGACATACCGAAAATAAAGAAAATAATTAGTTCTTTAGGTGAAAAATACGGGGTAGAAAAAGAATGAAAAAGAAAGAAAGAAAGAAAAAAAAGAAAATTAGAGAATAAGAGCGTTGAGAACAGCCATAACAGTATGGAGACGATTCTCAGCCTCGTCAAAAACAACAGAATTAGGCGATTCAAAAACAGATTCGACAACTTCCTTATGCTTATATGGTAAGCAGTGCATAAATATATAATCTTTTTTTGCATTTTTCACTAGTTCTTCTGTCACCACATATTTTTCGAATGCTTTCATTTTTTTCTTTTCTTCTTCTTCTTCTCCCATGCTCACGAACGTATCTGTCACCACTATATCTGCTTCTTCTACTGCTTTTTCTGCTTCATATGTATGTATTATTTTTACTCCTGTTTCTTCTGCTATTTCTTTTGCTATTTTTTTCACTTCTTCTTTTACTTCATATCCTTTTGGTGTTGCCACTGCCACGTCTACTCCCATCTTTGCACATCCTATCACTAGTGAGTTAATCACGTTATTTCCATCTCCTACCCACGCTAGTTTTAGTCCTTCTAGGTGTCCTTTTTTTTCTTCTATTGTTAGTAGATCTGCTAATATTTGTAATGGATGGTACTTATCTGACAATGCATTTATCACTGGTACTGTTGAATATTTCGCTAGTTCTTCCACATCTTTGTGTTCATATACTCTTGCTAGTATTCCATCATTCATTCTACATAGTACTCTTGCTGTATCTTTTATTGTTTCTCCTGCCCCCAATTGAATATCTGATGAACTTAGAAACACTGCATGTCCTCCTAGATAGTACATTGCTGTTTCTGTTGATACTCTTGTTCTTGTTGATCTTTTTTGAAATATCATTGCAAGTGATCTACCTTCTAGGGGTTTTTCTCTTTTGTATTCCTTAAACTCTTTTTTGAATCTTGTAGCCTCATCTAGTAAGTATCTTATCTCTTCTGGTGTAAAATCTGCCAGTGTTAATAAGTCTCTATCTTTTAAATCCATATCCATGCTATTCACCTTTTTCAGTATGATTGTTCGCTCATAGTTATTTAAAAAATGTTCGATGAGACTTTTTTCTTTAATATGGTTTTTTTTTCTCTCTCTCTCTCTTTCTTTCTTTCTTTCTTTCTTTCTATTTTTACACTTATTTTGTTTTTTCACATAGTTTATATAAGCTTCTTTATCCTTTTTTATGAAACATTATGTATAAATTAAAAAAACTTTTCACAGCCATTCTTTTAGGGTCTATCCTAGGTATTGTTTGCGTAATTGGCGCTAGAACACGTATTTTCACCTCGTCATTTTCTGGTAACCTTTCCTTACTATTATTCGCTCTATGGTATAATCGTTTTATCATGGGATTAGTTATTGGGGTCAGTAGTGATCATTTTATTTTCACTCAAGATCGAATATATTACTGGTTCAATGTTTGCTTTAGGGGTATGCTTCTTGGCACTTTTATTTCTCTTGCATTCTATTTTACAACCGCATTTCTTGACACACCTACATTTATAGCTGGTATCGCCTATGGCATACTAATTGATATGGGTAGTACGTTGGTAGACCAAAAAATATCTGATAAAAGAGAAAAGGAAACGAAAAAGGAAAAGGAAAACAAAAAAATTAGCATGAACTAATATCTTAATCGACAATATGAAGGTTATTTAATTTCCATAAAACTCTTTTTGGATTGTCTTCTAATACAATTCCCGCTGCCTTTAATGTTTCTCTTATATTGTCACTTTTTTCCCATTTCTTTTGTGATCTAAACTCTTTTCTTAAAGAGATCAGTAACTCCACTAATTTTTCAATTGTTCTCAGTGATTCAAACTCGCCTAGTTTGGGAAATAGTCCAAAAACATAACGAAAGTTATCAAAAAAAGCATCTACCTTGTTCATTATGCTTGAATTTATTATGTCTGCATTACGAAGATAGTCATTTACGTCTTTTTCTAAGCCAAAAACAGCTGCTAATGCCTCACTAGTATTGAAATCATTATTCATTGCTTCAATAAATGTTTTTTCCGAATTTTGAATAGATTTGAGTAGTTTTTGTTCTGTTTCATTCAAAGAATCTGATGGTTTTATATCTTCTGCATAACTTTTTGATAATAATAAAACACTAAATAACCGTTCAGCTGTTATTTCTGCTTGTTTTAATCCTGCCTCTGTAAAATCAATAGGTTGCCTATAATGTGTCATAAGTATGTAAAGCCTAATTGCATTGGGAGAATATTTTTTAAATAACTCAGAAAGTGTGATGAAATTCCCTAATGATTTACTCATTTTTTCCGAATTTATTTGGACAAAACCATTGTGTAACCAATAATTTACAAATCTTTCTCCAGTAGCAGATTCTGATTGAAGGATTTCGTTTTCGTGATGTGGGAAAATAAGGTCTTGTCCTCCACTATGAATATCGAGTGTATCTCCGAGATATGTAGTAGACATAACACTACATTCAATGTGCCATCCTGGTCTTCCTTCACCCCAAGGAGAAAACCATGCTGGTTCCCCTTCTTTTTTTTGCTTCCATAGTGCAAAATCAGCAGGAAAACGTTTATTGGGATTGGTAGAATCTTCTGTGGCATCTAATACGCTTTCAAGTTTTTGACCTGATAGTTTCCCGTATTCATCCGATTTTCTTATATCAAAGTAAACATCTCCATTACTTTCATATGCATATCCCTTGTCTATTAAACGTTGAATGAACTTAATCATATGTTGAATATGTAACATAGCACGAGGATGAAGGGTGGCATCAAGTACATTTAATTTACCCATGTCACGATAATAGTACGAAATATTTTCTTCTGCAACTTCCATAACAGAACGAGATTCTTCATGGGCTCTTTTAATCATTTTGTCATCAATATCCGTAAAATTCATTATGTATTGGACATCAAAATCGCGAAAAAGAAAATAACGTCTAATGGTGTCAAATGCAACAGCAGAACGAGCATGACCGATATGAAGTTGATCATATACCGTAGGGCCACAGTTGTACCAACGTATATTCTTTGTATCTATTGGATTAAAGGGTTCAACTTCTCTTGTCAATGTGTTATATACTTTTATCATTGCTTGTTTCTTTCTATTTTTATTTACAAAAGCATTTCGTTTTATCATTAATCTGGTTAGTAAGTAAATCTGTAAAAAACAAAGTAAAGGGCTCTATTGCGATGAAAACCTGTTAAAAAATATTTGTTTAAGAAAATGGTGGACCGAGCGTGATTTGAACACGCGACCTTCTCGGTGCAAGCGAGACATTATCCCGAGCTAAACTATCGGCCCTAGTTAAAACATTCTATAGCTAGGATTTCTATTCCTTCTTGTTTGATTCCTTTTTTATTTGTTTCGATTATCCCGTTTTTTGTTCATTCATTTATTATTGGTTAGAAGTTAATAAACCAATTACTCACAAATATCGCTAGACTTTGTTACACGCATATATATGGTGGTATTACATTTTTTCCTCGAACCTCGGAATCTAATTTCCCGACATAAATCATCATCTCTTTCTTTAATTTTCGAAACCGTTTAAAGTCACGTACCCCCTTATTTCGGGTGGAAAATATTCCTTTTTGTTATTAGGGCGTGGGAAACCCATATTTTGAATGGACATCTATTTTCATAGAACTCTCTTTTTTTCATGTGGAAACGCTAATATCTCCACAGATATAATAGACATTTTTATAAGTAATAATATTATAGTACTTACTATATATAGGAAAAACTGTATAGGTTCTGTGAGAATAATGGTTACAATAAATGATGCACAACAGAAATTGATGGAATTGATCAATAGTCGAAATAGTATGAAAAGAATACAAACTGTAACTATACCAAAAATACCTTCAAGAATCATAGGAGAGCGAATGTTGGATGCTTTTGCAAATCAAATAATGCAAGATTGTGAAGGACTAGAGTCTGATCCTAGTATAGAAGACGAATTGATAGAAAGTTTACTAAGTACATTAGCATTAGCAGGAATAGTTGGTGTAGATCTAGAAAAAAAATTGAATGAAGTATTAGGATTAATGGAAATAGTAACTGCCGATAGTGCGTAATGCGTAAAATATTCAAATTGATGGTTTAAAAACAATATTTACAACGCCTTCACTAAAATTATATTGAATATGATTTATTAGTACTAGATGAAAAAATTTTTTATAGGGAGATTATCCATTCCAAACAGAATAATGAAGTAGATTATTCGCGAAAATTAAAAACTTTACGCCTCGATAGCTCAGAGGTAGAGCGTCTGACTTGTAATCAGTTGGCCGGGGGTTCAATTCCCCTTCGGGGCTCCATTTTTTACATAATATTATTCAATCAGCATTTAGTTTTAATCAAGTATAGTCTGTCGACTGGAATTTGAAAGTATTGTTGAATGATTGAATTTGAAAGTATTGTTGAATTTTATGTAAATATATTATTCTTGTTTCTAGTGATAGTTGTGAACTTCGCGTTAAAAGTTATTATGGTATATAAATAATTAAGATTAAAAACGCAAGATTTTTAATAGATAATAAAAGCAACAGAGATAAGTGATTTAGAAAACTTCCCTGAATCAACTCTTTGCCCACGTAGCTTAGCCCGGGAGAGCGCCAGACTGAAGTTTGGTATTATCCCGACAGATAACCTAATCAGTTATCTGGTTGCCGTGTGTTCAAATCACACCGTGGGCTCCACCAACTTCTTTTTAATCTGATTTTCTTTCATAACTGTGTTTTCGTTTTCTTTTGGATATATTTGAGGCTATTTTGCATGTTTTTTCGTAATCTTTTTTATAAGCGGAACCATATTGTTCGTATGACATTTGATTTACTCGAAAAATTAAACCGTATGCCTAGATTTTATTTAACAAAATTAAATCATGCAAAGGATAAAATGGCTTTTTATTGGGATAAAACTGGTCGTTTAGAACTTTATGTGATGGATATTAAAACTCATAATTATCGACAAATAAGCAATGGTGATATCCCTAGAACTATTAGAGCTGGATATGTTTGGACCCGTGATGATAAATCAATAGTATTTGCAAGGGATGTAAATGGAGATGAGCAACATAATTTATATAGTATTGAAATTGAAACGGGTGACGTAACACAAATTACTGACACTCCAAAATTCCAGGAATATGCTATTGATACAAGTCCAGATGGTACCTATCTCTTGTTTTCTTCAACACGCAATGGACAAGTTAATTTGTTTAAATATAATCTAAAAACAGCAGAAATTGTAGAGTTAACAAACTTCCCTAAACCCATTCAAGGAGGAATGTATAGCAAACAAAATGATTACATCCTATTTGGATACAATGATACTGATGACATGAGAAATTTAGATACATGGATTATGGATATTGATGGCTCTAACAAACGAAAATTAATTAGTTTTGGAGATGACTGTACTGATGGAGCAACAGACATTTCAAATGATGGAAAATATCTTGGAGTTCTTTCAAATCATACAGGTAATTATCAACTGGGTGTATATAGTCTTGAAACAGGAAAGACAACCTGGCTCTCTGATGGAAAATACGAAATGAGAGGGGGAAAATTTACAAATGATAACAAACACTTAATAGCTTTAAGAAATATGAACGCAACTATAAGACCACTAATTTTTGATATTAAATCTGGTGAAAAGAGAGAACTAAAGTTTCCACCAGGAATAGCTGCTGGACTTAGTGTAACAAAAGATGATAAATATCTCATTGTAAGATTGAACAGCTCCATACAACCAAGCACATTAGTCAAATACAATCTTGAAAACGATGAATATGAAGAGTTAATATCGCCTGATTTAAGCGATATACCTGAAATTTTCTTTGTAAAGGATGAATATGTAGAGTATGAAACATTTGATGGGCTAAAGATAGGTGCTGTACTCTATAAACCAAAGAATCTTGAAAATGGAAAAAAGTATCCTGTAATAGTTGATGTTCATGGTGGTCCAACAGGACAATATTTTAGAAATTTTAGCATGTTTGATCAAGTACTCGTGAATGAAGGTTACATTGTGATCAAACCAAATTTCAGAGGCTCGACAGGGTATGGGAAAGAATTTGAAGAATTAAATATAAAAGACATAGGTGGAGGGGATCTAAAAGATATTGTAGCAGCTACAGAATATATGAGAAAATTTGATTATGTGGATTCTGAAAGAATTGGCATCTATGGAGGAAGTTATGGCGGATATATGACTTTTTATGCTATGGTTAAGGAACCAGAAATATGGAAGGCAGGAGCTGCAATAGTGGGTATAACAGATTGGAAAAGATTATATGAAGAAAGTATGCCTCATTTTAAGTATTATCTAGATTTGTTATTTGGAAAACCAGAAGAAGAAGCAGAGTTATATGAAGAAAGATCGCCAATCAATCATATAGAAGGACTTAAAGCGCCACTATTAATATTCCATGGAATAAATGATCCACGGTGTCCTATAACTCAAGCAAGAGTTTTTAGAGACAATTTAATTGAAATTGGGTGGAAAGAAGGAAGAGAAGGAAAAAAAACCTTTGAATATGTAGAATACGGCGATATAGGACATGGGGGCAGTACAGACCAAGAATATCGAATACGTGGTTATAAGACGGTTCTTGACTTTTTCAAACGAAGACTTTAGTTCTTCATTTTTTCTTTATATACTTATATTTATATAAACTGTAAAACTTCTATGCATGAAATAAAATGAACGATACAAGGTATTATTATAAAAAATCTTACAAGGGTAGATTTTCTTTATCTGGGTCAGGTATGTTCTTTATCATACTTGGAACATTATCGATTGTTTTTCGTTATACAAATATAGATTTTTTAGGCTTATCAAATTGGGGATATTGGTTATTTATCCCTGGTCTCTTATCCCTTTCTGGAGCCATTGGTCAGTACATGAATGATAAAAGGATGAGAGAACGCGTTCTTTCTACTATAAGGAGTTATAATTACACTTCGGTAAAAGTGGAAACACTTTCACGTGAGACCGGTATTAATCAATCAAATCTTTTAAGGGTGTTAATGGATCTTAGAATGAAAGAAAAAATAAATTATAGATATGATCCTGATAATGGAAAAATATTATTGAGCCAATCCTCAGATTATCATCCTGCGCCAAAATTTAGTGAAGTACCAAGGAAACAAAAAGCCCAACACATAAGACCAGCTGAAAATGCATATTGTCCATATTGTGGTCATGTTAATACAGACACGGCACAGTTTTGCGTTAACTGTGGGTCTAAACTCTATTAAGATAAAATTTTTACATGCTTTAATACTCTCTTATTATTGATGCTTATGAAGACTAACCATGAAATACTAATAGCTAATGCACAAGATCTTTCATCAATATCTGATGATTCAATTGATCTAGTAGTAACATCTCCTCCCTATCCAATGGTAGAAATGTGGAATGAATTATTTACACACTTGAACCCTAAAATAGAAAAAGCTTTAGAGGATAAGAACGGGTCTCTCGCTTTTGAATTAATGCATAAAGAATTAGATACTGTTTGGATCGAAATCTCACGAGTGGTAAAAAAGGGAGGTATAGTTTGTATAAACATTGGTGACGCAACACAAAAAATAGGGAAACACTTTTGTCTTTATCCGTCACATTCTCGAATAATACAAACATATTTGGATTTGGGTTTTCATCTCCTCCCCTCTATCTTATGGAGAAAACCTACGAATTCACCTACAAAATTCATGGGATCGGGAATGTTACCTCCAAGTGCATATGTGACATTAGAACACGAACATATACTCATTTTTAGAAAGGGATCAAGAAGGCTATTTATATCTGAAAAAGAAAAGAAAAAAAGATATAATAGTGCCTACTTCTGGGAAGAAAGAAATCGATGGTTTAGTGATCTCTGGTTATTCACTGGTACAAATCAATTATTGGAGGGAAAAACAAGAGAAAGAAGTGGTGCTTATCCCTTTGAACTTCCATATCGATTGATAAACATGTTTTCGATTGAAAATGATGTTGTATTAGACCCCTTTTTAGGTACTGGAACAACCATTCTAGCAGCTATAACTAGTACTAGAAATAGCATTGGTGTAGAAATTGATAAGCACTTTTTAGATGTAATTGAAGAAAGATTAGAGGATTTTGTGGGACTCGCAAATAAAATAATTAGGGAGAGATTAGAGAAACACCAAGAGTTTATTAGAAAATGGAAGAAAGACCACAAACTAAAATATAGAAACGAATATTATGATTTTGATGTTGTAACAAAACAAGAAAAAAATATCCTTATTAGAGAAATTGAAAGTATAGAGAAGATAAGCAAAAAAAGTATAAAAGTTAGCTACAAGAATGTATGATATATGCTGATTTTAAATTAGAATAGATAATAAAGAATACTTTGTAGGCAATGTTTGGTATTTGAGAGGTTGAACAACGCATATTATGCTCAAGGATCTATTTTGAGAAACCATTTACAATATGTTTAAAAAAAACCCATCTAATATATTGATATGTCAGAAAAGAAAAAAGCTAAAGTGTACTTTGGTTCAGTACAACATGGACAATTGGCACAATTTGCTTCATTTGCAGCTAAAGTTGATACAATAGTAGAAAAACTAATAGATAAATCCACAATAAAACCTAAAGACAAAGTTGCGGTAAAGATGCATTTGGGATTTAGAGATGGTTATCAAACGATACCTGTCTTTTTTATTCGGCGAATAGTTGAAAAAATCAAAAAACTTGATGCCTTCCCATTTATAACTGACAATCCTACAGCTGTATACAATGCTTATAAGCGTGGATATACACGAGAGACTTGCGGATGCCCCTTGATACCTATTGCAGGTGTGAAAGACGGATATACTACTCCCGTAAAAATAGATTTCAAGGGATTTGAAACCTTAGACTTAGGAGGGGTATTAAAAGATGCAGATGTGTTAATCGATGTTAGTCACGTTAAGGGGCATGGTGCTTGCGGGTATGGGGGGGCCATAAAAAATCTTGCGTTAGGCGCTTATTCAGGACCAACAAGATGGCGAAAAATACATGGTGTGGCAAATTATAAAAAATATTTTCATCCAGAAAATGCTTCATCTGAACATATACAAAAACTTGTGGAAAATTGCCCTTACGGCGCACTAAATTATGATGAAAAAAAGAACGAATTATCCCGGAATTGGCATGACTGTCATCAATGTGGCGTGTGTCTGGAAATTGACTCTGATGTTGGTGCAATAGAATTACCAAGAGAGAGTTATTCTGCGTTTCAAGAAATGATGGCAATATCAACAAAAAAAGTATTGGATACATTTGATCCCGAAAAAATAATTTATCTAAACTTCTTGCTTGACATAACAATGTATTGTGATTGTTTAGGGATGGGTCAACCCCCCATAGTGAATGATATTGGAATAGTAGGATCAAAAGATATTGTGGCCGTGGAAACAGTCTCGTTAGATCTCATAAAAAAAGAGGGGTTAATAGAAAAAGCTATACCTCAATTCATAAAACATGTTGACCCAGATGAAAATGTTCATCCATTTACGAGAGTTCATGGACCTTATAAGGATCCTTATGAGACAGTGAGGTTTGCAGAAAAAATGGGAATGGGAACAAGCAACTATGACTTGATAGAAATTCTATCTCCAAAAGAAACCAAGAAAATGGAAAAACCAAAACGGCAGTTTGAAACTGAGCCTACTTTCTTTTAATATTTTTCAGATACTCTGTTTTTTATTATATCTTTTTTTATTCACTGATATTCGTGATTATAGTTTAAACAACATAGCTTATCTACTTGTCTATACTTTAGGTAATGTATACGTACTGATGAATCTCTTATAATAATGGCAAGATCAGACAGAAAAAATAGTTATATTTTTGTATTATTTAAGTATTATATTTGCTCCTTTAACTCACCTAATACACGTAATATGTTTAATGGACTACCCTTAAATGAATCTAAATGTTATTTTATACTTTTTCAAGATCGATATGTGGTTTATTATGTTACACAAGGAAAAAGGTGAACTTAGGTGGTTGTTTTTATTTAACTATAATTCTTTCTTTCAGTTTTATATCTCTAGATGATGAACCAACTTGAAGATCAAATTCTCCTTCTTCGACCACCCATTCTTTAGTCTCTACGTCATAGAAAGCAAAGTTATTAATTGGTATTTCAATATTTATCTTCCTTTCTTCATCAGGTTTCAAATCAATTTTGGCAAATCCTCTTAATTCCTTTTCTGGTCGTACAACACTACTTTTTATATCTTTAACATACACCTGTATAACTTCTTTACCTCTTCTTGGGCCAGTGTTTTTTAGTGTTATATCCATTTTCAAAGTATCTCCTCTTGATAACGACTTTTTGTTCAATTTTAAATCAATATAATCAAACTTTGTATAGGAAAGCCCATGTCCAAAAGGGAATTGTGGTTCTATATTTGCGGTATCAAAATGTCGGTATCCCACCATTATGCCTTCTTTATATTCTAAAGTGATGGATGAATAAAACCTAAATTTTTCTTTTGTTCTCTGTCTGATTTTATTAAAACTAGTTGTTTGCGGTTTTTCAACATAAAATTTGGTACTTGAGATATCTTCCCATTTTTTAGCCATGGTGAATGGTAGTTTGGCTGAAGGGTTAGTTTTTCCAAAAATTACATCTGCAATTGCATCACCTACACTTTGTCCCAAGTAAAAACTATGTATAAGGGCAGGGATTTTGTGAACCCAAGATTCAGTTTCTATACCTCCACCTGCACTCAATATCACAATAGTATTTTCATTTAATGAAGAAACCTGTTGAATTAATTCATTTTGATTATTGGTCATTTTCCATGGTCGATCCCAACATTCACTATCTTCTTCATTAGTGAAACCAACACAAAGAATGACATAATCTGCCTTACCAACTAACTGTTTTGAATTGTTACTAATCTTTCCTTTCTTCTGTTTGATTAAATTAATAGTATGATTGGATTGAGTACATTTTATTGCTTGATATATGTTCCGTGTTTTGTAAGGCTTAACATAACATGATCCTCCTCCTGTTGTTGGAGTGGATGTGGCATTTCTTCCCAATATGACAATTTTTTTGTTGGATTTTGGATCTATAGGTAGGAGATTATTTTGATTCTTCAACAAGACAATACTTTCTCTTGCTGCTTTTAGGGCTACTTCATCATGATATTCTCCAAATTCCAATGCATCTTTGTCCTTAACTGGCCTTTCATAGGCTCCAATTTCAAATAATGAACGAAGAATATTTTTCACTTTTTCATTTACGGCTTCTAGTGTAATATCTCCTGCAACTAGTGCTTGTTCAACCTTTTTCTTCGAGTAATATTTTGGTTTGGGCATCTCTAAATCAAGTCCTGCTTTCATAGGCCCCTCGGTGCTGTATAGGCAGTTCCAATCACTTATTACAAAACCATTAAACCCCCATCTTTCTCTTAATACGTCAGTTAATAGTTTCTTGTGTTCACTACAATGAATACCATTAAGAAGATTATACGCGCACATTATGCCTTTTGATTTTCCCTCTTGTACTGCTGCTTTAAAAGCTGGGAAGTAGATTTCGTTTAAAGTTCTCTCATCAATAATGCTGTTCATCCTATGGCGATCATATTCTGAATTATTAGCAACAAAGTGTTTAACGGTAGTTATAACTCCTCGATCTTGGGCGCCTTTAATATATGGTACAACCAACTGTGATGCTAGATGTGGATCTTCTCCCATGTATTCAAAATTACGTCCATTTGTAGGTACTCTATAGATGTTCACACCAGGACCCAATAAAACAGATATACCTTTAGCCCTGCATTCTTCAGCAATTATTTGACCTACTTCGTTAAGTAATTCACGATTCCAACTTGCAGTAAGCGCAACTAAAGCAGGAAATGAAGTTGATCTCCCAAAACTTCTTATCCCCGAAGAAGCGTCAGAACACCAGACACGTGATAGACCCAACCTTTCTATAGGTGAGATTGCAAACATTTTCTCACCCGTTATAAGATCTATTTTTTCATCAAAAGACATTTTTGAAAGTATTTGTTTGACTTTTTCTTTAATAGGTAAATGAGAATCAATTTCTAATTTCAAAGTCTTGTCTGTGACCTTCTTAGGCTTTTGATTGGTGAATATATGTATCAATAATTTTTTCAGTAATCTCTCTAGCATCATAATATCATAGGATGATAGATTTTTATCTTTTTGCTTGAAACCCTCCTCCTCCCGGTGTCAAAATGCTAATTTTATCTCCTTTCTTAATTTTTCTTGTAATTTTAGAAGGTAAAACTATCTCATGATCTTGTGTTGTTAAGATATTTTTCCCTTTTTTCCCTTCCTGTCCGCCATGTAGACCAAATGGGGCTATTTTTCTCCGTTCACTTTGAATAGATAATATTGCTTCGTCGGCTAAGAGAATTATGTCTCTCTGTACTCCATTGCTCCCTCTCCAAATACCTTCACCCCCCGAGTTTGTTCTGATAGCATATTTCTCAACCCTAAGCGGATAGTAGGTTTCTAATACTTCAATTGAGGTGTTTCTAGTATTTGTCATATGACTATGTTTTGCATTTGGTGGCTGATAATTCTTTCCAGCACCTATTCCTCCGGCTATCGTTTCATAATAGGTAAATTGCTTCTCTTTATTGGTGCCTCCAATGATAATATTATTCATTGTACCGCTACTTGCAGCTGGTACCAGATCTGGAAAAACAGTAGAAAAAGCGCCTAGTAGAACATCCGTAATTCTTTGGCTTGTTTCAACATTGCCGGCAGCTACTCCTGCAGGCGGGGAGGGGTCAAGTAAAGATCCTTTTTTTGTGATAATTTTCAATGGTTCATACAATCCATAATTTGTAGTATATTCTAGAGAAACTAAACAACGGATAATATAATAAGTAGCAGAAAGTGTAACTGCATGAGGTGCATTAATATTTCCTTTGACTTGTTGGGCGGTTTTAGAATAATCAATAATTAAGGTATTGGCTTTCCGTTTCAATATAACAGAAATGGGTATTGTTGTGGAAGACACACCATCATCGTCCATATAGTCAGTGAAAGAAATATGTTTCCCTTCTGGAATCTTTGATATTAGTTTTAGAGTAGCATTTTTAGAACGTTTATTTAGGAATTCTATAACCTTCTGAACCCGTGAGAGTGAATATTTTTTAAGGATTGAAAGCATTTTTTTTTCTCCAACTTTTGTTGAAGCCAATTGTGCTTGAATATCTCCCTTTCTCTCTCTTGGCACTCTTACATTGGAAAGAAAATCAGCTAGCCACTCTTGATTTAATCTATTATTTCTTTCTAAAACTGTTGGATTGATGATATATCCTTCCTCTTTGAGAGTATAATTGCCCCCCGGCATACTACCCGGAACTATCCCTCCTACATCTGCATGATGACATCGATTTGCAATGTATCCAACTATTTTATTATCAAAAAATATAGGTTTAACGACAGTAATATCTGGCAAATGTGTTCCTCCTAAATATGGGTTGTTGGCAATGTAAATATCTCCCTCCTTGATATTTGTTCTGCCTACTGCTTTTATGATATGTTTAACAGACTCTGGCATGGCACCCAAATGAACAGGAATGTGTTCAGCTTGAGCAATTAACCTACCTTGGTCATCCATTATTGCACTTGAAAAATCTAACCGATCTCGTATGTTTGGGGAAAAAGCTGATCGTTGTAAAACAATACCGGTTTCTAATGCAACATTCCGTAGTGCTTGATTTATTACCTGAGCTTCAATTAAGTTAATATTATTATTCATTTCTTCACCTGCATAACTATATAACCGAACTGGTTTACTGTTCCTTCTGCATCTGGAGGTATAATAATAGTAGTATCAAGTTGATCAACTATACAAGGTCCCTCAAGTTTATTGTTTGCTTTTAATTCTGTTTTATGATATATTGGGGTCTCTTGCAAAATACCATTGAAATTTACTGTCCTTGAGCCCTTAAGTGCATTAGACGGTGGGATGCTTGTTCCTTCTTCTAATTTTTTCACCTGTATTTTTGAAACTAGTCCAACACCTT
This sequence comes from uncultured archaeon, assembly GCA_964534625.1. Lineage (GTDB taxonomy): Archaea > Asgardarchaeota > Heimdallarchaeia > Heimdallarchaeales > Heimdallarchaeaceae > CAZHRF01. The sequence goes on along the minus strand of CAZHRF010000022.1, from coordinate 2,863 downwards.
CCACAGAAATGTTCACAATTTCAATTTGAAGCGATGTATCCATCCATGAATAATTTTGATTGTGGAGTTCATGAAATTTTTTTTCAATGAGATTAAGTTCTTTTTTTGTTAATGGAAATTGTATGTTAAGATTTAAAACGTCAGCTTGACCTAAGTATCGTACATCAACTGAAAAATTGAAAATTTGTTGTTTGTCTTTTATTCCCTCGTTAAATAGAGTTTCTTCCAATTTTGATTTCAACTGTAGGAATGTATCGTTAATGTCGGAAAGAATAATGTCTTCTATTATCTTTAAGTAAGATAAGGTCTTTTTGTGTTTAATATTTGAACTTATAAGACCATATGCGCTCCATACTCCTGGTAGTGGGGGAATTATGACTCCTTCCATCTCTAATTCCTTACCTATCTCCCATGCTTGCATTGGACCAGCACCCCCAAAAGCAAGTAGAGAAAAATCTCTGGGATCTAATCCTCTTTGAATAGTCACCACACGAATAGCATTTGCAATGTTGTTGTTCAATATTTTACGGATGGCTAATGCTAAGTCGCCTATTGTTTCAATATTTAAATCATAAGAGGAGGATTTTATATCCGCAAGAAGCCCTTGTAATTGGTGAATGGATTTATTGATATCAATTTTTAAATTTCCTGCAAAATTATCTGAATGAACATACCCTAGGTACAAGTTGGCATCAGTAAGTGTTACTTCTTCACCTCCAAGTGAATAACATGCGGGACCCGGATTTGCACCTTGAGATTCTGGTCCTACTGTTAGTAAACCATCTTTGTATTTTGCGATTGACCCACCTCCACTACCAATAGTTTCAACATCAACCAGCGAAGCAATAATTGGAAAACCAGAAAACGATCTAGAACCAAGAATAATAGGTTGGTTAATTAGAGCTGAAACATCAGTAGAAGTACCCCCTATATCGAGAGAAACAAGGTTCTGTCGATTGAGATGCCTTAAACTCTGTGAAGCAGCTAGAACACCACCAGCTAAACCCGAAAAAAGAGTTTGAATTCCCATGCGACTTATTGTTTTTACATCAGACATACCTGTATTTGATTGCATGATCAAAAGTGGAGATAGTATATTTTTTTTAATTAACTTGGATTTTAAATCAGATAGATAAGAACCAATGACTGGACTAACTTTTGCATTAATAATGGTAGTAACAGCTCTTTCATATTCTTTGATTTGAGGACAAATGTCATAGGATATAAAAGCATCTAAATCATAATCATCTAGAATTATTTGTATATTTCTTTCATGTACTGGATTAAGAAATGAAAAAAGCAAGGATATAGCAATTGTAGAAATATCTTTAGCTTTTGCAACAGGGAGAACATTGTCTATGAATTGTACATCCAGCTTTTTGATTATGTCTCCATTTTTATTGATTCTTTCGTCAACTTCAAAGAGAAAATCACTTTTGAATGATATTGGATATCTCTCTTGGAATTTTAAATTGTATAATTCTGATCTTTGTTGTCTTCCGATTTCGATTATGTCTTTAAAACCTCTAGTGGTGATAAAACCAATTGGTGGGCATTTGTCTTCCAAAAACGCATTTGTACCAATTGTAGTTCCATGAACTATAAGTTCAATATCCGACATAGTAAAATCAAATTGTGTTGCTGAATTCTCTAAACCTTGAATAATGCCTCTTGAAGGGTCTTCGGGTGTTGTTGGAACTTTCCAAGCATAAATTTCACCTTTAATTAACATAGTAAAATCCGTGAAAGTTCCACCAGTATCGACTCCAATTCTGATTTTGTTAGAAGACAACTAGAATATCACCGAAGATAAAAGATAGAACTCCTAATTTAAAGTTTGGGAAGAAACTCATCTCTGTATTATAAATATACTTCCGAATTAAGCAACTAATATCCTCTTCGAAATGTTTAGAGCGAAAATAAATTGGTTTATTTCTTGATTTTGATGTGTCCTCAGACTACTTCGAAAATACTTGAAATAATAATGATAATGAGATCATTGTGTTTATCTTTCTTTTAATAGGGGTAGAAGTGCTTTAAACATCGATGTACCTGCATTTTTTAGTAGTAGATATATCAACATTTCTGATGTTAAAACAGTTATCTGTTTTGAGTATAAGTAATTTAACATTGCCTCAAGGTCTGAATGATGTCGTGATGCAATGGTGTCTTTTACAACAATTGGTTCAAAACCAGCTTTTATTGCGCCTAAAACCGTTTGTAGTACGCAGATGTGTGATTCAATACCGCTTATAATTATGTTTGGTCTTTTTTCTTTATACTCATTAATCAACTGATTAAATTCTGCATTTTGAAAGCAATTAAATTCAATTTTTGAAATAATTTCTACCTTATCTCTTATTAAATTCTTTAAATCTATTTCAGTTTCTCCTAAGCCTTTAGGATATTGCTCAGTAAGAATAATAGGTATATTTAATTTTTTTATACATTGAATCATGAACGTAGTGTTTTCTAGTATATCTTGTTTGTTTGTGATTTTTGAAAGAATGCTTGTTTGTAAATCAATTATTAATAACAAAACATTTGATGTAGTCAATTCAGATAGATCAAAAGAGTTCATAAAAATGCATAGAGATGATTCTTTATATTTTTTCTCTTACAAATTCAGAAGTAGTTGGAAGCCATGGGTTTTTTTGGCCACTTTTGGGTACAAAATGTTGTGTTTATATAGGACCATCTTGTAAGAAAGAGTAGACGTGGAAGAAGAAACTCACAAAAAAAACCAGTTGTACTGGAAACAGTGAGAAAACATAACCCACGTGAAAGTGAGGTCAAGAGAAACAATCCTGATCAGATACTACATGCTATCCGGAACATGACGATGTTCGAATATCGGGTAAGC
>CAZHRF010000021.1:0-47074 GCA_964534625.1 uncultured archaeon | reverse complement strand
CCTTCTTAGGCTCTGGTTTAGGCTCTGGTTTGGGTTCCTTCTTAGGCTCTGGTTTAGGCTCTGGTTTGGGTTCCTTCTTAGGCTCTGGTTTATACACCTCTTCTTCAAAAGGTATCGGAGCCTTTTCTTCTTTTTCTTCTCTTGTTTCTACAATTTCTTTTGCATTATCTATTAATTTACGTGCAGTTACCCTACCCACACCATCAATTTTAACTAAATCATCAATAGTTGCTGCTGCTACTTGATCTACGGTTTTATAACCAGCTTTTTTAAGACCATCAGCTGTTTTTGGGCCAACGCCCTTTATCTTGGTAATATCATTATCAGACATGTATTTACACCTTTCTTGATTTGACTGCATTTTCTGATTTTAAAAAGAATTCGATGTTAATCTTTTAGTTATTGTCTTATGAACACCGATTACATAACTTTTAAAATTACCAGTGCATTTATTTGAGTACAAATGAATAAAGTAGTATTAACTGGATTTGAACCATTTGGGAAATGGAAAACAAATCCATCCATTGAAGCTTGTAGAGCTTTAGAAAGTGTAAAAATTGATGAATATTCAATTCAAGTCTTTGAAATTCCTTTGTCTTTTATTAAAATTCCATCCATGATACAAACAATTATTGAAAAAGAAAAACCACAAATTATGGTGTGTACAGGACAGTCAAACCGCAATAGGATCAGTCTTGAACGTGTTGCCATCAATATTGCAGATGCTAGAATAGCATACAATTGTGGTACAAAACCCGAAAATGTGATTTTAGAAAAGGATGGACCTGTAGCTTATTGGTCTTCTCTCCCTATCTATGATATCTTAGAAAAACTATTCGAAAAAAACATCCCAGCCCATATTTCCAATACAGGAGGTACATTTGGGTGTAATCAAATATTTTATGAGATGATGTATAGATTAGAGAAACTAAACAAAACAACCCCCGCTGGTTTTATTCACGTTCCCCCTACACCTAACCAAGCTATGGGGAAAAGTGAGGTTCCTTCTATGAGTCTAGACCTAACTATAGAGGCTATAAAAACAGTTATTGAAACAACGATTACCCAAATATGAGGAGCCAGACTATGCTTAAAATGGATTTACACAGTCATAGTGTGTATTCTGACGGAATAAATACACCTATTGAATTATTAGATATGGCTAAAAAAAAATCTTTAGATTTCTTCTCTATAACTGATCATGACACTATAAAAGGCAATCAAATTGTACTTGAACATATTGAGAGATACCCTTTTTCATTTCTTACAGGCATCGAATTAACTGTTCATTATAAGAATAAAAAGATGGAATTACTAGCATATAATTTTGACTTGACATCACAATCAATTATCAACTTAATGAATACTTTACAAAAAGGTCGTAAGGAGAGAATATGTAAAATACTAGAAAATTTAGATAAAGTTGATCTGTCTATCAATTATGAAGATATAAATCTTGTTTTAGGAAAAACTAAAAGCCCAGGAAGGCCACATGTTGCAAGAGCACTAATGAAAAAGGGATATGTTAATTCAATCCAAGAAGCTTTTGATAAATACTTAGGAAGAGGAAGACCAGGATATGTACAAAGAAAGGCACTCAATATAAAAGAAACTATTGAGATTATAAAAAAAGCCAATGGTACTCCCATCATGCCCCATCCACTTATTTATGAAACTGAAGAGACAGATAAACTGAAAGAAATGCTTGATGATATGATCCAGGCAGGAGTAGAAGGTATAGAAATATATTATGATTATAAAAATATGAAACCAAACATTCCACCAAAAATAATTGAAGAGAGGAAAAATTTCCTTTTAGATTATTGTAAAAAAAAGGATTTGTTGATAACTGGAGGAAGCGATTTCCACGGGGATAGAGGACAGATAGGTTCGGTTTATATTCCAGAAGACATTGTCCACGGGATTAAGAAGAAGTTTTTTTCATAAATTCTTCAACAATTTCTAGTAAACGAATAGGAAAGTCGCTAAAGATGCCATCAACACCCATTTCTAATAAATATCTCATGGTTTTGCTGTCGTTAATTGTCCAAGGGTGAACTGCTATCCGAAGCTTATGAGCTCTTTTTATTTTCATTTTTGTGACAATAGGTACAATGCCAGCTTTTAAAGGAACTTGAAGTGCATGATAGTTTTTCTTTTTTGTGACAAAACCAGCTAAAAATGCCAATACTTCTCTTGGTCCAGCACTAGTGGGGCAGTTTGATAAATCTCTAAATGTATTAATTTGTTTTTGATAGAATGAACCTACCATAATCTTTTGTTCTAAATCATGAGCCTTAATGGACTGTGCTATGATTTTTGGAGCTTGTTTAAATTTGTCTTTTATATCAAGATTAATTCTAATGTTATTAAAAGTACTTATTAGCTCATTCAGAGTTATTATTGACAGATTTGTATCCCTAAAAGCATATCGTCCTGTGTCTGGATCTTTATGATTATATCCCAAATTAAAATCTTGTAATTCTTCATAGGTATAATCATAAACAGATCCAACACCATTTGTAGTTCGTTCTAAAGTCTCATCATGAAATATTACCGGTATATTATCTTTTGTTAATCTAACATCAGCTTCTAAGCTGTCAACTTTAAGGTTATATGCTTGTTTAAAAGCTAACATAGAACTTTCCGGTGACAAAAAACTATTTCCTCTATGAGCAAATACAAGTGGCCTATTATTTCGTATAAAAGGTATGTTGCTTGAAGACCACATGGGTTTAACCATTTTTTCACCTTATAGTAAGCCCCTATTTTGAACCCTTTCAATTACTGTCTGTATTAATTCTAATAAACTTGCCATTGTTTTCTGTCCAATATCTATTTTTTTTCCCGGTTCATGAAATAATACGTTTCTCTTATATCTTACTTCATTTAAGAATGAATGCTCATTGTATTCTAATAATTTTTTATCTCTCAGATAATCAATTACCATACCAAAATTAAACTCGTCAATGCTTTTTTGTGGAGATAATGCAAAAATAATTTTTCTGAATGTTGTTTCAATGGTTCTATAGATGAGAAGAAAGGCCAATATTTGTTCTTCACTTCGTACTGAACCCCAGTCTATTATTTGCGCTCTAATATAATCTAAATCAGCTTTTATGGCTTGTTCTTCATCCGCTGCTAAGATCTTACTTGAAACAATATCTTCAAAGGGATCGGATTTAAACTGTTTTTCGATTAATTTCTTTTTATTTTCAGACAAAGCAGTTTCTTCTAATATCTGTCTATAGATATTCCAAGTAAAGGCTTTTGCTAATTGATCTCTATGGTGCCACGAGAAAATATCGATTAAATGAGGTAAAAGTAACGTTTTCTTAGCCTCTTCTATGATATCTTCTAGTTCTCTTTGTGTTTTATAAACAAATAAGTTGGATATAGGGAATTCAGCTATAGCTAGGACTTTTTTGAGTCTCTTTTCTCGTTCTTCCTCTTGTTCATAAAATATAATGGGCACTGTTGCCGGTATTAAATAGCGTAATTTTTTAATCGACGATATCAGTAAAAATAGTGTAAAGATAAATAAAATAACGAATATGATACTAAAAATAATTACATTGACAATATTGCTGATTTGATCAATATAAATAAAATCCAAACTTATAGAAGTTTTATGGACAATTAACACAAGAATAAAGTTCAAAAACAACAAAATCGAACTTATTAAACTAAATAAGAACAGAATCTCATTATACACAACCATACGTTCTTTTCTAGACTTTTGTGAACCATCAATGTATTTTACAGCATACTCTTTTTTTGCTTCTTCTATAACACTAGGAATTAACGTTTCTTCGATTCTTTGTTTTAAAAATCCTCTCTCCTCTTTTGAAAGTTTTATGCGCATTTCATTGAGCGGTAAGGCTTCTTGTTTAAACTTAAAAGATCTGGGTTGAAGAAACAACTCATCAAAATTTTTTATGAGATTTGATCTTATTGACATACCAATAAAACTTATTTTAAATATTATTTGAGGTCCCAATAGATAAAGAAAGATTATAGGTATGATAAGAAACGCAAAAATAAGAAAAACTGAAAAATCGATTTTATTTGTTCTTAGACCAGTATATGTAACATATAATAGAACTTCTATCAAAAATGGTAAAGTAATACCAATAAAAATTTTTGCTGCCGCTATTTTAAGTCTGGAATTAGATTCTTCAAGCATTGTATATCAATAAGTACCCATTTAAAAAAACATTGTGTAGGAAGAAAATTTTCAATTCATCAATATTATACAATGATGTAAGTATATTCAACAATCGACGACTACTCTACAACGTTTAGAGGAAATATAACATTGTCTGTTTTGAGATTTTCTCTTATTTTTATTAATTCATTTTTAATCCACTGTTCATCTTGTTTATTCATTAGATTATATCTAATAACGTCTTGCAAGCTTCTGTATCTTAACCTTTCCAAGTTATTTTTCATGTAATATCTAGATTCATCTAACAAGATTCTTCTTGCTTTCTTTTTTAATTCATCATAAGTAGTTGTACGTGGGAGTTTTGTTGTTTTCCCTTGATTTTTAATAATAAAATTCAAGCCTTGAAAAGCAAGAAACAAGTTATTCGTTTCGATAAATTTCTCACTTAACGACAATATTTGCTGTAGCTTGAAAGTTGAGGAAACTTGTCCTTCGTCTTCTATTTGCTCTTTTAATGTGTTTAATAGGGCAATATATTTTACAATTGATAAATTGTCTTTTGTTCTTGTTAGATTAAACTCAAAATATTGTCGCATTTTTCTATCTAGTTGCTGATCATTTGTTTTCGGTTTGATTTTGGAAGATCCCAACAATTTTAGATAGACTATATCATTTGAAAGACGCAAATAATCATCCATATTTTCTCTTGCATTAATTTTCAATAATTGGCCATAATATTTATGAGCCCATTTATCAAACAACATAAAAGAACTTATTACATTACCACTTTGCCCTAACAATGTCACTAAGGAAGCATTATGATTTATTAACATTTCAATGTCATTTTTTGAGTAATCATAATTACAGTCTAAGACTAGTATTTTATCATTTATACAAAGTTTGACTAATTTGTCAAAATAAAAAGACGAATAGATTTTTTTGTTTCGCTCCCTTTTTATAAAATTCACTTTTTTATATCTATTTTGTAATGTTTCTTTCTGTTCATCTCCGTTGTTATATAATATAACAATATCATCACAATAATAAGAAATAAAATCCAAAGTTTGATTTAGAAATATTTCTTTGTCATTTAATGAAACACAACCAAGAATTATTCCACTATATTTATCCTTTACATTTTTTTTATCCTCATTATTCTCAGCTACAGATAATAAATTAACAAGTCGACTATCCATCATTTCCCCGGTCACCTTTATTAATTTTATTTTTAATATGTGTCATTAACTCTTCAAAATCTTTTGAACCAGGTAAATTTGTTTTTTTTAGAAACTGATCATATTGCCCATCTAATTCTCCATTCTGTTCTGGATTCATTAGATAGCAAGTTATAAGATTGTCAAGATTAAACTTACTTAGACTTTGGTCAACTTCTTTTGACCATAACAAAATTTTTGGATAGTGTTCTTTTTTAAATCCCTCAATTATAATAACATCACTATTACAAATAGTATTATGGATATTTAGTATATCAGTAAGCGAGTGGTTTTTCTTAATAGAAAATTCAACCATATCAGAAAATACGGCGGTTGAAACACAGACACTTCTTTTTAAATGTTGATATGAATCTTTTTCCTCCTCTAACTTTCTATGATTTCTTGCAGATTTTATTACGCTAATGGTATATTTAGCTTTAAGTGAATCAATAATTTTCCCTATGAGCGTAGTTTTACCACTATTGGCAAAACCAACCACTTGTAACAGTACCTGACTCATACACAACAATTGATATACAAAAATAGGTTATTTAAATATGCAGGTTAAAAAAAAAATTTGAGAGAAGAAACTATTTTAGTATTTTCTTCGCAGCTTCTATATATTTTGTTGCAGTAGCTTTTCCGATACCCTTTATTTTAGTTAAATCAGCAATACTAGCTTGTGCTATATCTTTTACAGTATTAAAACCAGCCTCTTTGAGAGATTCTGCTGTCGATTCACCGATACCAGAGATTTTAGTTAGATCATTTGTTTTTCCCTTTTTAGGTTCAGGTTCAGGTTTAGGTTCAGGTTTGGGTTCAGGCTCAGGTTCCTCTTTTTCATAGACTTCTTTTTCATAAGGGATTGGCATAGTTGGTTTTGGTAGTTCTTGAGTGATTACTTTTTCTTGCTTTGGTTTTTCTAGTCTCCTTACAATCGGTTTTTCTTCTTTCTTTGGCTCTTCTTTTACTGATACTGTAGTAACTTTTTTACGATCTACTGTTGCCATTTTTTCTGGTGGTAGTAGTGTTGAAATTTTCTTTTCTGGTGGTAATTGGCTTGGTTTAACTGTTTCATCTTTACTACTCTCTTCTACTTCTGTTGGTTGCATTTGTTCTTGTTCAGGTGGTCCTGCAAAATAAACTGTTTCTCTCTTTTTTAGATACTCACTTGGCTTAAGGAGTGTATCATCTAATGGTTCAGTACCTTCTGTTGCTTTTCTGTAATCGCTAGGTCTGACCAGTTTTTGGGATTTATCCACAGATGGTTTAGGAATTGTTTTTGTAGTTCGTTCATGAATAGGTTCAGGTTCAGGTTCAGGTTCTTTTTTTACAACAGTTTCTTCTTTCTTTTCAAATAATTGACTCGGTTTTACTACTGTATCATCAACAGGTTCAACCTTTCTTCGTTCAATGGTTGGGAGGAGGGGTTTTTCTTGTTTCCTTGGTTTTTCAGCTACTACTTGCTTATAATCATAGACAACCTTAGCTTCTCTAATTTTTTGACCAGTAGATACCAAGGAGATCCCTTTGCCTATATTTGAAACTGCAGCTCTAACTGTATCATAGCTTGAGTTTTCCAGTCCAATTTCCTCAAAATATTCACTTAACCAAAATGAAAAACGTCTTGTATTGAGGTCTGTGCCTAACTTACTTTCCCAATACGAAGTTAAGTTTTGCAGAAGTCCATCAAATGTATTGAAGGGTGCTTTCTTTTCAACATTTCGACCATCATAAAATAGCACTTCGCCAGTAAGACTATCGGTCAATTTATTTCCTTTTGGAATGATTTCAATTTTGTAACGTGAACTACCAATTATTTTTTTTGGGCCTATTGTTGACATGATATATCTATATATACTAATAATAGCAAGCATAAAAAAGTTACTAGTTAACATTAAAAATTAACTTAAAAAATAATGTAAATTAAAAAAGAAAATATAAAAAAGGGAATCTAAGAACTTTTCTCAGATTTTTCTTTGCTTTTTTTAGACCATGTTGGTCTTGATTTCTCGTCATAATCTTTTAATACATTTTCTTTGACACGAGATAAGCTTTGCTTAATATCTTCAGAATCATCTATCCTATTTCTTCTACCAGGATTACCTCTATAAGGATCTGTTATGTAGAAGTAAAGAATGGTTTTATAAGCTGTTGATATTGGTCTTAAAATGGCTGTTGATGGGAAATATCCAAAAGCGATAAATATTCCAGCTAAAAGAAGTGAGAAACCAGTTAGCATATTGAAGCCAAATATTCCCGAAGCCGTACCAGAAACATCTATTCCAAATTCAGGTCCTATATAATGATATCCGATTAAATATCCTGTCGTAGCAAAGAAAGCGAAAGATATAAAGCTAAACATACCTTTAGCTATTCCCACACCAATTTTGCCTATGATGATATCTGCTGCACTAGTAGTAGATAATTCCACAGATTTACGGATACTATAAAAGAACCCTTGTTTGTCTACGACAATAATTGCCAATGTATAATAATTCAAAAACTTAATTATTCTAAATAACCATCTAAATAACACAATTATCAAGAAGAAGATTACTGTCAAGACTTTCTTTATTACGTTCCAAACTTTGTAAAATTTAGTGCCCTCACGTATTTTCTTTTCCATGAAATAATGGATAACTTTTATTATCCAGTCAAAGAAAGCCATAAACATACCAAACATAACAATTGAACCCTTAACTTTGAACACTTCTTTAATAGCTACCCTTAAACTTGAGTTCTTGTAATTATTCCACCTTTTAAATATGCATATATTTATAGCATCACTAAAGTAAAGCATTGTCCAATATAACATGATATACACATAAAGCAGACCAAAGAAAATCAAGTATTGTTGCCATTGGTTCAAATCTGTTTTTGGTAATTCTACTGCCGTATACAACGATCCAGCGAGACCAAGAATGAAATTAACAGCAGAAACAAAAGAAAGGAACATAACAGGGATTAAACTAATTTTATTCTCATTTACAGCTTCACAACTCATCTCAAAAATTTTTGCTCCCAAAACTATTTTTCTTCCAAGAAGTAGAACGATTGTGGCTACAAAAACCGATAAACCAAGCACTATTATTCCTACCAACATTTGTTTCATAACAAATGTAATATACACACCAGCTCCAATTAATGCAATTGTGCCTCCAAAGATTATTGTTGAAATGAATTCTGCACCTATGTATGACATAACCCATACTTCTATTAAGGAAACAATGATCCCTAAAAGGAATAATCCGAGTACAATAACTAGAACAAATAGGATATAATTACTGGGTATAGTTGTGGCAATATTTAGTAAATTTAGTAAATTACTAGAAATTGTTTCACTGCTTGAATAAGTATCATAGATCCCATAAATACCTAAAACATATGCACCTATAAGCAGTAAAAGCCAAATGTAAAACATTAGTCCGAAATCTCTTACTTTAAAATCATCATTTTTAACCATATTAAAGTCATCTCTTATTTTTATTATGAAAATATAACTCTGCCATGTAAATAAATGTTTGCGATTCTATTCTCTATGTTACTAAAATTTTTAATAGAATATATCACCTAACTCTTGTGGTAAAAGCTGATCTTGACATAGTTTCACATATCGTATTAGATGATAAAACGCTTTTTAGAAAGCAGTCAGAAAGGAAATTAGGATTACAACTGGGTGGTCCTGTAGCTTATGCAACTGTTGCTATACCCTTGTTTTCTTCGATGGTTCGAGGGATAACTGCATATGGATCAGATCTCCCTACAAAGTACGTTAGTTTTTTGACCAGCTTCGATAATTATACTATACATAATAATCCCTCAAAGTGTACAACAAAATTTCATCATGAGATTCATCATGAATATCGTACTATGTATGTTAATTCTTTAGCAAATCCATTAGATAATTTTTTTATGGATTTAGAAAAAGCAAAAAATTGTTTTATATCTCCTGTTTTTCATGAAATTAAGCCAAAAACTGTTCTTAAGGCCAAATCCGAGTACGATGGTATCGTAGCTGGTGATATCCAAGGTTTCATACGTAATAAAGATAGAGAAGGTAAAATATCCAAAAATTTTCAAGACCCATTTTTGCAAGACCTTATTAAAAAGTTAGATATTGTAAAATATTCTATAAATGAGGTAAAAGGAGCTACACATAAGACATCTTTAAAAGATATTCTTTCTTCGCTCCCTAAGAACAATATACAGATTATCACAATGGGAAATAGAGATCTTATTTATTCAAACCGTGGTAAACATTTTAAGCTTACTCCTCCTAATGTAAAAGAACTAGACCCTACTGGCGCGGGAGATGTTTTTATGACAGCTTTTCTCCTCAAATATATACAAACACAAGAATTAGATTTTGCGCTTTCTTTTGGGTGTGCGCTTGCCTCTGAACATGTTAAAACATTGGGAATTACAAAACAACCTAAAAAAAGAGTTGATGAGTTAGTAACTCAGATATTGGAAACTAAAAAACAATTAATATAAATCAGATCTACTCTTAAGAATCCGCTTGTTTTCTATCAATTTTTCAACCATTCTTGAGAAATCCATATTTTCTTCTTCTTTTAATACCAGTTCTAGTTTTCCTTCTACAATTGGGTGTTTAGGACCCAATATATCACACATTTCAGGTCCGGTTGATATTTCATAGGTATTAATCTTTCTTGCGATTCTAATTATTTTCTCTTTATCAAAAGTAATAAGAGGTTTTAGGACTCTATATTCTGCAGCTTCTTCAATAACAGAAATGTTATTTAATGTCTGACTCGATACTTGTCCTAAACTCTCTCCTGTTGCTATATATTGAGCATTTTCTTTCTGTACAAGTTGATTAGCAATTCTTAACATCAATCTCTTCATTAGAACAAAATAATACGAGTGCTTACATTTATCGACAATTGTTTGCAATGCATCCGCATAATCTATGATATAGAATGGGTACCACTCAAACCTTTCTACAAGTTTTAAAGTTTTATTAATGGTTTCCTCTCCAGCAAAATCAACATTAGAAAGATGAACGGGTATAATAGTATATCCGCAATCATCTAGTAATTTTCCTGCTACTGTACTATCAAAACCCCCTGAGAATAGCAGAATCACTTTTTTATTATTAATATTGTTCATTTTCTTATGTTAATACAATTTTTACTTTCTTAAAAAAATATGGGTAATATATTTACAAAAAGTAGGTACAACGAAAGTAAAAAGTATGGAGTTTAAATAAGAAAAAGGAATAAAAAACTAGAATAACGTGAAATATGTGCAAAGGACTGAACTGATTAAGGTGAACCAAACAACCAAATTGATGCAGTTTGCACACAAAAGTAAAAACCCATACAATTATGCAAATTATATCATGATTCAATAGAAATAATAATATTGACTCCCTAAATTTCATTATCATGGATATAGAACCTTTTACAATGGACATGTATGAAGATATAATTGAATTATGGAAAAAAACAGGAATTACAATAACTTCATCTGAGAGTAAAAAAGAAATTAAAAGAATGCTTGATCATAATCCTAATCTATTTATTGTTGGCAAAGAAGGCAATAAAATTGTATCTGCAGTATGTGGGGGTTTTGATGGAAGAAGAGGTTATGTCCACCATTTATCTGTTGATCCTTCATTTCAAAAAAAGGGTTTGGGTACAAAAATGATGAAAGAATTGCAAAATCGATTTAGCGAGATGAATGTTCACAAAGTACATTTATTTGTCGAAAAAGACAACCTAGGAGTAATAAAATTTTATAAAAAAATTGGATGGGAAAAACGTGATGATCTAATAATGATGAGTTATGTTCCTGAAGGGAGCAATTATTTTATGAAAAAGGCTACTAAATAATCTACCGATTTTTTCTACACCTATTTCACTCCATACACACCCCAAATTGGGGGGAGAAGGTGTATCCTCTTTTCATAAACATGGATTTATTATACAGGTGCAATTTCTATGTTTAGATAATCTAGGATACGTGCTATTTCATTTACATCTGTTACAATATTTATTCTCAGAGCACTTTTAAACATGTTAGAATTAATCTCTGAAGCTCTTTTTTGTATGTCTCTTCTTTCCCAAACATCCATATTTGGATTATACAGTAACACATGCATTTGTTTTTTATGTAAATCACAAACAAGATAAGTGCTTCTGTATTCTAATCTTTTTCCTATTAATTCTTTCACTTTACCTTTCCCATCTATTCCAAATATTCGTGGGATCTTCCCAGAGAACATATCAATCATACGTTGATATACTAATTTTATATTTCCCTCATTTATATTGTTTTCTTCAGCCAAAGGTCTTGCTATCATAGAGAAATAAGGTTCTATCAATCCATAACTATCAAGTACTTCTCGCACATTAGATCCTTCGAAAATAAAATAAGCAACACACAATCGGTATCCCGCAGCAGCAATTCTATCATCTGTTGTTTCTCCGACCGCAGTTTCAAAAGGAATAGCAATGGATTTAAGTGTTTCATTTTCTGGGACTGGAATTGGTCCTAGCATTTGAGGTGTTTTTGTACCATCAACGCGTCCAACAGACGAACGGTTCATTTCTACTAAGGTCATCCCTGACATAACCAACGTTAATGCAATGTTTTCGTCATCTAATGATGAATTGTTGAATATTATTTCAGGGCCATAATCTTTGAATATACTAAAAACAAGTTTAGGTTCTCTTTTATTACTTACAAACATTTTTTTCTCCTCACATTTCACTCTTAAATTCTTGTCCCAGTAACATAGCTATCTCTGGTATTTTATTTAATATTTCAAATTTTGCCTCTTTAGGTAGCTCTTTGGTTGGATCACGTTCTTTTTCTTCAATAAAAGCATTTAATATTTCTTCTGCTAGAACTTGAGCTTTTGATTCACTATCCTCACGATCAATGAATAGTATAATGCTCCATCCAGCCATTTTTCTATTAACGAGCTTTACTTCGCCTAATTTTATAACATCCATGACAGATTCACTATTAAAAATAGTTGAAGCCATAATATTTAAGGCATGAATTAGCCCACCCAATAAAGTATTGTCGGTTTCTTCTAGCGTGTCATCAAAAGCATAATCAAATGCGGGAACGCCACCCTCTTCTAAAATAATTATTCTCATTATATTAACTTCTTCGTGTAATGGTGTTCTTCCCGTTGTTCGCGATATTATCCAATCAAATGCCAAATAGAAATTTTCTCCCGTTTTAATACTTACATCCTGTATATATATAGACCTATTAATATCATCAGTTATGACTGAAAATGCAGGATCTTGCAAGATATCAACTAATTCCACGTGTCCTTCAACATCCATCTTGTTAGCTAAAAGAAGAATAGGCGTTTCTTGGGGTATTTTATCTAATAGCCCATAAAGATACTCGAAAGACGGTTCAACATGTCTTTCTGTTGTCGTATCTAAAACAAAAATTATACCATCTATTTTAACCAAGATATCTTGAAAATATGGACTCTCTCTTGATGTTTCTTCATCAACTTCCAATATACTAACAACTGATTTACCATACGCGATATTCATAAAGCAGGTGCTTTGAGCAGGATAAACTTCGGAAACAGTTCCAAAGAGTAGTCTGTTAACTACAGATGATTTACCTGAATTGCTTAAGCCAAGAATAAGCAATTTGGGTATTTTTTCCTCTTTTGTACTTATCAACCTATCTCTTAAAAAGGAAAGATAATGACTCATTAATGTATCTCTCCTTTAACTTCTAATGGAAACTTTGATAGTAATACTTCTTCAAGAGTTCTATCAGTTATATTTGTGTTTCTACTGAAATGTTCAAGAATACGCAGTTGAATTTGTTGAGCTCTTGTAACAGGATCTATTGGATCAATCATCACAGATAAACAATATCCCCCTCTTTTTACATGACTGGCATGTTTCTTGTACAAACTCTCTAATTTAACTGACTGAATACTCTCCCTAGATTCAATGGCAAAAAGTTTGATTTGTTCCTTTAATTTTCGAAAATCTGTAACATTTTTGGCTTGTTCATCTGGACGTCCAAAAAGTACTTCAGAGACAACTTTACCATCTGTATTAGCTAAAACAGTTCCAGATATTCTTACTTTCCATTTTTTATCACCCGCCAACACATCAACCAACCAATCCCAAGCCTCATAAACTCCTTGACCTGTTTTGGCAGATATTCTAGCGACATGAAATGGTCGAAGATTTCGTAAAAATTTATCTAATTCAAAGAACTCATGAATTGTATTTAGATCTTTTGAAGTACGTAAATCAGATTTATTAGCTAAAAATAACACGGGGCCTTCATCCCTTACATAATCTGAATAGTGCCAAAAAGTCTGTTTGGATTCTTCAAAACGTGCAGTATCAGCTGAATCTACTAAAAACATAATAGCGTCAGATCGTTCAATAAACTTTTTCCATAGACTCATTCTGAAAGGTTTATGACCACCCAAATCAAAACAACTAAAGCTTAAATCCCTGTATTTGTAATTTTCTATATTTACTCCATAAGTTGGCCTAGTTACAATGTCATCTTGTTTTAAGAGTTTTTTTACAAGAGAAGTTTTACCCGCTCTCTCTAAACCTAATAGTGCAACATTATATTTGCTTTTTCTTACAGCATCAGTATCTTCTTTTGGCGTTACTCTTGCTGTAGTAGTGTGAGTACGTTGCCTTCGTTTTTTTTCTTCCAATATTTTTTTTCTAAATTCAAAGAATGACATTCTATTTCCTTCCTTATCCTAACCGTTGTTAATAATGTTTGAATATATTATTAGTACTCCTATATCCATTATTTTTATTGTTTTTAATACTTTTGCTTGTACGTAATTCTTGAAATGCACTTTAAAGATATAATCACAAAATATTTTTTATGAAATATTAAAGTTGTGGACAAATCAATTATTGATATCAAAAATAGTTCTATTTTAATTGCACTCTTGTTAGGAGATTTTTAGATACACATGAACTACCCCACCCTAAAGGAGGGGGTTTCAAGAAGACGTTCACATAAAAAATAAATAAACAAATAAAACTCAAATAAACAAAAAAACAAGGAAAAGGAGCACAATTATTCCACCTAATGCAAAACATACAATTGCGAAGTTATAATTCTTTGAAATATACAACAAAAATTCAATGGTTAATAAACCAACTATTGCTGTTACAATAATTGCAATCATTAAATGCCACCATTCAATTTCAACCAGCAATGGTATTCCCCTAAAAAGTCCCATACCCAACTCTAGTATGAAACCCCCCATTACAGCGGGTATACTCATCAAAAAACTTCCTTTAATGGCATCTCTTTTATCAATATTCATAAAGAGTAATCCTGCCATAGTTATTCCCGCTCTGCTTATTCCTGGAATTATTGCAAAACCCTGAATTAATCCAACTATTAACATTTTCTTTTTTGATAAATTAATAATAATTATTCCTTCTTTTTTCTGCTTTCCTGAATAATACAAAAAACCAGATGTTACTAAAAGAGCAATGCCAATCATCAGTGTAATATAATCACCAACTAAAGCTGATGTTGTAAAGACATATACTATTATGAAGCAAGGTATACCCGTAATTGCTGTTCCTAATGTACTAATTACAATAAACCATCGCCATTGAACTATATTCTCATCTCTATTTGTATATTTAATGTAATTATACAATTCATTTCGGTATACAATGGTAACAGATAATAGAGTTCCCAAATGAAGCCATAAAGAGAGAGAGAAAGCGACAGAGGGATTAATGTCTAACCAAGTTAATAAATTAATAATCTGCCCAGAAGAACTAATTGGAAGCCATTCTAGAGCTCCTTGCAATATAGAAAAAAGCAATAATATCCAAATATTCATCTTGTAAATGCTATGATATTCGTTTAAAAGGATATTCATGAATAAAAATAAGCAAAAAAATGAAACAGAGATGTAAAAAAGGAAAGAGAAAAAACAAATATAAACAAGAACAACATATAAGCTAGTACTGTATCAGAGTACTCAAATTAAGAAAATATACTTAATATCTTACATATAGTACTTATTTTTATTGGAATTATTTTTCCTTTAGACGACCATAGTTTCCCTTTATTACAAATTTTGGATGGATCAACTTCTTTTTTAAACTGTTTTATTTTCTTCTCTTTTTCTACAGAATAAATCTTTGCGTAATAATCAGAAAACCACAGACCGGTGGATAAGGGATGACCCTCATTTTTAACTGATTTCCTTGCCCATTTGAAAATTTGTAGAAATTCTTTCTTTTCATGTTCTTGTGTTTTATTAACCGACATCAGACGTATAACACATTTATTCTTGGAGATCATATAACCTTCATATAATTTGTTTTTATTGAAATAGCTTGCAAATTTTTCAAGAAAAGTATAACCATGCTCTACATCAAAAACAAAACTAGAATGTACCGTACTCTTATAATTCTTCAATATAGATAAAGTATGGTACCGTTTCTTCCACAGAAAAGAAACAGATTTAGGATCAATTATTTTTGCACTTACTATTCTTACAAGTTTATTGAACTCATCTTGGAATGTTTTCCACTCTTCATTATATGTTATAGCTTTTGAGACAATGACTATGAAACTTTCTGGCAGATACTTTTTATATTGCTGGTTATATTTTTTCATGTACGAAGCATTGAAAAAATGTATATTTTCGCAATCTAATTGGCTTATTTCTTTTAGACCATTCATTAAATCTTTTTGCGTATCAAATGAACAAACGAGATAATTATATTTAAAACTAACTTGAATTCGTAAACAAACTCTAGTAATTATTCCCGTAACACCATTTGCTCCTATAAACATCTTGAAGTCTTTTTTTTCTTTGTAAACTTTTGATTCTCCATTTGGTAAAACAACTTCAAGTTCTGTAATCTGATCAATAATCCCCCCATGTTTGAGACTGTTTATGCCATATCCACCATTCGCTATCCATCCACCTACCGTACCTGAGTAAAGACTTGATGGATACACATATAATGAGTACCCATTTATTTCTAAATAATTTTGTATATCAGAAAATACTGTGCCACTATTCATTGTTATAGTTTGTTCCACGTGGTTTATCATAAATTGACCCCGGAGTTTTGTCATATCTACAATGACGCCCCCATTTGAGGGCACACTACCACCCGTATCAGTAGTGCTTCCGCCTCTAGGGATAATTGTAAATTTTTCTTCTGCTGCTATCCTTACAATGGCTAAGACGTCTTCTCTATTTTCAATTATCACGATTCCATCAGCTATATTATTTATACATAATTTAGATATACTTTCAGGTATTCTCAGAAAGTCATTTGAGTAAAGAGTACAGAGATGTTTACTATAAATAAAACGTTTATCAAAATGTCTTACTAGTTTCGCTTTTGCTGTGTTACTTATACCCATTATTATTTTTCCTCCATACATCTAACAACAAGTTCAATTAAATCAATCGATTCTACACTAATATCATGGGTTTGAGCTCCTTTATTGATTGTACTAATACATAGCGGACAACAACTTGTAACAATATCACATTCTGTATAAGTAATATCATCGAACAATCGTTCATTTACTTTACTTACAAGGTCTCTATTAACTATTTGCAACAGTCCCCCTCCACCGCAACACTTCGCTTCATTTTTGTTTGAAGGTAATTCTTCATATCTTAGTCCAGTAATATGTTTAAGAATCTCTCGAGGTTCATTAATAGTTCCACAGTATCTTGCTAATTCACAAGGATCTTTGTAGGTTACCTTCTCATTAATTGGTTTAGAGAAAGATAATTTTTCTTCATCCAAAAGTTTTTTTACAAACTCTGTAGAATGAATTACTTCTATATCCCATTCATCAAGAATATTACTATAATCCTTCTTTAATACTCTATAACAACTTGCACAAGTGGTAATAATTGTCTTAACTTGCATTTCTTTTATTCTTTCATAATTATGCTCTGCAAAGGGAATTACAAGATCATAAGCTCCACCAAGAATTAAAGGAGCTCCGCAACACCACTCGTCTGTACTCATAATAGTGAAATCAATATTAGCCCTATGTAATATTTTTACCATACTACGCGCTATATTTTGCATTTCTTTTGAGTAAGAAGATTGACACCCCACAAAAAACAAAATATCTGATTTCTTTTGTTGGTATTGACTGATATCAATATCTAGACTTTTTGACCAATCTAATCGAGCTGATGGTTTTTTACCAAATATATTTTTACTTTTTTTAATTAAATTATAAAGAGAAATAAGTTTTTTATCCCATCTCCCCCTCTGAAATGCTTGTTGTCTGATATCTTCCCAAACTCTAATTAAAGGTAAGTCTACCATACAAATATTTTGACAAGCTGAACACATTGTACAAGCGAACACAGCATCAAATAATGACCTACTTATTTCATTATTATCAGGATTGTCTAGATACATCCCAACTTGTTTAAGTCTTCCGCGTGGATGATACTGCTCAGATCCTAATTCCATATAAGTAGGACAAATACCACAATATCCACAACTAATGCATTGTTGTACAATCTCTTTTAGGCTTAAAGTTTTCTCTTTCAACATTGAACGTATTTAGATATTCAATAGTATATTAATGTCTTTTGCTTATTTTTTACTATAAGAAAGAAGAAACATAAAAAAATAGAGTTATAAAGAGAGAGCGAATTGTTTTTTTGTCATGTCTAAATTACCCATCGCACAAATTATTGGAAAAAAAGTAATTATCTGGGATATTGAACAGGGAGAAAAACTTTACAAATCTAATTTTTTTGGTAAACCTATAGGTGTTAGAAAACCCGATCTTGATGATGAATTTAGAGATCCCTGTGAATTGACTCTTTTTGAAACTCTTTATCTTTTAAAAAATAATAAAATTATTTTAATTAATGAAAATGATGAACGTGTTAATTTAGAAGAATTTAACGAATACTGTAAAGATAATTACCATGATTTTCAAGATAAAATGGACGTATATACACACCTAAGGGATCTTAATTATGTCGTCAGACCAGGAATGAAATTTGGCGTTGAATTTGCGGTGTATACAAAGGGTCCAGGTTTAGAACACAGTCCATATTTAATTCAGATAATTGATAGAGAGGGAACAATTGATCCTAGTGATCTTGTACGTGCTGGAAGGTTAGCAACTACAGTACGCAAGAATTATATTATAGCATCAAAGATTAAAGGGGAGCTTCATTTCTTTGTATTCAATAGATTCAAACCTTAAATCGTTTTATAGGAGCTATATCAAGTTTTCAGTTATTCAATATTGGAAATAGAACTCAGTTTAGATAAACTTTTATTAAACAAACAGAATATCTTTAAATGAATATGTATTTCTCTACTGGAATTGAAGAACTAGATCGAATGATTGGTTCAGGTATTAAAACCAACTATTGTTATGCCATCAAAGGAACGGCAGGTGCTGGAAAAACTGTTTTGTCTATGCATATTGCATTAGGTGCATTAAAACAGGATATACCTGTTGTGTTTATCACCACAGAAGTTGAGACTCAAAAAATCAAAGACTATTTTTCCTCTTTCGATATTAATGTAGACCAATTCGAAGAAAAAGGATTACTTGATATTGTTAAAATGAAGCTGGAAGTCAAAGGAGGAGTCACCATTCAGACAGACAAGTTTGATTTGTCAGGAATAATTCTACGAACAAAAGCAAGAGTTGAAGCTATTGATGCCAAACTCGTGATTTTTGATTCAATTTCTAGTTTCATCGCAGAATTTATCTATAGAGATATAGCCAGAAGTAAATTCATAGAATTTATTCAAGAGATTACTGAAATGGATACAGCTTTGATTCTTACTGTCGAGAGTAAGCAAAACGATATAAAACCGGATTTAGAAGATTTTCTTGTTGATGGAGTTATACAGATCAGTACTGAAATGAGAGATTATCAAATAGTTAAAAACATATCAGTACCAAAATTAAGGGCTTCAAAACCCTCAACATACAAAAATAGATTGATAATTGACGAGAATGGAGTAAAAATATTTCGTTCTGAACAACAACCAATAATAAAAATCGAAGGACAAAAAACAGGTCTAAAAAAACTAGATGAACTTATTGGAGGGTTTCCAAAAGGAACAGTAATATTAATTGAGATAAATGACGAAATCAATTATTATCCTCTTTTTTTGACTTTACTCTATAAGAAATTGAGAGAGAAAGCAGGAATAATCATCCATTCTAATGTGCAGATGTGTGCTGAGCGGGTACTAGAAGAATTTGAGAGAAGAAATATCGACATTTCTGAACAAATTAATGAAGGAGATGTAATTTTTATTGATAAATATAATCGTTCTGTCACAACAGTTGAAGCACAAGAGATTTACAAAACATTCACAATTGAAGACATGTTATCCATTACCATGGAAATGATGCATGCATTTGATCAAGATCAAGATAAGATCTCTGTAATTTTTAATGATTTGACTGATGATATGAACATTCTTGAAGAAAAGGAGTTTTTGAGATTTTTCTCTCTCCAGTCCTATAACATTAAAAACGAGAATGCCTTATCTTATTCTTTCATTAACTATAAAGCTGTTAAGAAAGAAGTTTTATCAAGACTGAGAACAAATGCAGATATTATTTTGCGATTAACAAAAGTCAACTATAACAATTACCTTGAAGGGTTGAAAAGTTCATCAGGAGCAACGTTTTTACCCAAGCTGGTTAAATTCAACGATAAACTACCTTTGATAGAAATAATAGAGTGATCAATATGGCCCTTGAGGTAATTTTGTTTACAAGCCCAACATGTCATTGGTGTCCTTTGATTAAAAAAATATTAGAAGAAATCTTAACAAACTGTGACCAACTTGAACTAATAATCTATGATATAACAGAGAACATAAATAAAGCGGAAGAGTATAGTATTATTGCGCTTCCAACGGTTATATTGCCGGGTAATGAAAGAATTGTTGGGTCAGCAGACAGAAACATTTTCGAGGATAGGTTAAGCATGTATTATAGCAAGTTTATGGAGTAGAAAATGAATATGGATTTGAGTGAAAAATTGGAAAAAACATTTGGTGAAATTGTTTTGACAAACAGAATTATGGAAACTACCAAAGAGATCTGTTTATTGGGTAGTAGATTTGCAGGTACTGATAGTGAAAGAATGGCTCAAGAGTATATCAAACAATATCTCAGAAGTATCAATATTTCAATAAAGGAGTTTGATTTTGAGTACCAAGGATGGAAGAGAGGGAGATGTGCGTTTTCACTAACCGAACCAATTAAAAAGGTTATCCCAGCTATTTCACTTGTTTTAGGTCCATCTACCCCTAAAGAGGGATTACAATTAGAAATAATTGATGGTGAGGGTGGTTCAAATACAGAGCTTTCTCAATTGGATAATAAAATTGAAGGGAAAGCACTTATGGTGCATTCAGGTGAGACATTGGAGGGGTGGCTTCACAGAAGAATAAAATACGGTAATGCATATGAAATGGGTGCGCAAGCATTCATTTTTGCTAATCACAATCCAGGTCAGTTATTTCCCACTGGATCAGTCAGGCCTAATAGAATAGGCGAGATACCAGCTATAGGTATCTCAAAAGAGAATTACGAATATATCAAAGAATTAAGTAAAAAAAATCAAGTAAAGGGTTTTATTACCATAAAAAACCAGTACTCAACTAAAAAATCTAGACATCTTATTTGGGAAATAGAAGGTGAAATCAAAGACGAGTATATACTCATAGGTGGGCATTATGACGGGCATGATTTAGCTCAAGGAGCAACTGATAATGCAGGAAGCATTGCAATACTATTAGAAATAACTAAATTAATGAAAGAAAAAAACATCAATCCAAAACGCAGTATAAGGTTTGTGGCGTTTGGAGTTGAAGAATTTGGTGTTGTGGGAAGCACAATATATGCAGATACTGCGGATTTGTCAGGTGTCAAATTTATGATTAATGTAGATGGAATAGTGGGGCATATCCCAAAATGTGTAGCTTGTAATGGTTTAGTTGAAGTGCTTACATTTCTTCATCAAATAGAAGAACAATTTCCCTTCGAAATATCAATTACAAATAATATTGTTGTAGCAAGCGATAACTATCCATTTTTTACTAAAGGCATTCCTTGTATAGCCATATATAGTCAAAATCCTATTCCTTCAATGGGTAGAGGATATGGACACACATCAGCTGACACTTTCGATAAGATTTCTAAACTAGATGCAAAAATATCAACAATTTTTGTTATGAGTCTATTAAAAGTTATCGCAGACAGTCCAAAGTTACCAGTAAGAGTAAAGAAAAATAAAATTAAAAGTATTTTACAGGATGCAAATCTAGAAAAAAATTTAAGATTACTGGAAAAATGGCCATTTCAATAAAGCACTTGAAAAAGACAATGTCATAGAAACACCTTATTGCCATACCTACTCCCACTACGAACACATTTTAAAATGGCTATAAAGAAAAAGAAAACGTCCCAATTGTGGAGCAGCCCTTTCGCATCTATTCAATGAACTAAAACTATTAAAAAAAATTAATCGGGAAAGTTTCCTGGGTTCAATATGTGTTTTGGATCCAATTTGTCTTTTATTCCTTGTGCCATTTTCAAGCTATTTTCTCCCCATTCTTCTTTAGCCCATTTTCTAAAGGCTTTACCTACGCCATGATGATGACTTGTAACACCACTGTTTTTTTTAAACTGCTCTAAAGCGACTGTTTGCATTGAACGTAATTGTTCTATAGGCTTTTCTTTATCTAAAGGTGAGAAGTATGTAAAATATATTGCAGAGCCTTCCCGATATATGTGTGACAGATGCGCAAAGACAAGCTGACTATGTGGGTCTAAGGCTTTTCTAGTTTCTTTATGTAATCTAAGAATATTATCCCATGTTGTGGCTGTTTCTAAAGTATCTGTAATTAAGCTATGATCAATAAATATATCTCTAAGGTGGGGATGCTCGAATCTATCTTTGAACCATTTATAACCATACTTTTCTCCAATGTATAACCCTTTATTCTGTTTTGCTTGTTTTCTAGCATTTTTTAATCCTTTTTTAATGTATTTTCTATCTCCTTCAAATACAAGCAGCATAACGCATCTTTTTTTTGGATGAAGTTTTAACAATTTTAAGAAAAATTCAATTATTTTATCTTTTAGAGACATTTTACCTTCTCTATCAAGTAATAAATAAGACTGAGTTTCTAATCCATCAGATAAACGAGCTACTGCAGGTAAAAACATACTTTGTCCGATTTTTTTTAGAGCTTCTACTCCCTTTTCAAAAGACGGAAACATATATGCACTGAATTTCCTGTTGTTTGGTTTATAGGGATGAATACGTAAAGTTGCTTCGGTTATTATGCCCAATGTTCCTTCTGAGCCAATAAAATAGGGGAAATAAAATGGACCCGTGGCATAAGCAGGAGATTTAGGAGAAGTAATAGATCCAGTTGGTGTTATTACTTTCAAAGCCATTACCATGTCTTCTATTTTGCCAAATAAGGTGGAATTTTGTCCTGCACTTCTTGAAGCTATCCACCCCCCAACAGTAGATTCTGCAAACGATTGAGGAAAATGGTGAAGGGTAAATCCCTTTTTATTCAAATAAGATTCCAACTCAGGTCCTTTAATACCCGACTGAACAGTTATCGTCATGTTTTCTTCTTCCAAAGAGAGAACATTATTGAAATGTTTAGTTAAGACAACAGCTATACCCGTTTTCTCAAAATGGAGAGCTCGAGTTACACTTGTTCTACCTCCCACAGGGATTAAACTTAATTTTTTATTCTCACAAAAACTGTAAAGACAAAAAATCTCCGTTTCATTTTTAGGGAAAACAACAGCTTCAGCAAGTTTAGAGAATAGGCCCAATCGCATCCTAACTATATCCTCAGCTGCCCCTCCATGCGAGTAAAAAATTCTGTCTTCATTAGAAATTGAAACATTCTCACTCCCCACTATTTCTTTCAGTTCGTGTAAATCTTTCTCCTTCAAGGTACTTGGAGCCACAGTAAATTTTTTTTTGCTTTCCATTAACTTTCTATAATTCCAAGAGGATACCATTTTTTTTAGTTCCTCTATTAACCCCTTATTCAGTTTCTCTGGTTCTTTTAAACACCAAAGAGTCAACTTTCTTAAGTTTTCATAGGCGATTTCATTCATGATATATTAACATATATACATAAAAAAGTATATAATTTTATTGAATTTTTGTCCAATGAATGAGTTAATAAATTCAGTTTCTAACTTTTCTTTGGTGAAATCTATGAAAACAACCTCAAAATGGATTAAAAATTCTAAATATCAAAGCATAATAGATAATGGTAGAAAACATTCGATAATTGTTGACCTGCCAGAAGACAAAGACGGAGACGATATGGCGGCTACCGCCTTAGAAGTTGCTTTTATGTCCCTAGCAGGATGTATTTCTACTATTTATATATTAGTAGCTAATAAAATGCGTTTAACTATTGAAGACTTGATTGTTGAAATGGAAGCAGAAAATCCAACGGGACTTGAAATAGAGAGATTCAAAGGTATTGTGAAAGTCAAATCTGCAGACCCAAAAGAGAAACTTGAACAATGCTTAGAAAAAACCGAAGAAATGTGTCCAGTTAGTAAAATATTCAAACACATCCCCCAAGAGATTAAACTAGAACTAATGTAAATAATTATTCCATTTTCTATCTTCTTTTTTATGTTTTATAACTTTTTTATTTTCATGTGATCAAAAAAGCCAACTCTGGGATAGGTGACCGCGTCACCAGCGAAGTTTTATAATATTCTTTTTAGTAAGGCAATAATGTAATTTTAATTACGGTATTCCGAATTTATAATGGGTTATAACTATTTATTGATTAAAGGCAATATAATAAATAGGCAATTACAATATGTGGTATGTGCAAACACATACACAAGGTTAACTTTTTTAAATACTAGATAAAAACTGAAACACTATGAAATCCACATGTACATGGGTTAAGAACATGCAATCTGTCGTTGACAATGGAAGAAAACATTCAATTGTCATTGATTTGCCTGAAGCCAAGGATGGAGATGATCAAGGAGCAACAGCTTTAGAGCTAGCTGTTATGGGGCTTTCAGGTTGTGTCGCCACTATTTTCAGACTTTTCTGTAAAAAGATGCACTTAGATATAGAGAAAATAGAAGTAATCTTAGAAGCAGATAAAGGACCGGATGATCCAACTATAACATCTGTACAAGCAGAAGTGAGAGTAAAATCTCCTGAAAAAGAAGATAAACTGCAAAAAGCTTTAGATAGAACAATGCAACAATGTCCAGTTGGAGTTCTTTATTCGAAAGCTGAAATACCTATGAATATCAAACTAAACAAGATATAAGACTATGAGGGAGAATATTTCTTTTTTTAAACAATAAAAATATTGATCTTTTTATGATAAAAAGGTTTTAGCTGAACTCAAGATACCCTATTAAACCCCAACCAAACAATATCAATATTAAAATTAACAACTCGCCATAAATTAGCAGAAATGAGGAAATCAGATAAAAATATTAAAGGTTGAAACCATTAAAGGTAGAAAACAATTCACATTTAATTTCTCTTAAAACTTCTTCATCTATCTCGATTAAACTGGTAAATCCTTCAATTTTCTCCTTGATAAGAGCTTCAATAATAAAGCGATTATTGCACAAGAGTTCTATTTTCCGAGGAAAAATAATGCTTATGATGCAATAGCTCTTACCATTATTTCTGAGGTCAGTATTAGAAGGATCAGCTATTAAAAATGCATAATTTAAGGATAATAAATCTTGGTTAGACGGAACGGGGAGGGGACCATAAAGACCGAGATGCCAACAATCTCCTTGCCCTAGCGCAGTTGTATAATATACGGCCATCTTTGTTAACATATTCTCAGAATTGAGACTATCAATATCAATATCTGTAAAAACGGGAGTTGGTCCTAGATTTCCCATTTTGAATAAACAAATATAAAAGTCATTTAGATTTAATCTTTTATTGATTGAAATTAATTTAGACATTATTATCACCGTTTTTTTTGTCGATTTTCTGCCATTTTTCTATCTAAGAATAGTACATTCTTGTATTTAATAAGGAAGGTTACTGGTCCTTATTTAATAAGGAACAGTAACAGTAAGATCTCACTGTTTTATCTTTTTTCTTTCAATTGTCTTAGAAGTTTATGGCTATAACTAAATAGTTAATCATGCTATATAAATTAACAAAGAGAGTAGAATAAAAGTGAAAAAATGAAACTGGAAATTAAGTGGCGAAATCAAGAATTAAATCAAGATTGTGTTATTTCTATTCTTTGATTCTTCTAACTTCGTATACTACTGGGTTCTCAACATCAGGGCAAGGATGGGTGGATATATTTTCCTCTTTTAACCACGGAAACTTTGCACCATAGGCCATAGCAAAAACTTTTGGTAGAATAGAATAAAGCGAATGAAGACATATTTTTCCTTGGATCTCATTTTTGTCAAAATCTATTGTAATTTCGTCACCAATGCTATGTTTGGCAACACATGTTCCTTCTTGTTTAATAACTTTTAGAATGATTTTACAAGCCATATTGGAATATTATTACGCTGTTTAACAATCTTTCGGCGGAAAAATACAGAGTAATAAAATAAAGTAAAAACGAATGTTCGTGAACTAACACAGCTAGATTTAGATTCTTTAATTGAATCTATCGAAGAGTTGATCAATGGGCTCTTGACAAAATCAAAAAGTCTTGGTGTAGTAATACTCCCAAAATGTGAGGTGTGAGGACACAGCAAAATCAAGAAACAAAAAGGTTTAATTTTGGCCTTAAACAATTTGAAGAGGATATTGATTGCTTACTCCTTAATCCTTAATCTTTAATCTAGAAGTACATTACTATCTGATCCAAAAAAATCTTTAAAAATTTGCATTGAATCCCCCGAATTATATTTAAAGATAATTTGAGCGCATTTTGTTTTTTCTCTTTGTTTTGCACCCGTTTTCCATACCTTCTTATATGGGGCACATTATAATAAGATATCATAGTATATTATAGGGGTGGTAAATCAATAATTATCCCATTTTGGAGATTAATTCCAATTATAATATATCTATTTAGTTAAATAGATATTTGAAGTTTAAAAAAATAATCTAAAACCTTTGTTATTAGAAGGTATATTATTGCCGTTTATGTTATATCTTTATTTTTTTGCACATCATCTAAATGCACTCACCTTGCAAGAACCTCTTTTTAACAAATATTTTAAAACTTAATAGCTTTCAATGAATAATATACTACCTTCCTAAGCAGAAACTGAGGAGATAAAACAAGAGATAGACTGTAATTATTTCATCTCTTTAGGAAGTAGTTGTAAGTCTAGAAGTAAGGAAAAAGATTTATCGTTGATAGCTACGATTGGATTAGTGTGAATAGAAGTGAAAAAACTGCATCCCTCGATTTCCTTTCCACACTCCCAATCTGTTCTTTGATTCTTCTTCTATTCTTTCTAACTGTCCCTGACTTTCTATTATTGTAGATAGGATAATTTATGGGCTTAAATCTCAATCATGGTTTTTAAAAAGAAATACTATCAACTTTAAAGAAGAAAAAAATAAACTCTATATCAAGGAATATAAGAAATACACAAATAGATATTCTTCCAGAGCTAAGTAACATGTCCTTTACTTGGGATTGGAATATTATAATTGGATCTGCCATT
The DNA here is from genome assembly GCA_964534625.1 of uncultured archaeon. GTDB lineage: Archaea > Asgardarchaeota > Heimdallarchaeia > Heimdallarchaeales > Heimdallarchaeaceae > CAZHRF01. The sequence continues at coordinate 19,975 of CAZHRF010000021.1, read as the reverse complement.
TCTTTCGCTTTTGCAGTCATTTTAGTTTTTTTTAACGATATTAAACGGAATGTATATGCTAGACGCAAAATTAAGAAAAAGATGATTGCTTTTTTTAATGCATTTCTAGAGCAAGATAATAAAAAAAAGTATCATTCACTAGTGAAATTGGCAAAATCTATTGAGATAAGAACGATGGAAGAAATTACAAATAGTATTGGAAACATCTGGTTTGAGTATAGAACAAAGAAAGAAAGTTCAACATTAACAGGTGAAATAAAATCCAAGGAACAAGAACATCCCATTACATATTCTATTGATATTAACCAAAAAATACCTTTAATTGTTAAAACACAAAATATTCAGAATATCTGGATTCGATATGATACAACAGACTATAATCTTTTACTTAGCTATGGAACCTCATTCATTTTCTCACTCAAAGAAAAAAAGCGCTATTCCTTTAATGAACCAAACACCAATGTTATAACGCTTATATCCTTCTTAGATTTTTTGGAAAAAAAATATAGGGAGAATAAAATAATTGGCAAAAAGAGAACATTGCTTAAGGATTCAATGAAGGAACAATTAAAAAAGAACTATTTCGTGGTTTAAAGGGGATATAATAGATTATCTCAACAATTCATCCTTCTAACAAAGTTCCATATGCGATCTTTGAGGGATGATCACTATACTCAAGATATGTGACTCTATAAGATTTATTTATGCTATATTATAAATTGAATTTTCCCTTTTTGCTCCATTTATGGGGTATTAGCAACATATTACTAAAAACTTCTTAAGAACTTTTTATCTAAGCAAAAGTAAACAGATACATGATATAATGTTAAATACAACATGTTTTTTCTACTATAATACAAAATACTAGTTGAGAAGGTATGATATAAATGAAAAAGTTATAAAGATTATTTTCCAGTTTGAATTGAATTAAACATGGATGCTTTTATTACCATAACGATAATAAGTGCAATCATCGCAATATATAGTGCTGTTCCGAAATATCGCAGGATAAGACTAAGGTTTGCATCTTGTCTGACAAAAATAATCATTGGTGCCTTAATCATTTTAACTATATTATCAGTTAGTCATAGCTATATAGAATATCATTATGAATCGATTCTTATAACCAATTTCAACATAGAATTATTGTTTTTAATTGAGTTCATTGGTGTTTCCCTAACTATTATATCTAGTATCATACTTTCTTGTTACTTATTAAAAAAACATGTTAAGGTAGGCAACATAAATAATTATTACAATATTGTACTTGATTTATTAAACTATAAAGATGTTTTGACTGTACTAACCATTGTTGATGAGAGTTGGGATTATTTTAATGTAGTTTCAAGAAAAGCCAAAAAATGTAACAGTATTAAATACAAATTGCAAATAAAAATAGACAAAATATATGGAATAGACCCAAATACAAGGGGATTATTTAGATATTTAGAGCGGAGAAATAAATCGGATGTTGAATCTAAAAGTGCAAGAGTGAAGCTATGGATCTATTCTCTGATTATCAACTGTATAAAAAAAAGAAAGAATCAATTCGATCAGATAATAATGTATTTTGAATATATCATATTAGAACCAAGTTTTATCAGACAAGTTGCAAAATACAAACCAGATTTAGGTATTAAAATAATTCCCAGCCACCTAAATCACGAAACAAGAGAAGAGTTTGTACATTATTTCTTGGAGGATTTAATAGATATAGAAAATAGCATCCTATATAAAGAGATAAGACGTAATATATATTTATCAAAAGAAGACCCAGAAAGATACGTCATTGAGAACCAGAACACTTTGCTTAGTGTATTATTTGAAGACATAAAAATAGCAAAGTCTCTATCTATATGGAAACCAGTAGGCGAATATATTATACATTATCTTGAAGATTCAGAAATTGATAGATATCAGTACAATTATTATAGTGAAAATTATTGTTATAGCGATAATGAAAAATACTCAGATCCCCTTTTTGTTGGTATTCGTTTCTTCTATATTATGGTACAAAAAGCAATAGTTCAGGAAACAACCAATGGCATGTGGATATACTATTACGCTCTATTTATAATAGAAATTTGTAAAAATTACAAAAGAGTAAGTGAGGATAATAGAAAAAATGAATTTCCCAATATATATTCTCTACTAATATATGAAATATTTTCAAATTTGAGATCTTTACTAAGCTTAATAACAAGATATCAAAATTATGAAAAACACCCTATCGAAGAAACAGAAGAACCAACAACAACCCCAATAACTAAAGAGTGTGCAAGAACAATAATTCAATCACTTTATTATGTACTAATTACTGAAACAATACCTGCCAATTTTAAGCAATATATAAGTAATATTGTTTTTGACCTATATTTCAAGTATGCTCAACACTCAGACAAAATTCAAAAAGAAATAAGCAAACTCATCTCCAAGTATGTGTTTCAATCACATAGAGCAGATGGGGAGTTTTTTGTTCAATTGAAGTGTCAATTATCGAAACTAGATCATGCAAAAATAGGGGGAACCTACAATACAGAAGATATAGAAAAATTCGAAGAAAAAGTTGAACAATCAATCAAAAGTTTTGGGACCTTATAGTATGAAAAAATTGTAGAAATGTATGTGGTAAGAACTATTTGTTCGAATAAAGTATTTGTCGCCCAAATGATTACGTTCACTTGGGATATATGAAGATAGACCTACGTCATAGTCATCCTTCATTAATTGTTGCTTCTCTTTAAAGATTCTTCTTGTTTATTTTCAACCCTTGTGGCTTTTTTCTCCCATATCCCTCTTTCACTCTTTTTATATAGTAGCAAACATAACAATGATTGAAACCCATTTTTGATGTTTTAAAATGTTTTACGATATCCTTTCTTCAGTAATTATATTTAGATCAGATAAATCACATTGCGTTTGATGGTTGTTATCAACTTTTCTGTTAAAAACCATTTTATATTTAAACCCTTAAGAATAACTGTACATTTTTCACTAGTTTATATATTCGAGTCTGGAAATGTTATTAATATGTTTTTAATTCTACTTAGAATTACTTCCAAGAATACCACCTTTATAAAGAAAAACTCATCTTAGCAAAATCTTCATAAGGTGGTTCTAATAAACTTATACTTTCTTAAGCCTCTTTATATTTCGCAGAATACAAATGAAAGTCTTTATCTAAATTTGTCTGTGTGTGTAAATTAATCACACTATTTGAAAAAATTATCGAATTATACTATTTGAACAATATCGGGCACTAGATAAAAAGAGGGAGGGAATACATAACCATATGAGAATCTTGTATTTTTGTTTGATTAATCTGTATTTCTGATACAAAATTTTCAGAATGTATTTTTCATAAATACCGTGACTTTATATACTATACGTATTATACCATGTAGTAAAAGTAGTAAAGTTATTAAAAAGAATAATTGAAGTGCAAGTGATGTTATGAAAAAGACGTTAAAAATATATCCTGAAACTCATCAAGAATTAGATATATTAAGGGCTAAAAAAGGTCATAGGTCTTTTGATGAGACATTACGTTTTTTACTTAGAGAATATAATGACAACCTTAAGACGAGTGATAAAAAATGAAGTTAGAAGGTAATAAATTCTATGTTTTAGATGGTGGAGATGAAAAGTGGATTTTCATCAATAAAGAAGAAGCTATAGAGCAAATGAAAACTATTGTAAAGGCAGGTACTGGTGATAATTCCAAACTTTTAAGTGTAAATACTACTGAGGATCAATGGGAGATTAAACAAGTACCTTGGCAAGAGATAGCCATTGATTTAATCAAAAATTCCTAAAGTGAGATTATGAAGTTAGTTGAATTACCCATTAATAAAATCAACCCTAGTGTATTCCAGCCAAGAGAGTTATTCACAAAGGATGAATTGGAAGAATTAGCACAATCAATAAAGGATCATGGATTATTAAATCCCATTCACGTGATAAAAAATGGTTCTGATACCTATGAGATTATTGCTGGTGAAAGAAGATGGAGAGCTGCACAATTAGTAGGTTTAACGAAAATTCAAGCTTTTGTTAAGAAAGTCACATTAGAGGAACAAAGAATTCAATCATTGGTTGAAAATGTACATAGAACGGATTTATCAATGATAGAAAAGGGAAGAGGAATGATGGAGGTATTCAAGTCAAGAGGAATCACTAAATCAATAAATGAGATTATAAGTGCAATACACAAATATGATAAGGTAAAGTATAGTGGAGGAGTAGCTCCTTCTGATGTCCAGAAAATAATTAATATATGTTCAGAAGTAAATAAAAGTTATCGCACAATAAGATCTTGGTTGGAGTCTATTTCAGCTAATGAGGAGGTTATAAAAGAACATATAGAAACCCCTAAGGATGAAAGGGTTTCCGATCAAGTAGTTGCTAGAGTTTCTACAATAAAAGAACCTGAATTACAAAAGAAAACTTATCAAAAGATTAAACAAGATAAAATGGGTAGTACACAAGCAAGTAAATTTATTTCTCAAATCAAAAAACTTGATAAAAATCAAAGAGAGGCTATATTACAAACAAAATCTACCATTGAAGTAGTAGGAGATAGAAAAACAGGTTATGCAATTAATGTAATGGAAGATGAAGAACAAATAAGCAACCAAATTTTAACAACGCCAGTAAAGAGGGAACAGAAAACAAAATCAACTGTTAAACATATCGATAAAATCACCAGATCTCAATTATATATTGAGAAGAATACTTGGAATGTTCTAAAATTTGTGGATCAGATTAAAGCTTATACAATTGGTACTGATGGAAAACATTTAGAAGACATGATTGATATTCTAAATAGATTGAAAAAGGAGAATCAAAAGCTGAATCTAGTAGTGGTTGATGCGAGAGATACCCCCTATTCACGATATAAACCAGAATTTAACAAATCAAACTTAAATAATGGGCTATCTGAAATAGGTGTTGATTATATACACATGAAAAAGCTGGGCATATCTAAAAATCTAAGAAAGAGGTTGTTCTCCGAAGAAATAAGTGAAAAAGAATTGTGGGATCTTTATAAAAATGAAATTTTATTAGAACCTTTAAAGCAACAAGTATTAAATATACTAAAAGAGGATAAAACACCTATATTTCTTTGTACAGAAATAAGTCCAATACGATGTCATCGTCATATTATAGCTGATTGGTTAGAAAAAGAAGAAAATATTCTTTGTTGGGATCTTTAAAGGAATGAATCCAAACTATAATTTCTCTTTTTCATTAATTCTTCTTTCGATTTTTTAAATCTTAGAATACTAATAATTAGAAATGAGCGTGGATACAGAAATTGATTACCAACAAAAAACCAGGTATTATAATCTTCATCATTAATTCGCAGATTATCCCATAATTGTTTCTTTGTTTTTTTATTGACTTCTTTTTTTCTAAACCACTCATATATTTCCCATGTTATTACTTGTGATGTATGATATCCTTGTTTCAGTTTACAAGGACCTGGACATTTCCATTTGATGACCGGGATCATAGGATAATTCTTTTTAGTTTTTGGAAGGAAATCATAATGATTCAAGAAATATTGAGATAATCTGGTTTGAACTGATTTGTTGTAGTTATCTCGAGTTCGATAATTACATGATAAAATTTCATCTGGCTTAATTAAGCCTAAACTTAATTTTTGTTCATTTAAGTCCTCAATGCAATTAACTTTAGGTATGTTCTCTAGTAGTTTTATTTGTTCTTTTTTGGTCAATATTGCTATTTCTTGTATTTTTTCATGTAGTGATTGCCATTCGCTTTTTGAACCTTGTATTTTCCAGCTTTCTTTTCTTGTATCTCTACTATTCCTTTCAACTGGTATTCGTACCATATTCCACCTTTTCAAATTGGACTTGAAGTTTGCTGGATATATCCGGATGAATCCCAGCTTATTAGACCATCCACCAACACATATTGTGATTCTTCCATCTTTTATTTCGTCAGGAGCTGCTTTTCCTAAAACTATTAAATCATCAATAATCCTATCTTTCTTATTCATTCAATTAATAAAATAAATTTACATATATATAAATTATATACATTGTCTCGATGTTAAATAAGTGTTACTTATTAAACTAGAGGAAATATGCACTTGAATAGTTCTTCCTACTGATATGTGAATCTGGAACAAGAATTAGTCTATTCTAATCTGGGATCAATTGCTATACTATATGCTTGAGGCGGTGATGCAAAGCTATTTTTTGTTCTGTACTTGGTGAATGTATCATATGTATACAGTTTTCTGAGCTTTTCAATTTTATTAATTAATATCCAATATCCCCAATCTTCTTGTTCTTGATAATACCAGTTTCTTTTTCTCCAGCTGGGAACATAGGACTCATATCTCTCTGGATTGTTTATATTGCTATAAACTTTAATGAAGTCTATACTAAATTTATAACTGAATTTCTGGTTTTCTACAGTATAAATATACCCTTGTCTAATTTCTGGGTATTTGAATTTATTTAATTTTTTACCACCAGTTGGTTGAATTTGCCAAAAAACCATTCCATTGGCGTTTAAATGTTTAATATGTGCTTTTACATTTCCGAATTTTGGGTCTTTTGCTGATTTTTCGTTTGCTGAAATTAATAATGCTGGTTCAAGATTTTCCATAATTATTCGCTCTTTTTTAACTATCTCCTTTATACGGTTGAAATGCCTTCAGAAAAATTGAGTTAGCTTTTTCTGTTCAGTTTTAGGATTTTTTTCTTTTTGAATAGTTAGATCTTCTGTTTTAACAAAATCTTTTTCTAAGAAAGCATTTTCGATTATCATATCTATTTCTTCCCTATAGGATTTATTTTTTTCTTTCAGTATCTTTTTTGTAATATTTATGATGTTCTTCTTCACAGAATCACTAAATAGTGGAATTTTTACATTTGACATTATTTTTTGTGTATATGATATCCGATGTCCCCTTCTTGCCCCTTCTGAAAGATAGTATTCTCTAAAGAAAGAACTGTTCAAGTAACCCAATAAGAAATAAGGATCTTCTTTAAGAGCTACGATAGCTAAAACATCTCCTGATGGCATGACTTCTTCATCAGTCATACTAAAACGATTCTTTTTACTACGATCTAGTGTTGGTACATAAATTTTTTTCCTATTCAAATATTTTTTATGATCTTCATAATTTCTTAGTGCTTGCCAATTAAACCATTTTTTTGATTTAGATAGATATCTGTTTTTCATTTCTTCTTTATTTTCAACAATTCTCAAATAGATTTTTGGATATCTCTCTCTGAGTTTTTCTTCAGATTTTAGATTGTCACTTATCAGAATATAATCTTGGGTTCCTTCTGTCCAATATCCTTTACAATTAGCTCCCTTAATAAAAGGTACAATTAACTCTCTTTCAATATCTGAAACTTTTTCTTTGAAACCATTATTTACTTTGAAGCTTCTAGAATAACCAGATACCATACCTACGCCTACATAAGCAATATCGCTTAATTTGCAGTATAACTCGATTTCTTTATCTGGGAAAGTGGACCAGACAAGATCTGTATCTCGATACCTTTTTTTATGGAAACTAAAGAATTGGTTTGTTTTATGATTTAGTAAAGCTATAGCGGCATTTTCACCAATTTCTTCTACAGAGAAGTTTTTTGCTTTTATTCTTAGAATGTTAGTTTTAGGTATTATGTTGCTTTTTGTTTTGATAAATTTAAAAATAAGTGTTTCAGGATTTTCGTTCTTGAAGATTCTAGATTCATCTAAGTCAATTATCCATTCAAAATAGCCATTAAGTAGGAGTTTTTCTCGTAAATTTTTAGCATGAGTAGCATACATAAACCCATAAGGGACAATATAAATTAATTCTCCACCTTCTTTAAGAAGATCAATAGATTTCATAATAAATGCGTAATATATGTCGCTTTCTCGTGTTCCAACTATTTTCTCAACTTTATTTTGAACCTTTTCAGGTAGTGAGTTCATGTGTAAATAGGGTGGATTACCAATGATCAAATCAAATTTAGATGAGGGATACCAATCCAAGAAATCTCTATTGACTAATTTTAAATTTTTGAACTGATTATTACAATACTCATATAACTTCTGATTGAGTTCTATACCTGTAATATTGTCATAATTCTCGTTAAGTAACGCTTGTATAAATGCTCCCTTTCCACAACCTGTATCTAAAATTTGACAATTTTTATTTTTAGATATTAATGATACCATTAATCTAGTAATTGGTTCTGGAGTTGGAACAAAGGATATTGGATCAGATCCCATAATTTTCACTCATTTTGAAGACTGATTTTATTTAAGTTTGGTCATTCTGGTATTGAAATGCTTTTGTTAGCTTATAGAAATTAACTATATTTTCCTATTTAAAGTACCAACCTAATACATAGTCTTGACCAACTCTGAAATAATCAGAATCAAGTTTGATTATTTCTTTATCAATCATCTCATCAAATCTCTCTGGCATATTTGGAACTATTTTAACTTTAGATCCTTCTTCTGAAAAAACTATCATAGAAGTGAAAGTATTATTTTCACACATGAATCTGAAAAATGATTTTACTATTTCCTTCTGCAAGTTAAGTTGATTATAGCCATCTTTTTCCAAAATATTGCTAAGCACCTTTTTTTTATCATTAAATATTCCTTTAGTTGCTAATAACCACTCCCAAATGAACTTTTTTCTTTCTTCCTTTGATAGTTTTATTAATTGTTTATCATAATGGTCCTTGTATGTGCTTTTTTCTAATTCAACTGCTAAATCAACTTTTTGTGCTCTACATTCATTAGGTTGGATACCGTATTTATCAGCTATTTCTAATGTCTTACGTCTAAACTCATTTCCAAGTTGATTTGTTTGTACTCTAGGGAACTTACCCTTTAATTCGAAGATTATTTTATCACCCTCGTAATTTAAACATATATCGCCTCTTACAGGTTTTTTAATATCTGGATGAAGCAAACAAAACATCAGCTCGCCTTCACCTGGTGCTGCATTAGGGGTACGAAAACCTTTAGGTGTTTTTTTGAATAGGTATTTAGCAAATTCTCTTACTTCTTCATGAATAAATGGCCAAAGTTTACTATTTTGATTGTTGAAAAAGAATTTTAGGTTTAAAGCTTTTTTGTTTTGAATAAGAGTGTAAATCTTTCTCAGTTTGCTAATACTTAGTTTGGCAGCAAGTACAGCTGACAATACTGCATTATCACAAGATTCTCTTTTTTTAGGAGGATTTGTAGGAAAATATATATGTTGAGACATATTCAACTCCTTAACAATACCTAATAATTGATATAGATAGTCGTAAAATTGCTCTGTTTTAATTTTATTACAATTATCTTGTGATGCTTCATCACCTTGAGCTTGAATATATTTGTCTAAATTTTCTTCATTTCTATTAATGATAACACCCTCAGTATTAAAAGAACAAATAGACATGTGATAAATTAAACTGCATAAAATGTTATTTTTGTAAATTATATACATATTATACATTATGTGCATAATTTACAGAAAGTAATTAATGTGATGCAGCAAGAGCTTTCATGAGTACAATGAATAAGACCTATACAGTAAAGGCTAGGGAACATTACGGATCCGATAGCTTAGATATAACAATACCAACTGATCTAGTTCGAAAATACAAAATAAAACCAGGAGATATTTTCAAAGTTGAAATAAAAGGGACTAAGGATAATTTAATTTTGACTTATGAAAGAGTATATGAGAATAAATGACGTTCTAAACAATATCTTAAGTTCTGACAGAGAAATATTTATTTTCTAATCTCTTTTTATTTATTATAAACTACAAAAAATTGGGCAATTTAGACCCTTCCATGGCTATTTTTTAAACTAGAAAGGTGAATCAAAAATGGAACATGGAAAAAAACAAACTATCTAGGAGTGTATAAAAGTTACTATAAAGCGAAGATGGGAATAATAAGTGATAGTCTTTGTAATCGTTATTGGAAGAATACTAGGTAATGATTTCTAATTAAAATAATCGAGGTGGTGTAACTTTTATCCTTGAATATCTAAAATATTTCAATACATACATTAAAAACAAATAAATTCTAAATTATATTATGGAAAAAATAATTAGCTTTCCAATTGATAATAATACATATCATATTTATCTATTGAAAGACAATAAGATTTCAGTACGTTTAGGAAATCGCGTATTATTTTACTTGAAATGGCCAGCTAATGTCCAATTAGGAAAACAAATAGATAAGGTAGTATTGGAAACAATTATTGGAAAGATCTATGAATTAATTACGAAGAAGTGAACAACATGTTTCCTTACAAATTTGATTATAAGACTGTGCTATGGAAAAAGGAGTATGATCACACTCAATTTGAAGACATAAAAGATTTTAGAGATTCAGATGAGAATAATCCTTTTGCAAAGATGCAAAATTTAAATGAGCGACATCAGCAAAGTAGGTATCTATCAATTTTGGGGGAAAGAATAGGAAAAAGGATTCTTGAGGAAAGATTCAATATATTTGATGGTTTAAAAATACTTAGTAGTAACATGATCCGAATTCAATCTAAAAAAATTCTGTCTTTGTGTAGTTTTTACTATTTGTCTCAATTAAGTTTTATAACTATAAGAAAATATCAAGAAGTAAAGAAAGAAAATATACATAACGTGATGAATAATTTTACTGCTCTACCAACCTATTTACGAGTATTATGTTCTAACTGCAGGGAGCCATTAATTTTTCATGAGGAAGGTTCTAAGTGGTTTTGTAATAGATGTTCAGAATATATTGAAACAAAAGAGATATCAATAAATCAAATAGCAAAAATAAATTCAACTTCCGAAAACAGTACTTTGCTCGTTAACCAAGGATTTCTTAAACCAAATCAAAAATTTGAAAGGGAGTTAAACATTGTCTACGAGATAGATGAAACCATCTATGAAGATATTGTAAAAAGATTAGAATTAGGATGGAGAACCTTTGTAGATATTGAAAGTGTTATTCAAGATACAAAATATTTTGAAGAAGACATGCTTAAAATGTATTATGCTTTAGATTTCATCTTATCACAAATAACACGAATAGGTGGCCTAAGTGAAATACTACCAGAGGAAAAATTAGAACAGTTAATTCATCGAAGAACAACTGCTTTTGAATGGTGTCTAGATTATCTAGCAATTCCAAAAGAAGATACTGGTTTCAATATTAACCTATCCTATCCCATTTTCATTATAGATGCTAAGTCTTACAAAATAAAAAAATGTCAGGATCATCATAAAAGACACAATATAAATTTAAATAGAAATCAAAGAGAGTACATTGGGGATATTCTTATTCAACAAGATCCCATAGGGGTTCTATTAATTACAATTGGTTTATGTAATTGTGGAAAAATAATTGTCAAAATAATTGACCCTGAAATAAGAAAAAATCAAGAATCTTTGAAATTCTTTGAAAAAAAGAAGAAGCTAGAATATGAATGCTTACAATTAGCTCAAAATTATATTTTTAAATCCCAAAAGATATTTGAGAAAAAATTCGGTATTAATGTAAGCACAACTGCAACATACTGTGAAAATATGCTTTTAGCTATTCAGGATCTATTAGAAGAAAAAATCTCTCTAAATGATTTTATTGAGAAATCTGAACTAAACTATAAACGATATCTATTGCATCAAGAAAGCAATTATGAACCATAATTTGGTTACGTTATCTGTAATATTTTTTAGATTAATAATTTACCAAGTTATTTTATTCGTGAACTTTCATGTTATTTGAGGGATCTGACCTTTATCTTGATTCTCATTTTTTATTCTGATATCCATTTGTGTTTAAAATATTATTAATAATTCTTTTGTTAAAAATGTTGAATTTCTCGTTTCGATTATTCAAGCAATGAAATAGAAAGGTGCACAAATGTTTTAAATTTGTAACCTAAAGCTAGTTAATATGCGGATAATAGCTTTTTCAGATTGGCATGTGCAACCTGTTAGCGAGCTCTTTTATTGGCTAGAAGAATTTGAGAAAGAAATTGATGTAATAGTATATGGTGGTGATGCAACATATAGATTTTGTGAGAAAAACACTTTGTCTAAAAATTATTTTCAAGCATTTGCTGAATATTCTAAAAACGGCTGTTATATAACTATGGGAAATGATGATCCAATTGATGATACTTTGTTTTCTTCCTCTGATGTTCAGAATCTACATGATAGAATTATTAGGATTGATCATCGGTTTAGCATTTTAGGTATTGCAAGAATACAAAAGGAAGAGAAAGTAAGAAGCATCTTAAGTGAAAATAGCAATAAAATCGATAAAAATCAAAAAATAATAATTTTAACACATGTACCTCCAAAAGACCTCTTAGATCTATCTTGTCGATATGGCGCAGAAAATTTGGGATATAAGGCTTTAAAAGATTATTTAGATATTGACGAACGAGTAAAATTAGTTATTTGTGGTCATTGTCATATTCAAGGAAAAAAGTACATAATATATAGGGATACAAAGGTAGTAAATGTAGCTTGTCATGATACAATAGGATCTGAAGCTTTTATTGCTGAAATCAATATAAAGGAAGATATCAAAATAATATGGCATACTATCGGTAATCCCTTTGAACAAGTTCATGGTTTAGGTTACAAAAAAGCTAAAATCTTAAAAGAAGCAGGTTTTAAAGACGTTGAACAGTTTTCTCAAGCTTCAATAAAAGAAATATCCTCTTTGCCTGGTTTTAGTAAGGTGGGGGCAAAAAATAGTATACTCAAAGCAAAATCCATGCTTGAAAAACAAATTATACAAAGAAGAAGAACGATTAACTATCCTCACCCAGATTTTACTTATATTATAGATATTGAAACTACAATTGACAGAAAAAATATTTGGGCGATTGCAATTTTAAGTCCCAATGGAGAATATAAACAGTGGTATGCGAGTACGTTAGAAAAAACGAAGGCAATGTTAAAAAGCTTTTTTAAGTGGTTAGAAAAAGAAGTGTGCTTAAAAGGACGGATTGTGCTTGGTTGCTGGTCTGGCAAATTTTTTGACTTTAATGTATTAAGAGATTGCAGTACGAATAAACAAAAAGAAATCTTACATAAAGTTCTAGAAATTGACTTTGGAGAAATATTTAGGGATTATTTTATCCTACCCATATCAAGTTATGATCTTAAAACAGTCAGTAGTTATTTAGGATTTCAATATACTTCTGAGGATGTTGATGGCTTTACGGTAGGAACACAATGGGAAATAAAGAAAGAAGAAGGATTATCTAATGATTTAGAGGAAAAATTCCGCGCGTATAATATCGATGACGTAAAAGCTGTAAAAAATATCTTATTAAAAACACTTTATAGTCAAGAATACTTTCCTGAATTAGATTCAACAAAAGATAATGAACCTAGTGATGTTTTTAAACAAATTCAAGAATTGTATAAGAATAACTTTTTTACTTTACATTCGAGATGTAAAAGGAAAACACAAGATAAGAAAAGTGGATGGACAACCTTAAGGTTTTTTTTACAATTTGAAAATATTGACATACTTTACCAAGTTAAAAACCTTCTAAACACTCTTGGCTTTAATCCAACTAGAATCAATATGAAAACCTTGAAAGTTTATTATAAGGGAAAACAAAATTACATAAATGCAATTAAACTATTTCCAAAATCTGATCTTTCTAAATCCTAGAGAATTTTAGACCCATATTAACAAATCAGTTTTGTTGAGTTAATTATTCATAGTACTTACTTATTCTTTTATTGCCATACTTTTGATACTTCCCCTTTCTAGTATCTTCGTCTGATTTATAAGGAATCTTCCAATCAATACCTATCTCTCTTAGCTCTTTTCTTATTCTCATAACATCATTTTTATCTTTCCAGTCATAAGTATAGACACAAATTACTTTTGTGTTCGAATTGACAGCTAATGGGGGGTTTTTCGCTGTAGAAACTTTTGCTCTGCTCCCGAGTTTTTCCTCATCCACTGCTTGTTTAATTTTAGACCATATATCATCGACTTTTTCTATAGGGCAGAAAATTAACCATTTTCCACTATTTTTAGTATGTGCAGGATAATCTGCATTTTGATAAATAATTTGAATTTATCTATATAAACATGTTTCTATACAGACTCAGCAATTTTATCTTGCGGATTAACAAACTTGAAATCAATTATACACGTAGATTATGTAAGTGTTTCATCCTCTACTTAGATTAGACTAGGAATGAAACCGAGACACGGTTATGTACGGATAATAAGCAAGAATAAACAAAACTCACGTTTTATGACACATACCACCAACAGTTCTCCCTTCAACTGACCCCTAGGGGTGAAAAGCGTACATTCTCACCATCAACAAATAATACTAGCATCAATTAATGTAAAGTACTCCTTTATTATAAGGTAAGAATTTATTGATTTCATCCAACCTTTCAAAATATTTTTTAATCGAATAAAATCGTTTAAACCAGATGGACTTATTCAAAATTGAAAGTAAAGATAAAGAACACCTTAAATCGATTATATTCTTCAGAATAATGGTAGATTTTACCAGCCGTTTATTGAGTTATATGCTCCCTCTAATGCTAATCTATATGGGATGGAATGAATTATGGTATGGTTTAATCTATAGTGTTGCAGGGTATGCCTCTACTGCTACAGTGTTCTTTTTAGGCTACATCACAGATATAAGAAAACGGAGAAATACCTTGATAGCAGGAATAGGTCTATCTGTTTTATCTATGGCTGGTTTTTATTTTTCTACTATTTCCGAATTGAAAATATGGATGATAGGAACGTATGCTTTTTTCGGACTGGCAGGATCATTGACCGAAATGTCTCTAAATACCCTATTAGCGGACATCTCACACTCCAAAGATAAGAAAATTCAAAGTTTTAGTCTCCTAGAATTTTTCAGGAATATTGGTGGCGTACTGGCTCCTTTAATTGGAGGAATATTTTTAACAGTTTATACTAAATTTAGAATAAGACAAGAAGCTTATTTGGCCTTGATGATTATTATTACTGTTTTACTTTTTCTAACATTTCTTTTTTCCTTTAAATTCCCCATACCAATCATGGACAAAGAAGAAGTGAGAAAACTAAAGACAGATGAAGAATGGTCGACCTTTGAGAAGGATAAAGAAAAGAAATCCATAGGTTTACAACTTGGGGCATTCTTACTCTGTCAACTGATACTTGGCTTTACAAGTGGAGTTGCTATACCTTTTCTGCGTTTTTACATCATAGATTATTTTGCAGTTTCTGATATGACGTGGGCGATAATCAGCGCTATTTTTAACCTAGGTATAGCTTTTGGTAATCTCTCTATTGTTCCAATGTCAAAGAGAGTGGGGAACGAAAAAACCTTGGGATTCCTTTACTTCATTGTACCTTTATTAGCTCTAGGAATAGCTTTAGGAAACGCTTTACCTGTAGTAGTAACCTTCCATGTACTTCGTGGATCAGCAGCAAATATGAGTAGACCTGCATGGAATAGTTTCTTCTATTCTTGGTTGCCACCAGAATTCAGAGGGAGAAGCTCAGGGTTAGTTTCTGCCGGAAGAAGACTAGCTAGATCAGGTGGAACAAATGTGGGAGCAATTATATTTCCACTACTAGGAAAATGGACATTCCCAATTATGATGTTAGGGTATCCTGTTGCTATCTTAATACCACTTCTTGTTCAGAAGTTTTTGAAAAATAATGATACAAATAGTAAAAAGTACAAGGAGAATGGTTCAACAGACGTAACTGCTGATGAGGGTGATGATGATTACCTCTAATCCTTGATTAACGATAGTTTTTCCATTCACTTGTTGAAAAATACTTCTATGTGAACAGATTGCAACTTAAAAAACTTAAATTATTAATGCCAATGATCTAAATATCCCTATATAATGTAACAAAGCAGCAACAAGTATGCAAACATGGAAAATATCATGAGTACGTATTTTAGCTGAAAAAAGTGTATCTCTTTTTGAAGAATAAAAGACAGTTCCAACTGAATAGACAATACCTCCAAGAACTATCAAGGAAAAAATATCTGTTGGCGCTATCGCAATAAGTTGTTTAATAGGAAAAACAATCATCCATCCCATAAGCAGATAGATTAGAGCATGTGCCCATTTGGGTATGTCTATGAAAAACAATTTAAGAATACCGCCTATAACCACTAGTCCCCACTGCAGCCCTATTATAAGCCATCTTAAGTATCCTTTGAAAAAAACATAAGCAAAGGGAGTATAAGATCCAGCTATCATAAAAAAGATAGCGATATGATCAATCTTTCGCCATATATTTGCCTCATTTTCTTTATGTTTGTTCTTATGACAAACAGAACTTGCGCTAAAAATAAAAATTGCAGACAATCCATAAATGAACGATAAGATTACTGCTGTAACATTCTGCCAATAATTGATAATAAGCGCAATTAAACCAAAGAAACTACTGAAAGCTCCAAACACATGTGACCATACTGAAAATTTTTCTTCTTCCAACATAGCTACCAACTTACGCAATTTAATTTATAACACTTTAAAATGCTATGATTATATTGATATTTTTGAATAATTCAATAACATTTAATACAACTTTTGAGTAAATACGTGTAATGAAAGTCACAACGGCAGTTATAATTCTTCTCACGATATGCGCTTACATAGCCCTACAACCTATTAATAATAGAACGATAACAAATCCCTTAGATCATAACGACGGTTGGAAAAAAAATAAAGACTTTGGGAAGAAAAACGCTTCTTATTCTATTACTGCCTTCTCACTATCATTAATTAACCATGCTCCAATCATAATTACTCATAATGATAACTTTACTGATTATGGGTTTAGTGGTACTGGAACTGAATTAAATCCATATAAAATAGAGCGTTATAATATTACCACCTCTTTTCAAAGAGCTATATCAATTAGTAACACCACCGTCTATTTTCATATTACTAATTGTTATGTTCAAACAAGAAGCTCTGGAGATCATATCGGTATCCACGTTAGTTCTATCGCTTTAGGTACAGCATTAATAACTGACAACATTATTATCAATAACAAAAATGGCATTTACATTTACAAATCTAATTCTTCTTTTGTTTCGAATAATACAATTATGAACAATAGTTATGCTGGGATTTATTTATACCGTTCAAATTTTTCTGTTGTAGCTAATAATATAGTATCAAATTGTGAAGTGGGTATATTTTCTTTTCTTTCAATTTCTAATATGATTAATTCTAACACAGTATCACAAAATTATCAACATGGCATACATGCATGGAATTCCAATTCATCTACTGTCGCCAATAATCTAGTAACAGATAATGAGAGAGGGATACGGTTATTCAATGCTTATTCTTCCACTGTTGTTAACAATTTTGTTACAGATAGTCAGCGCAATGGTATTTATTTACATGGTTCTTTTTTCAATACAGTTGTTAATAATACGGCAAGAAGAAACAGGTACGAGATACTCATAGTGTATTCTAGTAATAATAACATAATTAATAATACAGCAACACAGACAAACTACTATCCTACTAAGATGTTTATTTCTCATTGCAATCCCTTCTTACCTTTTTCTGATCTATTTCCATCCGCTAAAATAGCTCTTGCCTATTCAAATTTAAATATGATTATCAACAATACTATAGCCGAGAGCGAAGAACATGGAATAGCTTTTGCATATGCAAATGGAAATACGGTTATAAACAATCACATAACACAGAATAAAAAATTCGGGGTCGCTTTAGCTTATTCTAATGCTAATACCTTCACTCATAATAGAATAACATATAATTTTGATGGCATTGGGTTAGTTGATTCCGATTTAAACAAGATTTATGCCAATTTAATTGCAAATAATACGGATTATGCTATATACATTGAATCAGGTAATAATACTACTATTTACTTTAATAATATCATTGATAACAAGGCAGAAAGATCTCAAGGCTATGATGATGGAAACGATAATGTATGGTATAATGAAACCTTGCAACTAGGCAATTATTGGTCTGACTGGAGTGGTGATGGGATATATGCAATAAATGGCAAAGCAGTTTCAAAAGATTTATACCCTTTAACTGAACTTTATACGGATGAAAAGGGAGATGAAGAAACAGAGAGCACATTTTTTACGTCTATAACATGTATTAGTCTATCAATAATGTTTATTGGATTAATTTCATTGAAATGGCAAACAAGAAAATACTAGGCACTTTCTTCATGTCCTTTCTTCTCTTTACTGATAGTCACTTACATTTCATAGGTTCTAATGATGAAAATGCAAAAAGTGATTCATACAGCGAAAAAAATATTACAGGATTAAGACAAAAAAGAGTTTATAGAAAAAAGATAAAAACTAACTTCACCCTATTTCATCTTTTTCGATATATCCTTTAACACTTTAAGTATTTCTTTCAATATTTTCCCATCCTCGCTGGGAGTAGATGGAACTTCGTCATCTTCATCTGCTACCACAGCAGCTTGTCCTTTCGTTTTACCAATTATACCTCTGATTGTTGCAATATACTGAGATACGTCGGCTATACCTTTCAATGTTTGTTCAGGTAGAGTTTGACCACTTATGCCCGCTGTTTCAATTATAATTGTTCCAAAATTAGGTCCTCCGATTATGCGATCAAAAGGGCCAATTTTTTGATTAAAATTAGTTATCGTTCGGTACGGTACAATTTTTCTGCTTTTTGTAATAATTCCAATATCTTTGATGATTTCTTTTTCTGTTAGATAAAACTTCATACTATCTACATACAATTTTATTAACCACCATGAAACACCCATAAAAACTACCATAAGCACTAATATAACTAAACTGATAACATAAAAGGTTTTCAACGAGTCAAATGCAAATGGTAGAAAGCACAATATTAAAAAAATAGCAAAACAAAAGGAGAGTATAGTTGTTTTTATTAGCTCTTTTTTCACTAATAGGTCTTTTTCTGGTTCAAATTGTTTGATAATGTTTATGCTCTCAATAGTAGGATCATTTGTGTCAATTAGTGTCTCATCACTCATAATGTATCAGGTAATTTTGGCTATAATCATATTTAAAACTAATTTATCTCTTTGTCCCATTACACAATCAGCATAACATAATTCATAATTATATTAATTTAATAAATATTTACTTAATTTATGGTTTAATGTGTTTAGTTTACCGATATATATATATATATATATTTAAGTTATTATTGGTGATAAATATTAAAATCACAAAGAAAATTTCATTAATAGCATTGGTTCTATTATTGTCAGCATTTTCAAAGAACCAATTTAGCACAAAGGCAAATAGTCTTCATCCAGGTCTAGATGTTTATGTAGCGGATGTAACTATTACACTTAAAGAGATATGGTTAGAATATGATACAGATACTTTTGATAATGCAGATATCTGGTTCCTTGTAGAATATGGCTCTCCCCCAATTGGCGATTCCACCTGTAGTGTGACTGCAGAGAATCTTTTAGGTCCAGAAGATAACTGGGTAAACTTAGAATATGATGGGTGGAATCGAGGAGGCAATCCTACTGACTATTTCATGGTTTATTTTTATGATGTTTACATTGATACAATAATAACCATACAAGTATGGGATGAAGATTCATCAGAGGATGATTTACTATATGAAGGACAACTAGAGATAAAAGGCGGAGATTACACAGACCAAACTTTCTATGAAGTTCGGGCACATGCATATTGGTATTACTCTGACTACGAAGAAGAGTGGATATGGATAGATGTAGGACTAGGAGCCTCTTACGAAAATGATTATCTTCATTTTTATTATACTGGTGAGTGCAAAACAGGATATGATCACGATTGGGAAGCAAATCGACTGGGACTTACCGTTGATTTACATTATCATCTAGCTTAATTTTATAAAGATAATAAATATCGTCTGTTAACTCAACTAAGATCGGTTACACTTTTGAGCACAATATCTTTGGGTGGG
>CAZHRF010000020.1:0-50438 GCA_964534625.1 uncultured archaeon | reverse complement strand
CTCCCACCCAAAGATATTGTGCTCAAAAGTGTAACCGATCTTAGTTGAGTTAACACTTTTAATTTTTTCTCTATAACACTTATGTATAATAAGATATTTTTTGCCTCTTCAATGTCTTTAACACCTTTGTGGTTTTGTAATATTTTTTTAAAAAGCGGTATATTATATTTTAATTGAAGTTTTCCCTTTAATTCACGTAAAGTGTACTTTTCACATAACCACTTAATCAATTTTTCTCTTTCTTTTTTCAGCCACGCTCCATTATATGAACATTTTTGTGTGCTCTGTTCAAGTTTAATACTTTCCAACCAATATTCGTAATCTCTCTGTTCAAGTTCTTCATTGAGTAATTTATCTTTATCAAAAACGAAATTTTCATCTGACCTGAATATTTTTTGAATGGTAGTTTTTCTCCTTTCAGTATCATCACTATTTAACCATTTTCTACATAATTTCAAGAACAATTTTTCACTGTAATTATCATATGTTCTACTTATCTCAAATAATCGAAAAGCTGCAGTTTTTAGCATTTCATGGTCTGAATCTGTCCATTTGTTCAAAATAGCAGAATATTCATTTAAGTCGTTCTTCCTTATAATTTCCATTACATAATCAATAATTCTAAGATAAGTACTTGACAAATGAAATTCCACGGTTTCTTTTTTGCATTTTCTCTTTTTATCATTATCTAACATTATTTCAGGATTGTTCTCTACATATTTAATTATATCACGACTATCCTGTAACCATTTATTATTAGTTGTTAATCCACTAGATTGATAACTTTTTATATCAATTAAAGCATCCAATAGAATAGATGGATCATCAGGCCACTTTCCAATCATAGTTTTAAACAATCTTTCTGTTGCTTCTTTTCCTAAATTTAGGCTTGATGGATAAAAATGGGGTTTTTGCTGATATATTTTCTCAATAAATAAATCAGGTAAAGAAGAAGCCAGAGTTTCTATAACCTCTTCTTTGTTGAACCAATTCGAAATTATTTGTTTTTCTTTGCTTAATTTCTTTTGATTTGTAATTAAATCGTAAACTTTAACTAGTAGTTCTTTGAGTTTTTGAATAATTTTTGTTTCTTCCAATTCTAATTCAGAGTGAATTTTCAGAGCTAATATTGGATCTCTAAGTTTCCCATAAGATATTTTCTCACCACTAAACCAATTATCTTCTCCTGCAATTTGATATATTCGCGATTTGAACTCTTCAGTATCAAAATCTAATCTTTTTGCTTCTTTTAAAGCTAAAATAATTAATTTGTTATATTCTCTATTGGAGAGTATTCCTGTAGTTCTTTCAAACAAATTATTTTCTAACCTTTTCCAATTATGGCAGATATATCTTGCTGCTAGATATTCTCTTAAGGTCTCATGAGCAAAAGTGTACTTTCTATCATTCTTTGAAAATCCTGCAGGAACTATCCACCCATGTTTTTCTAAATCACCAAAATAAACTGATTTAATTAATGTCTTAGCTGTTTGTTTTGTTATCTTATATGTTTCATCAACATATGTTTTGTAAGCTATTTCTTCGAGTTTTTCTTCTACATTTTCAATTTTATCTGTTCTTTCAATTAATTCTCTTATCCAATGTGCTAATAAGTTAATTTCTTCAAAGTTTTCCTCATTGGAATATCGTGTAAAACTAATCACTAGATCCATCCATAATGCAGTTGTTTTTATTCTTGATTTAGTGATTAAATGTTTGATTCTTCTAATCTCATCTGGTTTAAGATTCCCATATCTTGCTTTAAAATATCCGTCTAAATCTTTATCTTTAAGTGGTAAGATCTCTCCTCCTCGATAATCATAAATATTTATTTCTTCTTTGTTTCTTTTATCTTGGTACTTTGTGAATTTAGGTAAATCATCTTCATTCAATATTCTTGATGAAACGATTAGTTTATTTCCATATTTTAGAGCATTTGAAAAGTACCTTTCTGTTTCTATTCTTTTATTAGGAGGCAATTCATCCCACGAATCAATAATTAATACTATTTTTCCCTCACTTTTATAATCATTTATTTCCTCTAGTATATTACCATATTTTTCTTCTAATTCCTCATTAATACTATGTTCTGCATCTATATTGGACAAATCTATTTGAATCGGGAATTTATCGTTTTTATCTGTCTTATATTCTTCTAACAGTCTTTCATAATAATATTTCATTGTTGAAGATTTACCCGATCCTGGTTCTCCCTTAATTAAAATAATTTTTTCGGGTTTTTTTTCTAACCATTCAATTATCTCTATTCCTTTTTTTTCTCTTGTTTCCCACCCCAAAAAATTTCTTTCCTTCACATCATCAGTTTTATCAATTACTTCAAGTTGATGAAATCTTACTTTCTCCCTCGTTGCTTTTGAATATATAACATTACTGTCAGATTTATATTCACTATTTATCCATTTTTTTAATTTCTCTTTTCTCGCTTTCCTACTCTCTTCTTTGTTTATTTTTCTATACTTATATTCGTTTAATCCGTTAATTGTTAATCCTTTACACTTGTTTTTGCTCCCTAACACCTTTATTGTGTCTTCTATTACTTTATTTGTTAAATAGTAGTCATTTTTCAAGAAGCGTAGCTTCTCCAATATATTTTCTTTTGTTATGATATCAAACCAATACGTATTAGAATATGTTATTAACTGATCTTTGTCATAAGAACTACCCACACGGAAATATCCCCAACATTTGATTTTCCATAGATTTTTTTCGTCTATATCTGGTAATGTTTTATTTATTAATCCTTTTAAGGTTCCAAACAACTTTTTTCTATATCCAGACAACTGATCAAACACATTTGTGTGGATCTTTACTTTTTCTCCATTCTCTGTTTCTAATTCCCAGTCCCCATTCTCCTTTCCCATTACTTTTCCTTTATAGTTCTTCAAGTCAATAATAGCAATTCCTTTATTGGTAAATAATATTACATCCAATTTATTGCTTTTAATGGTTACATTTCCACATATGTAAACACTCTCTTTTTTTACATCATACTCTTCTTTTATTTTCTCTATTAACTCACAAAATTGATCCCATTCGTGTTCATAATCTTCAAAATCATTTCCACAATATACTTTTACAACCATTGTTTACTTGTATATTCTGTTATTTTTATTTCTTTCTAGTGCTATATTAATAACACTTTGATAATAACCATAATATTTATTAAAGAAAATGAACATGTTATTCTTACTCAATTATATGAAAATCAAATGATTTTCTAGTCACAATTGGGAGTGATATGGAATTTGGGATGGAGATTCAATAAGATAAAAAGTTTAAACTGGCATTTTTGGCCTAACTGCAATTATGACTGTACTTTTTGTTTTGGTAAATTTTCAACTATTGATGGAAAACTATCTAAAACAGACTATTTTAGAATAATCAAAATTATTTCTACGATAGGTATAGAAAAACTTACACTTACTGGTGGTGAACCTTTTCTATGTCCTTTTTTAGGTGATCTAGTTATCGAAGCTAAGAAAAGAAATCTTACTACCATGATTGTGACTAATGGTTCTCTATTAACTGAATCTTTTCTAGAACAATATCATCCTTTCATTGACTGGATTGGTATTAGTATAGACAGTTTTTCTGAAGAAACTGAGTTTGTTTTAGGGAGAGGTACTGGTCATCATGTCCATGATGCTCTTCAAGCTATTACTCTTATCAAACACTTTAATATTAAACTTAAAATTAACACTGTCATTACTCGTTTGAATTATAAAGAATATATGGGGCAGATGATAGAAAATCTCTCTCCTGAACGTTGGAAAGTTTTCCAAGTTTTACCTATCCAAGGGGAGAATGACGGTAAAGTAGATTCTTTACTTATTAACAATGACCAGTTCATGTCTTTTATTAACAATCATCTTCATTTAGAACCTATCTATGAACCTAATGCTCTTATGCTTGGTTCTTACATCATGTTAGATCCTTTAGGTCGTTTCTTTCAGAATTCTAAAGGTTATATTGAATATAGTTCTTCTATTCTTGATACTGATCCTTTTCATGCTTTAGCTGAAGTAGGCTGGGATGAACAGAAATTTCTTAAGAGAGGTGGTATCTATGACTGGTAATTTCCTTTACCACCTAGCTTTTTCTTTTCATGCTCATATTTTTTCCGATATGATATATTTAACGGAGGTGACAATAAATGGGTAAAAAATCTTCCAGAATGACTAAAGAAGACGCTAAACGTATTCAAAGCCATGCTGATAAAACAGGTAAGAACCAAGATTTTAAGGCAAGAGCAATGAGTGCAGCAGATAAAAATAAGATAATAATATATTAGGACATTTTTCATTCATACTATCAGTGTAAATTTCGGGGCATTTTTTATAAATTTTAGAGACAATATATATCTTTAAAAGTTTTATTTCTGTGTTATTTAACAACTAATATCTATCGGTGCAAGAAATGAGTCCTCGCAATTACAGCATTAAAAGAATAAAAATTGAAGATAATATAGCTGATATTACTGACGGATATATGCTTGAAATCCCTGAATATCATTCTTATGATTTGGTTATGGGATTAAAAATTCAAAAATCTGGAGATGAAACACTCAGGCTATGTAAATATGAACACACATATGGTGGTTTTAGAAAAAGAAATTATATTGATTTCATTAAATCAGAGTTAAAAGCTGAAGTACTTGAACAGCTAATTGAAGTTTTCAAGAAAATTAAATATCTTTACCGCACAAACAAATATCCTTTTGAAAATGTTTCAACTTTCAAAGACTCTAGTTTAACTTGTGGTGAAAGTTGTGCTTTTGTCTATTCGATCTGTTACTATAAAGATTCCAGACATATAGGTATAGCTTTTAGGACTATGGAAGGTAAATTTGATGATTTGGTTCCAATGTTAAGATTCTTTAGAATTGATTTACAAATGCACTCAACATATGAAATAAATATTGAATCAGATAGTGGATGGTACGGACATAGAGCGTTTGAGATATCATTGAGTGATTTGAATTTTGAAGATTTTTTAACAGCACTTGGTCAATTTTTTAATGAAATGTTGTCCTTGGTGAGTAACCTATATGACTCCTCATCTGTTTTATTTCGAATTTAGGTAAAAACAGATACTTAGAAAAAGCACAGATTTTATTCACTTTTCTAGTCGTTTGCAAGGTATTTATAAAGGAGTAAGTTCACCCCAATTTTGGGACATGCTTAATTCCCCTGATTATAAAACGATTTACTTATATATGTTCATACTTTACTCATTGATAGAGAAAATGGAATTGCGCATTATACGTACTGATATTGTAATTCTAGCTAAATCCTTGAATCTATCTATGATAAACAACAAATGGATACATGAAAAGAAACTAATAGACGAAAATCCTATTGATTTTTTTAATAGACCAGGTATGGTGAATTTCATTTCTGAATCATATTTAATCACAGGTTCTGATCAAAAAATAATCTTTGCTACAAATAAGGATAATTTAAACTGTATAGAATCAATACAGGATGTAGCATTAAACTACCTAAAAGATAACAAATACGTAGAATATGCTGCTTTGGGATTGAATTTTACTGCTATTATTCAAAACGAACATGATTTGCCTGAATTTAACATTCTCGTAAATGGTAATTTAAAAATAGATGAACTTTTAAATGCAAAAAGTATCGATTCAGGGGCTATAATTCATGCAGAATTAGAAGATTGTGTTTTGAACTTAAATATTGATAAAAAAGATCAGGTATTAGAGCAAAAATTTAATTATCATCATGATTTAACTGGATTGGATCATTCAGAGATATTATTAATTGTTGAATCTCTTAGGCAAAAGTTAGATATGGTAAGAGAATTTTCCAACGCTATTATAAAAAAGGTTGATTGAAATGAGTAGTACACAAACAAGTTATTCCAGCACTTTTGACGATCTAATAACTACCTCCGATGGGGGATATTTCAAGTCTCCATTAGATCATAAGAGTTTAAGATTAGATTTAAGTCAAACAACTTTTGATGAAGACCAATCTGAGTTTCTAAATAGAGTTAATAATTTCCTTGAAAAAATTGATTGGAACAAAGTTGATGCTTTTTTTAGTTCTTCATTAATGATAATTGAACGTTTTTCATTAGCAATAATGGATTCTCAAAAAATAAGTGAGTTGATGTCTTTATATACTGTGGAATCAGCAAAAAATGTCCGTGTTTATTTATTGATGTATCCATATCTATTAAAGCCTTTAGCCCAACTGCCAAAGATTACAGGTAAATTCTTTCCAGGTGCACAATTAGTTCTTCAACTTGTTCACGATGAAGAATTGAATCAATCCCAATTAGTAGTGAATATTGGTACAAAACAAGATGTTAAAGAATCTTTAGAATCATTAGATGGATTAGACGATGAATGGTGGCTAGAACAATTTGCAAAATACGGTGATAAAATTTGTCTAAATCTTCAGTTCCAATAGGTTTTGAATGGTCGGATTATCTAAAATTGGCCAACAAACTTCATTTATGCTCATCTAAAAGTGAACTGAAAGAAGCTTTTCTTAGAACTGCTATAAGCAGAGCTTATTATGCTGCTTACTGTCTTGCAAAAAATTATATCTCAAAAATAGAAACAAATATAGTTAGTAACAATGTTTCTGCTCATGCGGAGGTTCAAGCCTTTTTTAAGAATGACAAGACTAACAGAACGCACTTGAAAGTTGGTACAAAACTAGAAAGATTGCGGAAAAATCGTAATAAAGCTGATTATGCTTATAAAATGAGTGAAATTGAGAAAACCACCTTATTTTCAATTGAAGAAGCTCAGTTTATTCTAGATTTTTTGAACAATAATACAAATTAATTCGTCCTGTTGATTATCACTGAAGGTATTTAAGTTAATTTAGCACTTGATACACAAAAAAAAGTGGATTTCCTAAGTGATCTTTATTTCCAAAAATCCTTATTCATTCCAAACACTTTTTCAGTAGTGTTCTTGATGTGACAAACTAATTCTTTTGAATACTTCTCCACTTTCACAAATATGAAACCTTGATTTCTTTTGCAATAATATTTGAATTCTTCTTTATCTAGTTCAGATTCCCTAATTCAACCTTTCTAATAAAATAGTACTTCCGAAATAGTGCTCTACTTGTATGGTTTCTATGATAAAATAGGTAAAAATTCGCTTTAAAAGAATAGAACATTTAAATAATTTCTTAATTCGGAAGTACTATAAAACAGATAAAAACCAAGATTTTAAGTCAAGAGCGATGAATGCGGCAGCAGATAAGAATAAAGACAATGATTAATTTCATCCTTATTTTTTTCTTAGCTAACATTGTTCTTTAAAACCACTCTATAATATTTCAAGAAATACTTAAACACAAGGTAACTGTGTTTTTTTAGCTAGGACTATTGCAAGATTTATATATGTATATTCATTATTAATTTATGACACTTATGAAATTAAAATCAGTTATTTTAATAATGATGATGTTGTTAACAACAATAAACCGCACAGCTATAACTAATGATAACATGGGAGTTGTGAACAATATAGATACTACTAATCAGATACATGAAGAAGAAATTCTTTCTTCTCCGATTTTTCATGATAAAGAGTTCAAGCAAAATAATAGATTACCTAAATACAATCATTCTATTCGCTATCATACTGATAAAGAAACAGATTATTTTAGTAACCTCCTTGAATATAATATTAGTACTGTTCCTTTTGCAACAAATCCAAAGCACAATCGATTTTTTTCCGATATTGACTATTCAATCACTTTCAACTCATTAACAGAACACCAACCAATTATTATTACTGAAGATGATGATTTCGAGCTTTTTGATTTTTCAGGTAATGGTTCATCTGAGAACCCTTATATTATTGAAGGTCTTAATATTACAACCTTTGAAACAAGGGCTATTTCTATTAGTGGAGTTACTAAACACTTTGTTATTATCAATTGTTTTATACAAACTACAATTTCATCTGGATACTATGGTATTGAAATCTCTTCTGTTTCTTTTGGAAGAGCAACAATAATTAACAATGTCATCAAAAACAACTACTATGGTATTTATTATTATTCAACTGGACATTCAACAGTTTTCAATAATACTCTAATAGACAACTATAATGCTATATATGCGAGTAGTAGTTCTCCTGAATCAGCCTATCTTAATATAACATCTAATACTATTAAAAACAATGATCGATATGGTATCTATACATGGAACTATCATAATTTGACTATTGCTCACAACAAAGTTGCAAACAATAGTTATCGTGGTATTTATTTATCTGTATCTGATAACATAACCATCGTTAATAATAGTATAACTAACAACTATGAGGCCATTTATTTAAGTGGAAGTTCTTATGGTTCTACCAATCTACTTGTTACAGATAATAGTATAACTGGTAATGAAAGACATGGCATCTATACATGGAACTATCATAATTCAACTATATCCAACAATATAGTCTCAAACAACGGCTATCGCGGTATTTACTCATCTTCATCTGATCATGTAACTATTACTAACAATAGTATAACTAATAACTATGAGGGCATCTATATGAGTGGAAGCACAGGTGGTTCTGCTTATCTTAAGATTACATATAATGCTATAGATAACAATGATAGAGACGGTATCTATTCATGGAACTATCATAATTCAACTATTTCCTATAATATTGTTTCAAACAATGGTTATCGTAGTATATACTTATCTTCATCTGACCATGTAACTATTACTAACAATACTTTAACTGGCAATGATGAAGGGATCTATCTAAGTGGAAGCATAGGGGGTTCTACTTATATTAATGTCACATATAATACTATAGAAAACAATAAAGGAGATGGGTTCTATGCATGGAACTATCATAATTTAACTATTTTCAATAATACAATTATGAATAATTTTGATCATGGACTATATTTAACCTCTTCACCTTCGTCCATTATATTTGCTAATACGATTATAAATAACGAAAATGGTCAAGGGATCTATTTAGATACTTCAGAAGGCTCTAAGATAGTAAATAACTCAATGAATAATAATAGTCGTAATGGTATATACATAAGGAATTCAGATAGCATTATTCTGATGAATAACTTATTAGCAAATAATAGTTGGACAGGCATTTATTTGTATAACTCAAATAATTTTGCACTATTAGATAACACTGTGGTTTCTAACGATGTTGTGGGTATTTGGTTGAATAGAGCTAGTTCTAACACTATTTCTAACAATATTGTATTTAATAGCATCTATCATGGTATCTATCTAGAACAAGAATCTGCTTTTAATCTTATTACAAATAATACTCTAGAAGAAAATTATTGGACTGGTATCTACTTGATAGATTCACATAGTTCAATTATTTCCAACAACATTATCAAGAATAGTGGTAGTAATGGAATTTACATGCGAGATTCAAGTAATTCAACTATTTCTAGTAACAGTTTAGAATTTAATGCCATGGAGGGTATATGGTTATATGAATCTGGTAATTCTACTGTTTCTGATAATTTTTTTACTAATAATGGTTTATACATTGTTGAAAATACTGTTGCAGCTTATGAAACGCATACAGTTACTAACAATATTGTGAATAACAAAGAACTTGGATGGTTTATTAACCAAGATAATTTAGAACTTACGGATCCTATCTATGGTCAATTGGTACTCATTAATTGTAATCATAGTATAATAAGCAATCAAAATTTGAGTTGGACAGTCATAGGTTTATACGCCATAGTTTCTTCCTCTCTCATTATAACCGACAATATTTTATCCAATAATATTTTTGCTGGAATCGATTTGATAAACTCTAGTTATTCTAAAGTATCTAATAATGTTTTCACCAATAGTGGTTTATATGTAGGTGAAACTTCTGTTGAAGCTTATGAAACTTATATTGTTACGGATAATATTGTTAATGGCAAAGAACTTGGATGGTTTATTAATCAAAATAATTTAGAGATTACTGAACCTATTTATGGTCAATTAATACTCATCAATTGCGCGGATAGTATTATAAGGAATCAACATTTAGCTTGGAACCCAATAGGATTATTCACTTTTTCTTGTACCTCTCTTGTGATAACTGATAACAATATTAGCAATAATTATTATGGAGTGTATCTAAGAAACAGCAGCTCTACAGTAGTTACTAAGAACACCTTATCACATAATTTTTTGGCTGGTATCTATCTAAGATACTCTTATTCTAATATTTTTGCTAATAACAATGTGACTAATGGTCTTAATTATGGTGTTTATCTAAAAGATTCTGACTTTAATACATTTGTTTGTAACACAGTTCAAAACAACATTTGGTATGGTCTATACATTTATTCGGGTGAAACCAACAAAATATTTTTCAATAATTTCATCATTAATGGTGGAAGATCTTCGCAAGCATATGATAATGGAACAGTCAATCAGTGGTACAATAAAGAAGTAAACAAGGGGAATTATTGGTCCGATTGGATAGGTGACGGTTCTTATTATATAGATGATGAATATGACTATTGGTGGAGTGTAGACGATCCTTACCCTTTAGATGAACCATTTATTGATACTCTTGAACCTATTATTACTAATATTGAATATACTCCTGTTTCACCTACTGATCAAGATCTAGTAACTATTAGTGCTACTGTCACCGATAATATTTTCATTTCTACTGTTCTTCTTTATTACCGCATTAATGGTGGAGACTGGCATACAACAACTATGAGTGGCGATGGATGTACCTATTCCTCTATCATAGGTTCATTTGAGGGTAATTCTACAATTGATTTCTATATTTCTGCTTCTGATACAACTGATAATAAAGCAGAAAGTGAGACAGAGTCCTTTATGGTTAATCCAACAATTGATGATCCTGATGATGACCCAGATGATCTTATCGATGACGATACAGATGAAGTTGAGGAATCTTCGTTTATCTCTCTCCTCCTATTTACTCTATCACTGACTATTATTAGTTTAGTAGTACACAAATTTAGTTTTAAAAAGAAACAATAAAGTATTCAATTCTTTCCTTCTTTTACTTTTAACTTTTTTTCATATCTCCGTAAACACTTTCTAACAACGAGAGTCTCCACTAAAATGGATGTGTGAGTATTAAGCACCTTTAAGGGATTACTCAATAGAGGGGATTAGTAACTTTGTTCACAGTAGACTATATCTCTTGACCACAAGAGCCAACAGAGTTCCGCAAGTTTACGTGCAATTGTAACAAGTGCAATTTTCCCACCACGACGTTCTTTTATTCGTGTAAAGATAGATTGGTATTTATCGGAACACCGGATAATGTTTTTTGCGGCTATGTAGAGCACACGTCGGACATTACTGGGTCCATGTTTTGTGATATGTCCTCCTCTTGTTTTCCCTCCTGAGCCTTTCAGACGGGGAGTTAACCCACAACTTGCTGCAGCTGCTTTTCCCGTATCGAATCTTTTTACTGTCCCATATTCGGCAATGACTGTAATCGCTGTTAGTTTGCCTATACCGGGAATAGAAGTCAGTAGTTTAACTGGTTTGGTAAACCCACCTTCAGTAATCAACTCGGAGATAACTGCGGTTATGTCTTGAATCTTTTTTTCTTCTATGGAGGAAGAAAAGTGAACAAATGAGTAAGAAAAAAACTCTTCATGACGAAGATTAAGTAAGGTTCTTTTACTTTTATTTATTCATTTCAGCTTTAGCAACTCTTTAATAGTTATCTATTATCTAATTATATATCTTATTAAGAAGGGAGTTTGTTTACTTTCTACCTTTATAAAGCTTGAACACCATAGATGTTGGATGAACTCATATGTCTAATTTACATATATTATCACAAAATCTGAAATATTATCTTGAAACTGTTTATTCTGGTAACAAGAACAATGAACCCATTAATGATACTAGTTCTATTTGTATTCTTCCTGGTTTTATTCTTCGTACTAACCTCAAAATGGATCTTTCTACTAAAATTCCTAATCTCAGTTCCGAACTTGATTTATTAACTTTGGACCAATTTTTACATAAAGTAATGTCAGTCTATCGTTCTCAACCCTTCTATGTTCTTGGTGAGGATTTTCAACTAGAGATAATCAGCGACTTATTTACTGACATCATTGACGGAAGAGTATTTGTTTCTGATTCTTTCCAGTCTTTACTCTCTAAGTTAGATCTTGATAATGATGATATTCTTACTGTTTTTATTGAAGAATATAATGAATATTTACGTTCTTGTGATTGCTCTCGATTATATTCTCAATTACTTGCTGTTACCTCTTTTATCCCCAGCTCTTATTGGCAAGAGCGTTCTTCAACTATCTTAGAAATTTTCAAAGAGCTTGATGACCTTATCACCCGGCATTTATCTTCTTTAAGTGTTAAAAGATATTTTTCTATTACCAGTCTTACTGGTGATGTTGCTACCCTCTTCTCTTCTGAAGGTCAAAAGTTATGGGACCGTGTCTTTCCTAATGCTAAGAATATTTTTATTGATGCTTTTACTGTTTACGATTCTATTTTTCTTAGACTCATTAAAACTTTGGTTGAGAATTTAGCTGATGTTAACTTGTTCATTTTCGGGCCCGAAGGGATTTTGGATCGTCTTAAGCTCATATTTGATTCTTTACATCTTGATTATAACACTAACTTTCATACATCTTTACGCGCTTTCAACCATTCAGATTCTTCCTTTGAAGACAAACATTCTCTTCCATCTCCATTAAATGGTTATGGCGCTCATTCTCCAGATTATTTCTTCCATTCAGCTCCTGATATGAACCGTGAGGTCAAGAAACTCTCTCTCATTATCAGAGCTCTAATTTTTACTAAGAATGTTGACCCTTCTCGAATTATAGTTGCTGCCCGTACTATTTCTAAATATAAATCTTCTATTGAGAATATTTTCGGTGCATATGGTATCCCTTTCTCTATTGAAGCGCGAAATCCTCTAGCTTACACTCCTTCTTATAGGTTCATTAAAGCCACAGCCGATTTATTAGCTAAGATAGAACAAAAAGAACCGTTGCATTATGAGGATTTGATAGACCCTCTACGTTTGGGTTTGTGTCTCCCTTCATCTTGTACTTCTTACTTCAATGCTTTTCCAGTAAGTGACAGGGCTTTCCTCTATCTTGAAGAAAAATTATCTCGAATGGAAGAATATGTAAATGCTCCTTCTGATTTAGATCTTTCCTTCTGGAAACATCAAGCTCAAAGGTATAACAATTTTTCTTTCAACGTTCTTGGTGACTATCTTAATTGGTTAGAAGGTGTTGCTTTTTCATCTGATCGCTCTCCTGACTTTTATGTTTCTTTCTTAAGGAAGCTTCTTACTGACAATATTAGGCATACTCGTAAGACCCCTATTCGTTCTATTAGTGGTCCTGCCATTCAAAATGAGCGTTTCAAACATTTCAAACTACATCCTACTCGTAAAGCTAACATTGTTTTACAGAATGTTTCTAAAATCAAACATTTCTTGAGTTATTTACAAAACAAACAAAAGGCTCCTTTATCTTGGGAAGACATTTCTAGAGTTATTGGTGAGGTGGTGGGTGGAGAATCTTTTGGTACCCACCATACTGATAGAAATTCTATTCTTTTTGTTGAAGCTGCTAACATTTTCTATCGTGAGTATGACTATCTTTTCTTACTTGGTGTTCAGAACGATGAATTTCCCCGCAAATTCCCTGATACATTCTTTCTCAACACCTATTTACGTAAAGAAGTTAATATTTACGATCCTTCTTTTAGACAAGCTGATCCTCATAATCCTTTTCTTTTCCTTGTTAATCCTGAAAATGATTATATAGCTGAAAAAGCCTTTTTTGCTACAGCTGTTAATAGTGCTACAACAGAGGTACATTTCTTTAGGACCTATCTAAATACAGAAGGGCGAAGAATAGAGTGGTCATGTTTTATTGATGAATATCTATCTGATCCCTCCCAGGACAATATTATCTCTCCCTCCTCAGAGTTTCTTTATCTTGAGGACGGAACACCTCTAGAAAATGTTTTACCTTATCTTTCTAAGAAAGAGATTTTACAAGTATATAATTGGGCTAAACACCGACCTAATAGTAATCTTCCTCCTGAAGTAACTGAAGAACAGTTTAAGCTTATAGCTCAATATGCTGAGGATTATATTCAGACAACTGAAGTGGAAGACAGGATGGAGAGATTTCATACTCATATTAACTCTATTATTGCTTGTCCTAATGCCCATTATCTTACAGAACCTCTTTTGACTAAAATTATTGCTTCTCCCTATCGTGTTCATGAATTAGCCTTGATCCGCAACTGTCCTTTACAGTATTATTTCTATAATTTTTATTTTAATTGGCATGATGAAGACAAAATCACTCGAGATTTACCCTCTTTTGTTAATTATAAGACCCCCCATTATCGTTTTGGAATTGTTCCTGACATTGTTAGGAAACGTTTTAGAGTTAAAAAGATGGTCAAAGACTATCATAAAATTATAAGAGATCTTTTTGATAGACAAGCTGATAGTTACAAACTAACTTATAATTATGTTCGTAGTGCGTTAAACAATTCTTTCTATCTTAATTTCTATTGGCGTTCTCTATCACACGAATTAAACAAAATAGCTTCAGAACAACAAGAAGGTATTAACAGGACCTGGACTGTCCAAGACCAAAGTAAAATTCTGCTTTCAGAAACCTCTTCTATTGAAGCTTACTTGCCTGAACATCGAAAAGATATTGTTTCTCTTGATAAAAGTGATGAATCCTTTAACTATGTTTTACCCGTTTTCATGCCTGCTGTTTCTAGAAAATTATCGAGTTTGATACGCTTGTATTCTCATAAAGATAAAAAACCCTTTTTCGATATTAGACTTCTGTTAGCTACTCTCAAATATGATTTAAAATCCTTGTTAGGCATAGAATATATTGAACCCTTCCAAGGAACAACTCATGGAATTTATTTTGAAAGCGCTCACCAAGCTCTTAATGGCCTTTTCTCTACCTATCCAGAAGAGGTATGGAATGATCCACGTCCTGCTCGCGCTAGAAAATCAAAAGATGAACGAGATCCCTTTATTTTAGATGATAGTCTTTACCAACAATTTCAATCACTTGTAAAGGAACAATTGGAACAATTAGTAGAAAAAATTTCCACGCAAATCAAAGCTGGGGTCTTTACTATTGAACAACTTGATGCTGATAAATGTAAAAATTGTGTTTATAGGCGGTTGTGTTTGCCCTATGATTATCAAGTGGAGGTTCAAAGGAGGTAAAAAGAATGAAGAAAGAAACAAATACTGATACAAGTAAAAATAATGACAATAATACGGATGACAATAAGACTTTACATACCATTACGAATGGCAATTCCACTCTATCCTCTCAAATCATTCATTATCTCGAAAATAGAATTGACAACTCCCACTTATCTCAGGACCAGAAAGACGTAGTTTCTTCTTTTCTTTTCGATTCTACTGGTCGTGTTATAGTTGATTCAGGAGCAGGTACAGGTAAAACTACTACTTTAATTGATATTCTTGCGAATATAGTGGTAATTGAACTGGCTTCTGAACCTGATTCTAATCCTTTTGAGAAAATATTGGTGTTAACTTTCGGTCGAGATGCAGCTAAACAGTTCTCAACAAGACTTAAACGCGTATTAAAACAAGACTATTTTAATGATACTCAACTCCTTCACCTCTTAGGTCTAACACCGTCTAAAATCGATAATGTTTATCGGTGGTTAAGTACAGCTTCCAATATTCAGACGATCGATTCCTATTTCATAGACATGCTCAAAGAAGTGGCATTAGATATTGACCTTAATCCTTTGTTTGAGATTGCTCCTTTGCTTGATATTGATACTATGAAAGAAGAGATAATTACTGAAATTTATGAAAATAACAACTTGAAAAGTGTTATCTCTGGGCTAGAAGAAGTTTTTCCTGAAGATTATTATAATGACTATAATAGTTATTTATTTGAGTTAGTTGAAAAGTTACATGATAAAGCACGAGAGTTTGCATGGAAACCTTCTTCTTATGCCAATATTTTGTTAAATGCTGTAAGGTCTTACTATTCAGATTATGAACCTCCCCTTTCCTATGATGAGATTATAACGATTATAACTAATTTAACCAACAAAGATAATGAAAGTGATATGCTAGCTTATCCACAAGAAAAAAAGGATATTCTAAAAGAAAGTATGGAACAAGCTTATTACCAGATGGTTCAAGGGTATGAAAATATAGCTAGGATAGCACAAGAATATAGCGAACTATACGATGAAAAAATCAAATCGACAGGTACTTTGACCTTCCTTGATGTCTGTTTCTTGCTGTATTCTTACCTTGAAGATAAAGATTCTGATCTATTACGTTGTCACCTAAGAAATCAATTTGATTACATTCTCATTGACGAATTTCAAGATACAAGTTTTGTGCAATGTTCAATTTTGAATCAATTTGTAAATAATGAGAATAAAGGAAAGGAACAGGATAACGAAGCTGGAGATGCTAAAGATTCTTCTTTCAATAGTATATCAACTATTGGAGATGTTAAACAGTCTATTTATGAATGGCGATCAGCTGAACCCGAAATCTTTGCTGATATTATCTCAGCAGCTAAAAACGGTCAATACTCTGACCTAGCTTTTGACATTCAACAAGCTACTCATTTACCTCTTAAAACCAATTTTAGATCTAAATCTGATATTATCCACTTGGTTAATTACTTGTTTAAATCTATCTTTGATTGTGATTTTAGAGGAAATATCTCTAATACCAATATTGAATATATACCTCTGGAACCTTATAGACAAAGCTCTTGCACCGAAGATACTAGCAGTAATATCCATCTTCTCTTATCTACTGAAAAAATGAAGAAAAAGGAGATGAGAGAAACTGAAGCTCTCAAAGTTGCACAATTCATAAACGATGCTTTGAATGGGGATATCCCCCTAAGGATAGAAGATGAATCTGCTGGTGCTGATAATTCTAGTTCTCCCTATCGTAACCCTTTAGCAGGTGATTTTACTTTACTATTTAGATATAAAAAGCACATTCCATTATTTGCTGAAAAATTAAACGTATATGGGATACCCTATTCTGTTATATCTGATGATACATTGTTTGACCAACCTGAGATACAGCTGATGGTGGATGTAATGGACTGGTTTTCAAATCCGCATAATAAATTTTCCTTACTTCACATCTTGCGTTCGCCTCTTATTTCGCTTTCTGACCAAACTCTCCGTTATTTATCTTCTAAAGACTTTGATTTGTCTACTGCTTTAGACAAACTAGATGATAAATTAGAAAAAGAGCTTAACCAGACCGGAGACCTTGATAGGTTACGTGCGTTAGTACGCCTCCGAGACGACCTCAGGTGGGATAGAGAAGGAGAAAAATCCGTTCTTATTCAAAAAATAGTTGATCATGGGGCGTTAGATGTTATTCTTTTAACCAGTCACGACCACCCCCTAGAAAGATATGGTAACATTCAGTTACTGGTTGAGATAGTAAAAGAATGGGAAGAAGAAGACCTTCTCTCTTATAGAAAATTTGTTACTAAACTCAAAAAATTACGAGAAAGAAGCTTAAAAAATAAAAAGGATTACACAGTTAAAAAACTAGGGGATTTCAAATCAAAAGAACGAGTAAAATTGATGACTATACACAAGAGTAAAGGTCTAGAATTTCCAGTTGTTATCATTCCAGAGTTGTTTAACGCGGATATCATTTATTCCCCTAGCTCACGAAAGATTGTTCTAGATCGAGAAATGGGCTGTTATATTAAGCCCTTCTTTGTTGAAACATCCTGGGATAAGAATTATGAAAAAGATCTCCATGGTCCAAGCGATGGAAGATTGTTTCCTAAAAGTTTCTGGTCAGGTGGGGTGTTCTGGTTAAGTAGAGCACGGGATAATGGCTATTTCCGATTTCATAGTCCAGTTAATAATATATTAAAAAAAGAGATAGCAGAAAACTGGAGGATACTATATGTCGCTATGACAAGAGCTAGAGATCATCTTGTTCTTCATTTACCTGTGAATAGATCCAGTTCGGAAACTGAATGGTTAATGGTATTCAATGAAATGATAAAAGAAAAACTACCGGAGAGTATGCCAACACAAAATTTCTACGGGAAAGAAGTCCAGTTAGAAGAAGACTTGAAGATAAAAATAAACTTCTATGTTGAACCATTCAAATCGCATATACCCCAAAAAGTGAGTTTCAAAGAGATGGAAATAAAAGAAAAGGAACCTCCACTACCCCCAGTAATTGATGCTTTAAACTATGCTAATTATTCCCCTATAACTCTGAGTGCAAAACATATTTATGATCTTATATCCTGTCCACGAAGATATGCGTATTCAACATTAAATCTAGTAGATAGCTCACAATTATTACAACCATACTTCAAGAATCTCCCTCCAGGAGCAAATCCACCAGATGGAATGTCAGCGGCAGAATGGGGAACAATTGTACATAGAATATTGGAAAGGGTGCATCTTAGTTTAAATGAACAAGCGGAAGGAGAAATGGAGAGGATTAAAAAAGAAGTTCTACATGAGATAGAAGATGAGACTGCCAAACAAAGAATAAGCCAACTTATAGAAGACTATATAACTAATCCTACAATTAAAAGTCTCTATAGCCAACGTAAAGGTGAATTCTTCTGTGAACTTGAACTACATGCGGGGATGGATGTAGGAAAAGAAAATCTCTCTTCCATAATTGTTGGAAATATAGACCTATTCTTTCAAACTGAATCTGATGAATGGATCTTGATAGATTACAAGACAGGTACTCCTCCACCCGCAGCTAGCTATCTGGATAGAGTGTACCATTATCAAATGGCAGCATATAAGTGGCTGTTTACAAATAACTATCCTCAATATGCAAATGTCAAAACCAAGGTTGTTTATATTAGCTCTAACATACAACTAGTAGAGAAAGATATTGACTTGAAACAATTTACAAAGGAAGTAGAAAAGGCTCTATTAAAAAACACTAAAATTATACCAAAAAAAGGGTTTGACTACCTGATAGAAGGTAAATCTTGTTCAACCTATGGAAAATGTCAAACTTGTCCATATTATCATAAAGCAGGAGGACCATGCAACTAAAAGAGTGAAACTTCTTGGCTTTTTTACATTTATAAACCCGAATTTCCTGTTTTACTACCTGGATTATCCGAACTTACAAGTTTAGATTTAAAATAAACTGAAAAAGCATTAGAGTTCGTCCTTAGAAAAGAACCAAAGTTAGGTAAATATGATTCAATGTCTCAAATGTTTATTTTTAACCAAGTAACCGAAATGGCGGAATATATTGATGATTTATTGAATACCTATACAGAGTACGAAAAATCAAAAAAGAAAAGCTAAACACTGGGATATTTTTTTTCATTATTTTTTCTTCTAATCAGCTAGGGTTTTATATCAAAAACGAAAAAGGGACTGTGCAAAGTTACCAGGAACAACAAATTGAAAAATAGAACAAAAATCTTGAACTAATGGTTCTAAATTTATACAATCACGCTGAATTAGGAGATTGCTTATACGTTATAATTTCTTTCCTGTTCATAGGCTTTTTCTAAGTACTGTTCTTTTCACTTTCTAAATTTGATTTTTTTACTTGTTTTTATCACTTTTGTTGTTTTTATTTTGCTTTTGCCTTTTATGTAACATTTAAATAGATATTATATTAATCACATAATGATAATGGGTTGAATAGGCTGGAATTAGAATGGGGCAAAAGACAGATTTGATTATCAAGCGTATTTATCGAGTATTAAGTATTACAATTTTTGTTTTTATTATTATGCTTTTTATCATCCCGTATCCAGGGTTAATTGAAAAACAAGTGAATAATTATGCTCAACAGAACGATTTGGAAACAAAACAATTTGAAAATGGTTCAATTGTTCCTGAACCATTTAACTTAAAATTTTTTGGTATATATCAAGTTGAATTCGATTGTCGAGCTGGTAGCTCAAATAACATTGTTGAAGTAAAAATATTCTATCCCCATTTTATGAAAGTAGTGCATATACTTATATTAGTAGTTATTTTTGTATCGAATTATTTATTTTTGTCCTTGGATCTTAGTGATAAACGAAATCGACTTTTTGAGATTTTCAGCACCCCTTTAGGACTTTTTTATTTGACTCATAAATATATTTTACTGGTTTTAGGAAGAAAAACTGGTATACTTATACATCCTGTATCATATATCTATACTAATAATTACATTATGCAATATGTTTATGAAAAACCTATTTTTTATGATTCGCCATATTTTACTTTCATAATTATTTTTCTCCTTATAAATATACTTGCAAAAATTCTATCTATTCTTGTAACCATGAGTAATAATACAACTTCTATTTTGAGTCTTTTTAGACTGAAAAATGAGGGTGAAGTTAATGTTTCAAAAGATCGAGTTCCTTTTCTTATAGCAAGTCTCATATTTTCGTTTTTAAGTGCTTTCTCCATCCCCCTTGTTTCTCTCTCCTTAGCTTGGGTTTTTACTGGTTCTTCAATTGATCAACCGTCTATTTCTGATGAAGAAGCAAGAAAGAAACAACTTGATAGGTTTAAAGGACTGATTTCTCTTTATGGAGAAATCAGCATTGATGAAGCCATTGAAACTATGGAAATGGAAGAAAACGAGTTTAAAAAGTTTTTAGCAGAAAATGTGGGTTCTGGAGTTTTAAAACTCACATTAAAAGATGGAAAAATAATTCCCGCAGAAGAGGCTGAGTTGGCAGATGTTTTAGATACTCTTGAAATCGCCTTTACCAAATGGTATGAACAAGAAGATAAAGGAAAAGGTAAAAAGAAGTAGTGTATTGTTGATTATATTTTTCACTCTCTTTTTTATAATTTTGAGGGAATTCCGTGGAACTTATATATTCTGTTACCTATATTACTATTAGACATCTTGAACACTAGAGGGTAAGCATTTACTTGGTATTATGTGTTTTAGGTTTATATTAGTCTTTAACTGTCTTTCTTAATTATACGGCTGGTATAGGGTATGGTAGACGCAAAAAAAAAAGAGTATGATATTAAAGGAAATCTTTCAGTAATATACTCGGATTCATCAGAACAATTAGGTGGATTTGATTATAATTTACAGCTAAGAATACAAAATTGGACTAACAAGGTATTAGTCATTTCCAACATTGAATTTTATTCTCGCATAAAGGGTGGCTATGCTGAGATTGATTTTGAAGAATCACAAACTATAGGAGTAGATCAAACGGTTCTAGTTGATCTTTACATCAATTCTTTCGTTGTTAATCAGAATACTCCCTCTTTTGTGATTTTAACGTATGTAGTCAACAACCAAGAATTGACTAAACCTTTCCGGGTTAAGTTCTCTCGTAAGATTGTCAAACATAAGATAGCTTCTTTGTGGTACCAAACCCATGAGATAGAGTACGTTTTGGCTGGAAACTTTCTAGATCGATCATATTCTTTTCATCTCTTATTGGAGGCTTCTTATGAGGTTTTTTCTAATTATGGCTTTTATAATTGGGTACTCTATTTAGCCAATTTACTCCATTATAACATGGATTATTATCAACTATTTACCTCTTGCATCAATAACACCTTTGTTAACATGATTACAGGATGGAAAGGTTGTGGAAGATACCATAAAATTCAGTCCAGGCGAGAGCTATTACACCATATCACATTTCTGGAACTAAATACACCCATAGAAACATTAGATTTGAAAGAAGTGCTTTATGCTATTTATAGCGAAGCAAAAAAACGACATATAAAAGTAGATGAGTGGACACAAATCAGGAGTATTTTGGATTTGTCTTCCGAATACTCTCTTGTTTCTAGGCTTTTAATCCTTCTTAAAACTGTCTCTACATCTGATTATGATGGCTCCCTTCAAGAATTTATTCATTATTTACATGATAATCCTTGTCAACCTGATGTGGGATTCTTTCAAAAACTTTTCAAACCTTGGTCATTTAAAACACTAATCTATAGATTAGAGCAAGAATTAACTTGTACAGATCTATCTAAAGAGGAAAATTTGAACCTTATCATACATCTATGCTTTATGCTTGGTTTAAAACATTGGACAAATAATCCCTTGCAACAGATATTTTTTGATTTAGGCAAAGAATTAGGCAAAAGGTTTGAATCTGATCCAACCTTACAAGCTCTTTTCACCCTCCATTCTTTCTATTTCAATGAAATTCAACAAAGCTTGAGAAAGAGCACTTTAAGTCGTATATCTGATAAAATCAATCGTTTTATAGGTATTAAACTAGGTTATTATTCCATCGATTTGGAAATTTATCATCACTTGCTTATTGTTGAAGCTTTCCTTCAGTTAAAACGCCAAGCTTTTTTCCATAGAGAATACAAGCTTGCTAAAATTTATGCTACTAAAGCCTTAGAATATACTAATATTCTTGCTGATTATAAAAAGCGCTATTTTAGACGATACATGCTAAAAATCAAAAAAGAAGAGCAATTACTTAAAGAGTCTACTCCCTACTTTCTGTTCATTTTTGACACCAATCTTCTGTGCTACCTTATTGACTATTCTTTACTTGATGTATTGTCCCTAATAGCCCCACTTTATGAAGAGAGCTCCATTAGTGATTATATTGCTCCTCCAAGTATACTTTCTGATTTACCTGTGCGGTATAAAGATAATATTTCTCTTATCAGATCATTGATGAACTTTCAACAATATACCATAGGTGATACTCAAAAACAATTTCTTGTTGAAATAAATGAGAACCTTAAACGCCCCACTTTTGATAAGAAAGAGTATTATGACTATAATATCATTCAGAATGCTATTGAATATAATGAGTCTGATATCGTACCTGTTATAGTGACTAATGATGAAGGGATACGTAAGTTTGTTGAACAAAATTTCTTCTATGATGGCATACGTTCTATTTGGGTGCATACTTTTTTCAAGTATAGTGCAAAATTAACTTCAGATCAACGTGTAGAAAAGAAGTTACTGATGACCGCTGACATTATTGAACACAAACTTAATGACTATAGACAAGAAAATAAACGAGACAAGGCAGTTTTATCTTTATTCGAACGGGCATTATTGTTACTTCAGCATAAAAATAGAAACGAGACGCTTCTCAATTCATCAAGGCGTGGTGAAGGTCTCTCTCGTTTGAATCAAAAAATGTTGAAAAAGATACTCAAAAAAGAAATTATTAGACTTTGAATGAAATCGTAACTGAAGCTTCATCCCGTCATTTAACTTTTCTATCTCTGATATGTTTTTATATGTATATGTCTTTAAATTACTATCAAGGAGGTATAACTATTTTAGAATCAGTCGAATCTATACAACACGATTTTAGAAATAAGGCCAAATATATTTGTGGTACTGATATTACAACAGCTATATGGCTTGCTCATAAGTTGGGTAAGCCTTTATTGGTTGAAGGCGAACCTGGTGTTGGTAAAACCGAATTGGCTAAAGTCCTTGCTACTATCATGAATCGTCGTCTAATCCGTCTTCAGTGTTATGAGGGGATTGATGAAACCCATATATTATATGAATGGGCTTATTCCAAACAGCTTTTATATGCTGAAGTTCTACGTGGCAAAATTAACGAATTTCTATCTGACACTTCTTCACTTATTGAAGCCGTCCATAAAGTTCAAAATCAAGATGATGCTTTCTTTAGTTTTGACTTTATTCAACCCCGACCTTTATTACAGGCTTTAGTATGTGATACTCCTGTAGTTCTTTTGATTGATGAAATAGACCGGAGTGATCGAGAAACTGAGGGTTTTTTACTTGAAGCGTTGAGTGATTTTCAAGTTAGTATTCCCGAAATTGGGACAGTAAAGGCTAAGCATCATCCATTTGTTGTTTTAACAAGCAATAATACACGTGAATTATCAGATGCTTTAAAGCGTAGATGTATTTATCTTTACATAGATTTTCCTTCATCAGAACAAGAAATGGAGATTATTAAACTAAAAGTTCCAGGAGTGACTGAGAAGTTAAATCAAGAGATTCTGTCCTTTATTGAACATCTTCGACGCCGTGAGTGGAAAAAAATGCCTAGTATAGCAGAGAGTATTGATTGAGCTACTGCTCTTGTTTCATTAAATGTTGACACACTTGATAAAGAAATGATAGAGAATACCCTCAACCTTTTACTTAAGCACAAAACGGATTTGAAGAAAGCTAAACGACAAATTAAGCAATTTATAGAGACATAGTCTTGTAAAGGTGTATCACTTTGACTGGATCTAGTACAGAAACTGTTTCAAGAGACCCAAATCTGGAGAAAGGTCAGTTGGTCTTGCTTAGATATAGAGGAAATAAGAATTCAAGGCGTTTGGGTATATATGATTCACATGATTCCAACTATGTTTATGTTTATGTTTCGTCTTCGAGCAAAAGTACATGTCGTTCTAAACTGCGTTGGGACTTGTTTTTAAAGGCATTACCAAAAATCATAGATCTTGAAGATTCAATGTACAAGTATATGTTGTACCAAGAGGGAAAAAAATTAGAGCAAGATCCAACGAATTACGAGGGGAATTTTGAACAATTAGGAGAAAAAGAA
Organism: uncultured archaeon; assembly: GCA_964534625.1. Taxonomy (GTDB): domain Archaea; phylum Asgardarchaeota; class Heimdallarchaeia; order Heimdallarchaeales; family Heimdallarchaeaceae; genus CAZHRF01. Next base: position 25,842 of record CAZHRF010000020.1, on the reverse strand, counting down.
AGAGAAGATCTGTTACAGTTACTCTCTGCTATTAATGGGAAACCTATTAAGACTGAGATGCTTGAAAATATGGAATATACAGGAATAGATCCTTTTCTTCCTATTGTAAACGAGATTATTACTAAATGGGATGAACGACAAGAAGTTCTTGAAGAGTGGTTATATTTTGGGCTGGACAAGAATGACGAGCTTCTTTCTATGTGCATTGATATTTTTGACAAACTCAAAGTAACGGTATCTAAAGCCAAACCTATGGAATCTTTCCTCTTTAGAAGAATAAAAGATTTAGTTGCTTTTTTTACTGATGATTTTTCACCTCTATTGTATGATTTTGAAATAAATCCTAAACTTAGTTTTCTGAACTTTTCTTACCAGTATGACTTGTGTCACCTCCCCCAATTTAAAAAACTGAAGAAAACCTATAGGTTGATCAAAAAACAAAGTATGAAAAAATGTTTTGATGATTATGTCAAACATTTCCGGGAAAAATGCAAGGACTGGTTCGTAGACAATCGTCTACCCTCCCCCTCTAAGGAAAAGTTGGGAGAAAATCTAGAACATCTAAACAATTTGCTTCTATCTGACTATGAGGACATATATTACAAGTTTCATGATGAAAATGCAAACCTATTGAAAGATATCACCCTTGAAATTACACAGATAAAAGAGAATATCCATGAAAAAGAACTGTTTCTTTGGAAATTAGGTGTCTCTTCATCTCGTATTGAAAAGATGTTCAAATATGTTCATAGTGGAATTAGAAAATTGGAATTTGATTTAGATGCCAATAGTGTTGTTCATAATAGGGGATTTCCTGTCTGTTCGTGTCGTTATAAGTATGGTCATCAAGCAAAATACACTAGCAAATTACAAAAAATAAAGGAGCGATTGCTTACCGCTCTTGAAAAAGCCGACGAGTATAATTTTACTGAACCATCTGTTCCACCCCAGATAGTCTACATTCTTTTAGCTTTAAGTGAGGTAGAAGGAAAAGTAGGTAGGAACGCTTTATCCCTCATACTTAATGGGTCAAAGAGTAAGGTTGTAACTGAAAATAACCTTCAAGAAAATTCCCAATATACAAAGTTATCTTATTTAACCCAGAGTATTATTACTAATCTAATCAATGAGGCCATATCATCTGATTTCATCTATGTTAAAACCTATAAGAGTTACTCCTATTCCATTCCTCTTCTTTGTCTTACCCCTAAAGGACGAGTAGTAGCGAATAATAGTGATAAATTTTTACAACAGAATCCAGACCTAAGTAACTGGAAATCAGAACAGATTTTATCTACCTTTTCCACTAGTCCAGTGTTTTACAAGAAAAAAATGATCCGGAGTATTCTAGACCACGAACTAGCAGAAGTTATGGGGGAACTGTTTAAAACTGTAACTAGTAAAGATTGGTTCTGTATTTTTTCTGTGTTATTAACCAATCCTGTACCCGCATCATTTACTTCTCTTATTTTTTCTTTATTATTAGGGGGTACTTTGACGCGTAGTATGAGAACAAAAGCTGCAGAAGTTTTGTTAAACATTCACAAAAATCATCCACAATCTAATATTCCTGTTCTAGTTCAAGGTTTGCTTCCTCTAGAAAAGGGAAATGTGAAAAAAATTCTTTTGGAGATAGTAGGTGGTGGTGCGTAGTGGAAAAATTAGTAAGTGAGTTCATAGATTTATTGAAGGAAGCAGGAATAAAAATTTCCATTTCAGATAAAATGGACTGTTACAAAGCCCTTCAAAAAATATCTGTTTTTGACAGTAATATTTTCTATTTAACTCTGAGGTGTACTTTAATAAAATCCCATGTAGAATATCCCATTTTTGACTATATTTTTAATGAATTTTTCAGAGAACACAAGCGTAAAGCAAATAGAAAATTATCTAAGAGGGGTCTGCGGAAGGAACTTAACCTCAAGGGATTAGGAAAACCAACAAAAAAGAAACTTGGACAGAATCAACGTAGGGGTGGAGAAAGCGATAATAGTGATACAAAACCGTATTCTGAACATCGTCGTCAAGTTGAAAAAACAGTTAGCGAATTAGCTGAAAATTTCACTTATAGTCACTTACTCACACAGTTAGTTTTATCACCAAAAGGTGTGATTGACTTACTTGCCCAAGAAATGGCAGAAAGATATGTTAAAAATGAGAAAGAACAACAGGAGTGCTCTTGGAGAAAACAATACACAGAGGAAGAAATAGGTTCAATAAACCAATCCACATCATCAATTGATATAGATCTTATTGACTGGAACAATCTCAATCTTGAGTTAAGTAAACTGCTTTTAGATCTTAGTAAGCATTATGAGAGTCAAACTCTTCTTTCTGAATTATCCCGAAACGCCATTCCTAATATGGTATATTTTAAGGAGCGTTTATTATTCTATCTTGAAACTTACTTCGCTGCACAATCCGTTAATGATAGAAACAATATCAAGTATGGTTATTCTTACTCTACTCTGCTAAATACTCCTCTTAAGCATTTGAATTTAGAGTATGCAGCTCAGTTTAAAGTTCTAATTCACACTCTAGCCCAAAAATTGGCAACAAGAATAAGTTATCGAAGAAAGAAGTCTATTTATGGTAAATTAAATATTAAGAAGACTCTGAGAAAAAGTATTCAATATGGTGGTGTTCCTATTGATATAATCTTGCAACGAAAAAGAATAAGAAAACCTGAAATAGTTACATTGTGTGACATTTCTGGTTCTGTTGTTTCTTCTGTTGGTTTTTTCTTGTTGTTCCTATCAGAACTTCACAATATGGTGTCAAAAGTAAGATCATTTGTTTTTGTAAGTGAAATTGATGAAATAGCATTCGACAATATGGAAAAGGATCCCAATTCCATATTAAAACTTCTCAAGAGTACAAATGTAGATCATATGGGTTATAGTAATTTTGGTATTGCTTTCTCTAACTTTAATGATTTATATTCTCACATTCTTACTCGAAGAACATCATTGATTATTATTGGTGATGCAAGAAATAATTATAGAGATTCAAGAACTAATCTCTTATCTTTATGGAAAAGCAAAGTGAACAAAGTTATATGGATAAATCCTGAAGACAAGGGTCTTTGGAACACTGGTGATTCTATTATTGGCCAGTACGTAGAATATTGTGACTATGTCTTTTCTTGTTCTAATTTAAATGAATTATCATCAGCAATTGGAAGCATACTTGAATAATTTAAAATATATTTTGACAGAAATATTATTTGTAACTCTTGTTGTATCGTAATTACACAAGGAAATGTTTTCAAAAAAGAAATATATTCTTATCACTACCCTTTCTCTCCTTATCTTTTTTCATAATCATTTATTTTTAGGGTTATTCTTTGAATGCTTTGTACTCATCTTCAGGCATATCACTCCAATATGGTTGTGATGAGATTGTTTGTAATAACTTTTTAACAGTTTTCTCCTCACATAATCTTCTAATTACATCTCCAATTTCTTCATTAGGTAGTTTTAATTTAACCAATATTTCATAAGTTTCATTAGAGATTGAAACATTTCTAACTGTCATCAATTCTCAGCTTATAGAAGAAAAGTACATAATTAACATATTGTAAAAGCACAGGCGTCAAGAGTTAATATTGGAGATAAATTACAAAAAGGAAGTATTACTGATAATAATCTTTCAAAAAGAGACTATATATTAGAAAAATTGAATCGAATCTCTAAGTAAGGTGCGACCCAACTTTTTTTAATAAGACTGTATTGAAAAAATTTTGAAATTTAGTTTACAAATACTTTATAAATTCATATGGCAAATTTAATGTGAGTTAGAATGGATGATCATAGAACAAGTATTAAGCCAAAAAAGATTAAGTTAACAGATTCTAGGATTATGATTAATTTTTTATATCCTCTAGAACTTGGTTTTTTAATAAATATCTTTAGCGATGCTGGATATAGTGTTCCAATGGAATCATTGAAGCAAGGTTTATCAAATAGAAATATTAACAATATTACCTTAATAGATCAAGAAGAATTTATTTTGGTTTATAATATTACAAAAAAAATGTTAGAAATTGGATCGAATCGATCCAATGTTGTTAGTGCTTTTAAGCAAATTTTATCAACTATTCAAAATTCACAATATGATTATCTAAAAAATATCCAATACCTAGAAGGCATTATAACAATTCCAAAATTCAGTTCAAAAAAGATATCAGAAGTATTTCAAAAGATAGATATCGAACCAATAAGAAGTTTGAATAACCTATTTAACAATGAGGCTTGGAAAGTACATGGAATCAGGTTAACAAGCAATTATAATGCTGTCACCTTCAATTGGGACGCAATTAGAATATCTCCTGCACATGCATTTGGTTCAGATAATTATGTTATAGAAGCTGTAATTAGAAGAGACAATTTTGAACAATTTCAATCTGAAATAGAAAACATTACAAAACATTTGGACAATATTATAATGAGGGACAATCAATGAGTTCTGATCCAGAATATTATCAAGAGTCTGAAAAACATTTAGCATCTGTAGAAAAACCTGAAGAAAAATATGACATGCTAACAGAATTAAATTTAGATATAGCATTAACCATGTATGATAAACAAGAAAAGTTCATTGAACAGCTAAAAACAATAAGATGGTATAATAAAGAGAAAATAGATGAATTCAATAGATTAATTATTTTTGTGGATCAAGCATTAAAGTCATTAAAAAACGAAATTGTTTCATTAGCTGACTATGATATATATCATGAAGATAACAGCAACAGGATAGTAGTTAGCTATGTTTTTAACAAAAATCCCTCTCTAAATGAAGAAAAGAAAATTGCTCGTAAAGAAGTATTGATTCTTGAGAAGATAAATGTATACAGAATCAATTTTGAACGCACTTACAAATTGTGATCTAATGCCTACTACAAAAGACCATCAAAGAGCTTATCTCTCTAATAACAACTTTAGAAAGAGTTGCCACAAACACAATTTGGTCAAAACCTATCCCCAGTGGGGGGTAATTATTCTATTTTATGAGATAATACATTTAATTGAAAAAGCATTATCTGTTTCTCCAATCCGAGAACAATATAGGCATTCTCATACCCATAACCAGAGATATGAAACTTTACAAAGATTAAATGCTTTTATTCCTTTGAATGTTATGGAAGATTATCAAACCCTTAAAAATGCCAGTGAGAAAGCAAGATATTATTATGACATGATATCTTATGAGGATTACAAGGGTATGAAGATTGTTTATGATGAACTCAGAGCTTACTTTAAAGGGCTTTATGATGAATTCAAAAGACGATATTGAAGAAAATAAATTTTACCATTTTGACAGGAAATATTCAAATCTTATTAACTGTTTTAACCCTCTGGTTTAATTCTATCTACCTTCTTGTAATGTGCCCGAAATAATAAGGTCTCACCTAATGGGCAATGGAAAATTACTTGATTACCAGTGGAACGCTATATATCATTCACAATTGTTTTCTTTAGTTCTATTTACCATCTATTAGGAATTTGTATATTTTGCATGAGAATGAAAAATATTTCACTTATGGAGTAGTTTTTCTAGAATCTTAAATAACATGTGCATGTCTTCATCTGGCTTTCCCATCATTTCACTTTTTTTAGCTTTTTTCTTCCCTCTTTGATGCAGATGGTGTGGTTTAGTTGATACATCTCAATGATCATCATAATTGTCATAACATATTCTATCATATTTATCTTGAGAGACCATAATTTGATACGAATACTCCCCAAAGTCATTGTATCGGATATACAGATAAATCCCATTTTTAAAATAAATTGTTAAGAGAGGGCGTTCTTCATCTACTTTTAGACTAACTATAGACTCCATAAATGCCTTTTAGATATGTTCCAAAGCACGTTGAAGGTTAATATGTGCTCTCATTTTCATCATTATAGCTTATCTTTCATTTTCAGCAGTTTTTTCTGTTCTAGAGCTAGTTGTCTAATATCTATCGCATCATTTTCTGCTTCTTCATAGGTACCATCTTTGGCTTTTTGTATAAACCTTTCAATAGATGTTTCGTTCCATCTTTCTAGTATTTTTTCAATTTCTCTTTGAATATTTCTTAACTTATAACTAATTAAGTCTTCAATTTCTGATTTTTCAAGATTAACTGAAGTCATGATAGTAATAGTAACTTGTTGTTCGGTATAAAAATACTTTCGACTATCGCCTTTTTCTCTACTTTCTAATTACACATGTGAGGATGAGCGTATCTTACATCAAGTTCTAGTAATTTTCTTTAATTCAATAGGGTAGTTTTTCTAGAATCTCAATTAAAATATGTATGTTTTCAATACGAAAATGAACACGTACTGCAATTAAAGAAGATGAAAAGATTGGCAGTCTTTTTAAAAAGAAGGTAAAAAACCAAAAACTGTTTGCTGACAGATATTTTTATACCTTTGAAGTTGTTAATGTCTTGAAAAAGCCTAATGTAACCTTTGTCATCGGTGGAAAACAAACCTCGAAAGTCAAAAAAATAATGCAAAAGTGGCCAAAAGATGGGGCTATTACTGATGTTTTCTATATCATGAAAAGCGGAACAGGTAAAACAATGGATGTAACACTTCATATCTATTGGAACTAATCTTGGGAACAATGGTTTTTAGCAATTAGTTGGAGGGTTAATTCTCCAGACGAAATTCATGAGTATTGTCATCGGTGAGCAATAGAAACATCATACCGATTACATAAATCCTTTTACCCTCGAAAACAACAACTAACAGTACCCTTCACTTACTATAGTCTATCTTACGACGATACTGCTTGCGTGTTATATCTGCTTGCGTTTCGTCATCTTTCATCCTTGTTTACCTCCCCACGAATCCTTGGAGGAATTTTTGTGGTCAGGATCTTCGATTATGCTTTATATGTTTAAAATACAACTAATTTCGCTTATTTACACAAGAGGTGGTAGATAAGCTTTATTTCGAAAGTACTATATTGATACAGAAAGCCTTGCCTAGTTCATAATAGTAATGCTTTTAAAAAAAGTTTTTGAGTTTAAACTATGGATTTACTGGATTATTTAAAAATAAGTAGTAAAAAAAAACAAGAAATTAGAATAAACTCTTATTTAGATTCTATTAAAAGTACAAATCCAGATACAAAGAATAAATACAAAATGGTCCATCTTTCTCCTTTAAGATACGCAGGAGGCAAATCAAGAGCTATAGGTCATATTATAGAATACTTACCCAAAAATATAGAAAATACAATTGTATCCCCTTTTTTTGGAGGAGGATCATTCGAATTTGTAGCTAGTAAAAAATTAGGATTTAAAGTTTTAGGGTACGATATATTCGATATTTTAGTAAATTATTGGAATGTTCAAATCAATGAACCTGAAAAACTTTATCAAGAATTGAAAAACCTAATTCCAGATAAAAAGAATTACACTAAAAACAGGCATATACTTCTTAATTATTGGGAAAAAGTAAAACCCGATACTCTAGAATATGAAACAAAAAAAAAGTTCATTTGACGGAAAAAGAAAAAACAATGCTAGATGATGATCCAATAAAATTGGCTGCTTACTATTATTATAACCATCAATTATCTTATGGTCCGATGTTTTTAGGCTGGGGATCCTCAGTATATCTTGATCCTAAAAGATATGAAGCAATCTTAAAACGTGTAAGGAAGTTTAGAGCAAACAACGTAGAAGTTACATGTGATTCTTTTGAAAGAGTAATAAAAAAGCATAAACAAGATTTTATTTTCTGCGATCCACCTTATTACTTAAAAGGCGATTCAAAGATGTTTAAAGGCATATATCCCAATAGTAATTTTGCAATACATCATGAAGCTTTTAATCATCAATTATTATGTGATTTGTTAAAAAAACATGAAGGAGGATTTTTAGTAACATACAACAATTGTAGTGAAATCAGGGATATGTATAAAGGTTTTGACCAATTTTTCCCTTCATGGCAATATTCATATGGACAAGGAGAAACCCGAATAGGAAAAAATAGATTAGAAAAAGAAAAAATTACTAATATAAAAAAATCTCATGAAATAATTATTACTTGTCCTCCCAATCAATAGTGATCTTCTTTAATTCAATAGCGTAGTTTTTTTAGAATCTAAAATTTCAATTAACATCTGCATGTTCTCATATTAGTGTAAACATCGACTTAAACGCCTAGCCACCCCACCTGAGGAGTACATTTTTTTATTTACCTTGTACTGAAAAAACATTTTTCGAAAAATGAAGAAAAACATGTAAGGATTTTTTGTTTTTTTTTCATTTAGTATTAAATATTTAATTGGAAGCACTAAAAAATATCATTTCATTGTTTCGGAATACACCATAACTCCTGTTTGTTGAGCAAAGTCTTCTGCTTTTTCTTCAATAAAGGGTGAGATGATTATTAATTCGACTTTCTCTGGTTTTTCTTTTTCTTTATATACTTCTGTTATACGTAATAATTCTGTTACATCACTTTTTTTCACATGAAAACTTTATTTTTGCTGTTCATTATACTTAGTGCAAATACTTAGTGTAAACGCTACTTTAATACTATTATGTAATATAGTAATAATAATCCAAATAGATATTGTTTTTTTTCTTTATCTTGTAACTAAGGTAAAATTAAAATATCTACTCATTATAAAACCTTATCTGAGGAAGAATGATGAAATTTGTATTCAATAGAGAGTGTAAATCCATTCAAAAATATCTTTATCGTACATTCTGTTTGATAGCCCTTATTAGTCTTATTTTTATATTAATTGTTCCATCTCCAAGAATAATTGAAAATTTCTTGAATAGTTATGTACAAGAACACAAACTAGAAACAGTTCAAGGAGAAACAGTGCCTAAAAATTTAACTCTTACAATCATATTTTATAATGTACAATTTGAGTTTTACAAATATAATTCAGTTAATATAGTAAATGTTACTGTTTATAATAATCAAGTTTCTCAAATATTTCATATTATTTTCTTAATTTCATTATTTGCTTCTAGTTATTTACACTTGTCATTGGATCTTACTGATAAGACTAACTTGTTTTTTGAAATTATTGGCACTCCTTTATTAATAGTTTATTTAATTAATGGGTATCGTTTCTTATCTTTTTTTAATAAACAAGGTACATTCACATATAATTTATCTCAATTTGTCTCAAAGGACTACATAATGCAGTTTAATTATGAATTACCATTCTTTTACCAATCCCCAATGTTTATTTTTGTGAATTTAGTTATTTATCTAACTGTTTTATCTAAAACTCTTTCAATTCTTGTAATCATGAATAATGAATCTAGTTCGTTGATGGAACTATTTAGATTAGAAGCAGAGAATAAGTTTTCCATCTCCAATGTTCAGCTTCCTTTTTTGGTGTCTGCACTAATTTTTCTTTTTTTAACAGCTTTTACTCTCCCTTTAATTGCCTTATCTTTGGCCTGGGTATTCACTGGTTCTTCTACTCCTTCTTCAGAGGAGCAAGTTGATTCTAGAAAGAAACAACTTGACCGTTTTAAAGGTATACTACAATTATATGGACAGATAGATGTTGACGAAGCTGCTGAAATTATGAAAATGGAAGAAATAGAACTTAAAACCTTTCTAGCCGAGAGTGTAGGGTCTGGTGCTCTTAAACTAAAATTTAAAGATAACAAAATACAACCTGCTGAGGACACAGAGCTTAATGAAGTTTTAAATTCCCTTGAATTAGCCTTCAATACCTGGTATGAGCAAGAAAAAACAAGATCAGGTAAGAAAAAATAGCATAAAGTTTGCTATTAATGGATCATGAGAGAAACAAGGTATGCTTTCTGATCTTGTTAATTCAGTATATCTCATTGTGATATTTTAAAATGGGTCATTGTTACAAATTTGTTGTATTATAGTACTTCCGAATTAAGAAAATATTCAAAAGTTCTATTCATTTAAAGAGAATTTTAACCTATGCTATGACAGAGATCATACAATTAGAACACTATTTTATAACTACTATATTTATTGATATCTTAATATATCAGAAAAAAAGATGTTTTATCTGGTGAAAATGAGTACGGGTAAGGTTGGGTCAAAAGATGAATTATTTCCACCTAAAGCTTTTCGCGAAAAATGGGTTTAAAACCGGGTCAAAAAGTCAAATACACTATTGTTCACGGAAGATTAATAGTTGAAAAAGTCATTACAATAGATGAAGTTTTAAGTAAGGAACCCAAAGTACATGTTTCTTTTTAAGAATTGAAAAAACACAGGAAACAACTTTCTGAGGAAGCAAGCAAATGAAATTTTTCCTTGATAATTCATTCTTTTTTCCCTTTATTGGTGTAGAAGTACAAGAAATTCAACAAAATACTTTACTTCGATTTCTAAAAGATGAATGATGGTCTTTTTATTGTTCAGATTTAGTATTTTTCGAATTATCAGCAAAAGGCCCTAAATATATACATCAAAAAAAACTCAAAATGGAAGATTTGCTTGATGAGTTTTTTTAGCAGTTTTAGGAACCTTCCTAAAAATATAGCACTTCACCCAACTGGCAACGTGAAGAAGAGGAATATGATTTACCTGTAGCAAAGGAAAATAAAATAAAATAAATAAAACAAAGTTGTTATATTTGTTTTAATTAATGGAAAGATAAGAATGAAGATAATAGGAACTAAAAATGATGGATCATTCTTTGAAAAAGATATAGAAAATCCTGAAACTATCATAGCATTAGAATTAGCAGAATTCATTGAAACAATAGATCTATTACCTTTACAAGCATGTGAGAATCTAAAAATATTGAATCTTTCTTGTAATCAAATAAAGAATATTGATCTTTCACCGTTACAGTATTGTACAAATTTAGAAGAATTTTTCATAGATAACAACTGTCTAATAGATATAGACTTTACCCCCTTAAAATATTGTCCAAAATTAAAAGAATTGTCTTTACACGATAATACTCTGAAATGCATTGATCTTTATCCTTTAGCTAATTGCTTGAAATTGGAAAAATTGTGGCTGTCTAGTAATGAATTGAAAAGTGTGAACCTTTTTCCCCTTAAACGTTGTCTACATTTAGAAATACTCTCTTTATGGATTAATCAATTAACACAGATTGATTTATCCCCTTTGCAAAGATGTGTAAGCCTTAAAATTTTAGAATTATCAGAAAACTCCTTAACAACAATTGATTTTTCTCCTTTGCAAAACTGTCTCAATTTGAGCTCTTTATTTCTAAGCAGTAACAAATTACACTTTTTAGATCTTTCTCCTTTAAAGGATTGTTCAAAACTAGCAGAGATACTTATTGAGGATAATCCGTTAACTTGTGGCCTCATTTGGAAACAAGATTAAAACATACTATATCGGTTATCTATGTAAGTGAAATTATGGTCTTCCGAATTAACGTAAAGATTAAGATTTTATCCATTTAGAACGTATCTTTGCTTATTTGATTACCGAAATTATAGCAACAGATAAAAATAAAGGAAAGAAACAAATCATCAATATTTTCCCGTGTTTCTTTTTTCTTCAAATCTCAACTTTGATTTTTCATTACTTCGCGTTAAATATGTTGTATTTTACCAAGCTAGTTTTAAACGCTATCCGCGGAACTTTATTAATACTGACCTATCAACATCTTCTCTTCTATTTAAGCAGTAAGTATTCAAACATAAACGAATTAATTAATGAAACAAGTTTTTAGAATAACCCAAATAGATAGTATACATATGAACTAATCCATCCTAAAGGAGTGGGCTTTCTGAATAAGTATAGTAAAATTAAAGTATAGATAATGAGATGATACATAAATGGATATATCAAAGAACATGGAAAACAAACTGAGTAACTTTCCAGTTGATGAGATAAAAAAGCAGCTAGTTCCTACTTTGGCAGGATTAAGTGGAGTAGAAGAATCTAATTATCAGAAACGTATTCTTAGTAGTTCATTCTATTAAAAACTCTTCATTTCTTTGCTAATCTTCTTACCGTTCAAATTTTGCTTTTCTCTTTTTTATTATTCCTTCCCTTACCTTATTAAACGATTCTTTTTGAGTATATAGTGTTAGAGATATAGCAAAAAGTACAACATGCAAATAAATTGGATAGATGAATAATACATCTGGTGTGAATATCCCATCTGCTACATCTCCATTTGTTTCTACCATAAGTCCATAGAATAGAATACCATAAAGCACAACATCTAGTTCCAACAACAACTAAATGGCAAGATTGCCACGATACTTGATATAATTGATGTCTTTGTATTTCAAACAGTTTTGTTAAATCTATACCAAAAATTATTATGACCTAATTTACCAATGGCCTTGTGCTACCATAGCTGCAGCTACTTTCTTAAATCCAGCTATATTTGCACCAAGTACGTAGTTTTCAGGGTCTTTATACTCTTTCGATGTTGTATACGATTTAAAATGAATATTTGTCATAATTTGACGTAATCGATTATCAACTTCGTTAGCAGACCACGAAATAATCTGATTATTCTGTGCCATTTCCAAACCACTAGTTGCAACCCCTCCAGCATTAGCTGCTTTTCCAGGTCCAAACATTATTTTGTTTTGCAAGAAAAGATCTGTAGCTTCTAGAGTAGTTGGCATGTTTGCTCCTTCAGATACTGCGATAAGACCATTATCGATTAAATGCTGAGCATCAGAAGTATCAATTTCATTTTCAGTTGCGCATGGTATGGCAATTTGAACAGGAATTTCCCATGGTCGTTTATTTTGGTAATATTCAACCCCTTCAAATTCTTCAGCATATTCTTTTATACGTCCTTGGCGGATTTGTTTGAGTTCAAAAAAGAAATCCATTTTTTTACCTGGGGTTACTCCTTCAGGATCATATATGAACCCAGCAGAATCACTTAATGTAACTACTTTTCCTCCGAGTTGGGTGATTTTTTGTGTAGCATATTGAGAAACATTACCTGAACCCGAAATTGCTACAAGTTTTCCTTTAATGGTTTCCCCACGAACCTTTAACATATTTTCTAAGAAATATGTAGCTCCATATCCGGTCGCTTCTGGACGGATTAACGACCCCCCCCATTCTAACCCTTTTCCAGTAAGTACTCCTTCAAAACTTTGGGTAAGTTTTTTCCATTGACCGTACAAATAACCAATCTCTCGTTCACCTACACCGATATCACCAGCAGGAACATCAATGCGTGCGCCGATATGGCGATAAAGTTCAGTCATAAAACTTTGACAAAAACGCATTATTTCATTATTTGATTTACCCTTGGGATCAAAATCACTTCCACCTTTTGCTCCACCCATCGGAAGTCCCGTCAAAGAATTTTTGAAAATTTGTTCAAATCCAAGGAATTTGATAATCCCGATATAAACCGAAGGATGAAATCTTAGCCCTCCTTTGTAAGGCCCTATTGCTGAATTGAATTGAACTCGGAAACCACGATTTACTTGAATCTTTCCGTTATCATCTACCCAAGGAACTCGAAAGATGATTTGGCGTTCAGGTTCTACTAAGCGTTCAAGGATTTTTTGTTTTTCATAGCTTACGTTTTTTTCAAAAACCGGTTTTAAACTATCTAACACTTCTCTAACTGCTTGATGAAATTCTTGTTCATTGCGATTAATTTTAACTACTTTATGATATACTCTATCTATGTACTCTTGAGCTGACATTAGGATTAAAATTAATTTTCTAATTAATAAGGATTTTTATGAATTGAGTGATTATTCACGAATTGGATTGGATTTTAATCAAAATAGATAAAAAATTAGCAAAAAATACAAACAGCTCTAGATCACTTGATACAACTATTCATGTTTTATTATACAACTATTCAAATTATATCATAATAACCTAATGATAAGCTTTATCAAAAACTCTGTCTTATTTTAGATTCATGCAAGATGTAAATCTTCAATTTAGTTCCGGAATTCCTTCATTAGATCGGGTGCTTCATAATTTATTAGTTGGGGACAATGTTGTATTCCAGATTGAGTCAATCGATCAATATATTCCTTTTGTTGAACGTTTTGCCCGAAAAGCTTACTTTGAAAAAAAGGAGCTAATCTATTTCAGATTTGCAAATCATCCAAATTTATTGCCTAACGATATAAAAGCTCGTATATATACTTTAGACCCCGAAAAAGGATTTGAGCAATTCATTTCACAGATCATATCTGTGATCGAAGATATTGGTTATGGGGCATGTTTTATTTTTGATTTATTAAGCGATTTATCAGCTGATTGGTATTCAGATGTAATGGTAGGGAACTTTTTTATGTTGATTTGTCCATACTTGAATAAATTTGATACCGTTGCATATTTTGCTCTGATATGGAATCGTCATTCAATGAACATAGTTAATAATATCCGTAAAACTGCCCAAGTCGTTATAGATGTATATGAAAGTGAGCAATCGTTCTATATTTATCCTTTAAAAGTAGATCAAAGATACTCTCCAACTATGTATACACTCCATCAATGGATTAGGGAACCAGATAACGAAGTAGTTATTCCGCTGAAAGAAAGTGCGATTATTTCAAAAATTTTGGCAACTCGCCATCAACCATGGTTGGATTTTCGAGGCCAAACCCATAGAGATGTATGGCATATCACATTTAATCGGGCTCAAGACACTCTTGAACGTATTGTTCTTGGCGAGATTTCTCCCATTCAAGCTGATATCTTTAAAAATCGGTTGCTAAAGATGATAATTGTTAAAGAAGATTTATTATTTAGTTTAGCAGTTGAACATTTTCAACTCTCAGATATTTTAACTATTGGTAAAAGACTGGTTGGTACTGGAATGATAGGAGGTAAATCTGTTGGCATGCTATTGGCACAAAAAATTTTGCGTAATAATGATATACAATGGGATGAAATTTTGGAAGTACAAGATTCATATTATATAGGTTCAGAAGTTTTTTATTCGTTCTTGGTAGAAAACGATATTTGGTGGGATCGCCGTAGAATTTCTACAGAAGAACATTTTCTTGACGGTTTCGAAAAAACTCAAGAAAAAATCAAACAAGGATCTTTCCCCCCTTATATTATAGAACAATTTCAGAATATGCTTGATTATTATGGGCAATCGCCAATAATTGTACGCTCGAGTAGTATACAAGAAGATGCTTATGGGAATTCTTTCTCTGGAAAATACAAAAGTGTCTTCTTAGCCAATCAAGGATCGTTAGAAGATCGAATTGCAAAGTTGATTGATGCTATTCGTGAAATTTATGCGAGTACTGTAGCAAGAGATGCTTTAACTTACCGAAAAGTTCGAGGATTATTAAAAAAAGATGAACAAATGGCCCTTTTAATTCAACGGGTTTCAGGTCAGTTATATGGCCATTATTTTTTTCCTCAAGCAGCAGGAGTAGGTTATTCTTACAATCCTTTTGTATGGGATTCTAAGATTGATCCAAAAGCGGGTTTAGTTCGTCTTGTTATAGGTTTAGGTACTCGTGCAGTTGATAGAACAGATGATGATTATAGCCAAATTATAGCATTAAATGCCCCATCACTAAAACCCGTGCATAATATCAATGAAGTCCACGAATATTCTCAACAAAAAATTGATTTAATTGATCTAGAAAAAAACAGATATATTACCTATCCTTTACGCCAGATTATTCCAGAAATACCAGAATATCCCATTAAAATTTATGCTAGAATTGATAAAACAGTCTTAGAAAAAGCTAAAGCCAATGATGGTGAGGATGTTTATGCTTGGCTCATCACTTTTGATGAGTTACTTAAAGAAACGCGATTTGTAGAAGATATGAAAAACATGTTACAAATTTTAGAAAAAGCTTATAATTGTCCTGTTGATATAGAATTTACTATAAACTTTTTTGAACATCAAAACTACAAAATTAATCTTCTACAGTGTCGCCCGTTTCTTGTTAAACAAACTACCCAAAAAATTAAAGAAATCGGTGAAATCTCTGATAAAGATGTAATTATTAAATCTCATGGACCAATTATAGGAACAAGTATTGCAACAATCGTAGATCGTATCGTCTATATAGATCCGATAGGGTATGGCCAGCTTCCTATCCGAGATCGTCATAAAATTGCGCGCTTAGTTGGGAAAATAAATAATCACTTATCCTCGGATCAAAAATCGATATTATTGATGGGACCAGGTCGTTGGGGTACTTCTTCACCTAGCTTAGGAATTCCAGTTAATTTTGCTGAAATTAATCGTATGAAATTTATCTGTGAGGTAGCTGAAATGCATGAAGGATTAATTCCTGATGTTAGTTTGGGAACACATTTTTTTAATAATCTGGTAGAATTGGATTTATTATATTTTGCTTTGCATCCGTACAAAAATAAAGATGTGCTCAATAGGCGATTTTTCCATGATGCAGTTAATCAACTTCCTATGATGTTTCCTAGTGAAGAAAAATGGGTTTCGATACTAAAAATAATCGATGCAGAGGATTTTGAGGATGGAAAGCGGTTGATGCTTAACATGAATTCTATTAATCAAATCGGTTTTTGTTACTTGGAAAAAATAACCAACCATCATAAATCTACAGAGAACAACTAACTAATAAAAAAAAGCTAGAAGCATATAGAAAAAATGAGAATTCTTACTTACAGACTGGCCAAAACCATATTTTTTTCACAATAACACCGATTTGTTCAAGATTAAATTCAGTAAGAGCAACCTAAAAAGAAGGTTCTGCTTGAGGAGGAATATTTCTTGATTAAATGGATATTCGATTAGCTGCATATTAATAACAAAAAATGTTTCATATTTGTTTTTATCATCTATTTAGGCACGTACTATCTAAACAACTATTGCCAACTTTAAACACCATCCGAGAAACGATATTAATACTGACGTATCAAAATCTTCTAGCTAACGAGACAAGCTTTTAGAATAACCAAAAGAATATACATGCAACAGTAAAGTTTACATAATGAGATGATACAGAAATGGATATATCAAAGAACATGGAAAACAAACTGAGGAAATTATTTGAATCGCAACTTAATGGTGCTCTTGCGACTTCAAAGAACAGTACCCCCTACTTATGTTTAGTTTCGTTTCTTGTAAGTGATGATTTTCGATATGCATTCTTCGCGACCAAACGTGCACGCTTAAAATATAGGCATATGCAAGCTAATCCCTCGGTTGCTCTTTTGATCGACAACACCATGAATCAGCCTACTGATGTTAATGAAGCAGTTTCTGTTACCATCCAAGGAACAGTTATAGACATCAAAGGTGCGAAAAGAATACAATATTCCAATTTACTCGCTGAACGCCACCCCAAAATCAAAGATTTCGTGAAAGATACGGACACCGCTATTATGCAAGTAACCATAAAAAAAATGTATGTTGTGTCCAACTTTGAGTCTGTTGAATTACTAGATTTCAATTGACTGCTTTTTTCTAACCCAGTATTTAGGGTTAAATTAACAAGACGTGGCTGTCCACAGTGCAAGTTATCACTTAGGCGTATTCATTAGGTTGTTACCAACCTTCCTTAGCGGTGTTTGGTAAGATTGGCTGGGTATAGACATGTGTTAGCATACAATTTCATCCATAATGGGTTAATAATTGGTATTTTTACCAAGCGAGTTTTTTTCCTTCTAAATCTAAAAACTGCCCCGTTTGTGTAAGTTCTACATTCATTATTGTTTGTATCATTTTTTTGACTGATTCATCTGGGCTCAATCTTGCTTTTTCGCTACCCATTCGAGTTCTGACCCAATCAGGATAAAGAGCTATAACAGTGATTTTGTATCTTTTTAGATCTGCAGCTAAAGTTTTTGTGAACATATTCAGAGCAGTTTTACTCGCACTATAACTATAATATCCTCCGAATTCCTTATGCGCAAATGTACCCATCTTTGCTGAAATATTGATAACCTTTCCATTTTCACTCTTCTTTAAGTGGTTCATTAATAATTCTGTGATCAATAAGGGAGCAATAGCATTAGTTTCAAAAACCTTTGTCATATTTTCTTTGTATAAAGATCCTAATCTTATCTTTTTGGCGTCAACTATATTTTGGTAGTCTTCTAACCCTGAAACTATTCCCGCATTGTTGATTAATATATCTAGTTTATCATGTTCTTCTGTAAAACTTTCCAATAACTTCTGCCTAGATTCCTGATTTGTAACATCTAAATGTATAACTTTCAGTTTGTTTTCATACTTCTTCATTAATTCTATCAGGTCAGTTTGTTGACTAGACTCTCTGGCAGTTGCAATAACATTCCACCCCTCCTTCAAAAATTGGTGAGTAAATTCTAATCCTATTCCTCTATTTGCTCCTGTAATTAAAACATTCATGCTTAAACAATTAGTATGGCTGTATTTATACTATCCGTATTTACAAAAATAAAAATTGATTTACGTCATTTTGGTGGTTGTTCATTTTTGTCCTTTTTTTGTAGCTCGTCGCTTTTTTCTGATCAACTTTTTTCCTATTATTATTTTTGATATTTCAAGAATCCTCTTGACATTTTCTGTATCTCTTCTTTTTCTTCTGTTGTTTTCTTCTCTAATAGTTTATACATTAGTCGCATACGATTATTATCTTTGAGTTTGCTTTTATTTTCTATCAAAAAATTCCAGTAGAGATAGTTAAAAGGACAAGCTTTCGAATCAACTGTTTTGTTTTGTTTATATTCACATTTTGAACAATAATTACTCATTTTGTTAATATAGTTGCTAGACGAAATATATGGTTTTGTAGCTGTTTCTCCCCCATCTGCAAATAATCCCATTCCATAGACATTAGGTACCATCACCCAGTCATACGCATCTATAAAGTATTCCATGAACCATTTGAACACTTGACTGGGTTCTGTTTGATTTAATAGAGCGAAATTTGAAAGAACCATCAATCTTGGGATGTGGTGTGTATATCCTTCTCTCTTTATTTGCATGATATTTTGTTTTAAGCACTCTAGTTTTGTATTTCCCGTATAATAGACGTTTGGTAAATTTCTATTAAAATTAAAATAATTACTTTTAGCGAAACCAGGCATTTTTAGCCAATATAACCCAAACATAAACTCTCTCCAGCCCATTATTTGTCTTATCATAGCTTCGACAGAATTTAATCGCGCTTTATTATCATCATATGCTTCTAATACTTCTCTAATAATTTCTTTAGGTGTAAGTAATCCAACATTGATTAAAGGAGATATGACTGAGTGATAGAGGTGTGGTTCATCGATTGCCATCATGTCTTCATATGGACCAAAAAGATCTAATCTAGACTCAACAAAGTTTTCTAAATGTAAAATTGATTGTTTTCGTGTGGTTGGATAGTAAAAGTTTTCTACAGATCCAGGATTATTTGGAAAAAATTCATTTATCTCTCTTTTTGTTTCTTCCGTTATCTTTGTAGGTTCACAAAGATTTACTGGTCCAGGTTTTATCTCAGAAGTATATTTCAACCTATTTTCTTTGTCATAATTCCATTTCCCTCCGACAGGTTTCTCTTTTTCATCAATTAGTATTTTGTATTTCTTTCTAACATATCTATAAAAATATTCCATAACTAAATTTTTCTTGTTTCTAGCCCATTTCTGAAATTCTTCTTTAGATACCAAGAAAAGTCTTGTACGTAGCAAAAGTATCTCTATATTATGTTTTTTTTCTATTCTTTCTAAAGCATGAAGAGTTTGGTATTCCAATGGTTCATAAGTAACAATCTTCTTATTATTGGTGGTTGTTAGATGTTCTACAAGAGCTTGTTCAAAGTTTATTTTTTGTTTTAAGTTATAGTAATCGATATAGAATTGTTTTTCATAGGTTTGTTTGAACTCCCTCATAATACTATAAATGAAAAGTAGTTTCATTTTATGATAGGCATATTTTGAAGCTCTTAGAGGGTTTTCTACCATCAAAATTGGCCCTTGGATATCCAAATTTTCTTTTTCCAGATCATAATAGGGGAGTTGATTCGCAAATATCCATAAAGAATAGTTTTCAGGTATCGTTGTAAGTGTAGTTTTTTTTACCATTGAGGATCATCCTCTTTAATTTTTAATGCATGTAATCCTCATATTTCTTTTATCTTCCTTTTGTGCTTCTTTTTAATAGAATTTTGCATTTTTATTATTCAACAACCAATGTGACAGTTTTATCCAACATCATAGGCATTAATCAGAAAACGTTCATCTAGAGGATCTTCTGGTATAACCAGTTCTAACGGGTAGGGCTTAAATATAGTTTGGTTAACTAGTTCTTCATTTCCTGTTCTACTTGCAAAAGATTCTAGTAATATAAGCATAACATTTTTTGACACTGCATTGACCTTGAAGTTCTCCAAAGTTCTTCTATAAATTTGCAATTCAAAATCCGAAAGGGCGAGTTCTAGTTCTTTGATTATTTTTTCAAAAGAGGTAATCAGATGTTCTCTTTTGGTACCATTTTTCAGCAATACCAATAAAACCCGTTTGTACTCTGCAATTTTTTCTTCTATTGATGAAGATTTATGTATTATTTTTGCTAATTCTTCTGCTAGCTCGGGATCATGGGCAACTAGTAGATAATAATTTTCTTTATGAAATTCTTCTAGTTTATTCTTATTCTTTTCTATTTTTATTCTAAACCTAGCTACAGTATATACTTTAATCAAAAAGGAATCTTGTATGAATGTATTTCTGAGTCTACGATCACTTTGTATTGGGTAGTTGGGAAACATTTCTATTATTTGTGAAGTAAAGAATCCTGCTCCACCTTTACGAGCTGCATACGCATCTTCACTCGGATAAACTTTTGTTCTATCTGTTCCTACAGATGGCGAATCTGCTTTAAATATAAATCCATCACTTACAAGATTGTTTGTGAATTTGTTAGCAAAATCTGTCATCTCATCTGATACATCTCTACCTGTTTTAGGTTGTATTAGGCGTTTTTCACCTTCTTTCATTACTATACGCAATGTTTCTCTAGGAATACCTAAACCTATTGCCACCTCTGGACAGACTGTTTTAAATTGCACTGCATCAGTATTTCTTAGTCTTCTCACAAAAGCATTATCTAACATATCCCCATTGTATCTGGTTGCTTCAAAACCCAAACATGTACTTACAACAATAATGGGTTTAATTGAATTATCATTCATAAAGAGTGATTGCAAAAAAATGTATAAGTATCTTTTGTTTTTTCTAAACTTCGTCTAAATTTATACTTTTATCTTAAAGAAGTATAAAGATCACAAATTCAAAAGGTTATCATATTTCTGCGTGTAGATTTTGATTTTTTGATTGTTTGATGAATAAAAATAGTTAAATTTGTTCACTATCTTTTTTAATATTATATAAATAAACCATTAAAGGGCGTTTTAATTTTATGTCAGAGTCAGATCAGAAATATGAATCAATAATTAGAAACCTGTTAACAGAACAACGTGTTGGTGTCTTAGCCACAGATATGGATGGCTTGCCTTACACTAATTTAATTGCTTTTACTGTTACTGAAGATTTACGTTCTATTTTTTTCACCACACTTAAAGACACCAGAAAGTTTTCTAATATTCAAGATAATAACAAAGTCACTTTACTTGTTGACAATAGAAAGAACAATCCCAAGGATTTTTACAAAGCTATTGCAGTAACTGCTGAAGGTAAGGTAGAATTCCCTACTACTGATGAGATTTCTATATTTAGGACTCTTTTTCTTCAGAAGCACCCCTATCTGGAAGATTTTGTAAACTCCCCCAATTGTGTTTTTCTGTCCATTAACGTCGAGAAATATCAATATGTTTACAATTTTCAAAATGTCAAAATTTTGAGGTTAGACCAGTGAGATACATTTTTACATTGGATGAAATTGCAGAAGCAGAACAACCATTTGTGGGAGGTAAAGCGTATAATCTAGCTATTCTCAGAAAAAATCACATGAATGTTCCTAAAACATTGGTCATAGGTTCTCAAATATATGAATTATTTGTGAAATCAACTGACCTACAGTATCAAATTCCTTTAGCTTTGAATAAAATGAATATAAAGAACATGCGGTGGGAAGAACTGTGGGATTTATCGGTTACTATTGACAATTTATTTTTAAAAACACAAATCCCCTCCAATATCAAGCAGACTATTCTCAATAACATTGATTCTCATCTGGGGTTGAATAATTTAGCTATTCGTTCATCATCCACATTTGAGGATTCTCCTGATCATTCCTTTGCTGGTCTTCATGAATCTTACATTAACATCTCTGGAAAGGATAATATACTTAAGCATATTAAACTCGTATGGGCTTCTCTCTGGTCAAATAGGTCTTTAATGTATAGAAATGAATTAGGTCTATCTTTTGAAACAGCAACTATGGCAGTTATCTTACAACCTATAATCACGGGTAATGTTTCAGGTATAGCCTTTAGTAAGGATCCTACCGGTAAAAACACTCTGATAATCGAGGCTGTCTATGGATTAAATCAAGCGTTGGTTGATGGTTCAATAGAACCTGATAGATGGGTATTTGATAGACAGAATCTGCAGTTAGTTGAACACCAGTTTCCCCTTAGAGAAAAATATCTTATTGAGACATCTAGTGGTTTAATCTATGAAAAACTCCCCTCTAAACTGAAGGATAATCCTCCCCTTACAGATAAGCAATTGAAAATTATACTGCAGACATTAAACAACCTTAAGGAGATTTATAATCACCCACAAGAGATAGAATGGACTTTTAAAAATAATGAGTTATATATTCTTCAAAGTAGACCGATAACCACAATCTTCCGAGATGAACAAGGATATGAGTCATCTGATCAAAGACCCTGGTATTTAAGTCTTGTAAGAAGCTTTGAGGATCTTAAAGATATACGAGATAAAGTTGAGCAAGAATATTTTCCTGAGATGTGTAAAGTATCTGATGAATTGCAACAAGTAGATCTGAGTGAAATGACAGATAATGAACTTTCCCGTGAAATTATACGTCGCTGGAATATATTTGAAAAGTGGAAGGATATATACTGGGATGAGTTTATTCCTTTAGCTCATGGAATACGATTATTCGGTAAAATTTACAATGAGCGAGTAGAACCCAACGATCCAACTGAATTCACCTTGTTACTTGCTGGTACAAACATGATGAGTACGCAAAGAAATGAGACTATGCTAGTCTTAGCTTCTAAAATTAAAAATAATCCTTCTCTTCAGATGAAAATAGAAGAAAAAAATTGGGAAGATGAGCAAGTAAAAGCAATCCTTAATGAATTAAACCAAAAAATTATCGCAAATTCAGCAGTTTTGTTTTTTGAAAAAGATTTTGAGAAATTACTTCATATATTGACAGAAATGGCAAAATCAGACGATCTTAAAAGAGATAAGAAGGAAATTAATGTAAAAGAACTGAAAAACAATTATCTTTCAAGTTTTTCTTTAGAACAAAGAGATTTTGCTGAAAGTCTATTAGAACTAGGTAGGGATTGTTATCGTCTACGAGATGATGATAACATTGTACTTGGAAAAATAGAGAAACAGTATATAGAATCTTTAAATGAAGGTATTGATAGACTCCAGAATAGAGGTATAGAACAAGCTAAATTATTAGATAGAAAAGCAATTGTTAAATTTCTAAGAAACAAAAATTACGACCCAGAAATATCTTCTCCCCAAAAAACTGAAAGTGATATATTTAGATTCAAAGCCCGACAAGTTGTTGGGAATGCAGCATCAATAGGTATTGCAAAAGGGAAAGCAAGGGTTGTTAAACAAACGGAAGATATTTTTGAATTTAAAGAGGGAGAAATATTAGTGGTTGATTCCATTGAACCCAATATGACCTTCATTGTACCTTTTGCTGCTGGAATTGTAGAAAGAAGAGGTGGTCTATTGGTCCATGGTGCTATTATTGCTAGAGAATATGGAATACCTTGTGTTACTGGAATAGAAGATGCAACCAACATAATAAAAACAGGAGATTCATTGTCAGTCGATGGTCATCTAGGTATTATAATTCTTCAAGGAAATTACTAATCTAAGTGATACATACTTTTCGGCTTAAGCAAATTGCTTATTTTCCTCTTTTCCTCTATAAAACTCATAGGTACTAACATACTATTCACTTCAATAATATAGATACCAAATCATTATATAAAACCCTTATAAAATCGTTATCACATTTAATATTGTGACTGTAAAAACTAAATTTACCAAAAATGATTTGATAAATATTCTCTCAAATTATAATTTGGGAGATTTGGTATGTTTTGAATCAACTAAGAGAGGAATTGTCCAAACAAATATTATACTTAATACAACAAAAAGCAAATGTGTATTTAGATATTATGAAGGTCGTTCAAAAAACTCTGTCTTATTTGAGGTAAAGTTACTACAATATTTGAAAGACAAGAATTATCCTTGCCCAGTCCCTTTTAGAGATATACAGGGTAATTTTATTGGAATGTATAAACAAAAACCTTTTGTTATTTTTGAATTTATTGAAGGAAAACATATTGAAAAACCAAGTGAAGCACAAAGAAAACAGTTTATTGAAAAAGTAGCTGAATTACAAAATATTACGAAAGATTATAATCCATACTATAAAAAATTCAGATGGAATTACAGTGTTGAATTATGTAAAAAACTAGCAGAAGATAAAGCAAATAAAATTGGTACAAAAAATGCTAAAGATAAACTAAAATGGTTAAAAAACGAGTTAGCAACACTTAAACTTCCAATATCCTTACCAAAAGGAATTTGCCATTGTGATATCTACTTTTCGAATGTCCTTTTCAAGAACGGAAATTTCAAAGCGTTAATTGATTTCGACGATGCCAATTATACCTTTTTGTCATGGGATTTAGTTTGTTTAATAGAACCATTTAAATCGACTTTTGATTGGAATACATGGGATAAATTTAAGTCTTCAGACAATGTTTTTGATTTCAAACAAGCAAAAAAGGTTGTCACCGAATACATGAAATATAGGCAATTGAACAATACTGAAAAGAAATATTTATTTGATATTTACAAATTAAGTATTTTAATGGATTGCATTTGGTATTTTAAAAGAGGAAATGCAAATGATTTCTTTGAAAAAAGAAAAATAGATTATTTGAATAATCTTGGAAGGGATAATTTTTGCAAAATAGTATTTGAATAAGATGTTTAAAAAATAAAAGTCACCACTAACCACTCTTTCATTTTTCAAAGCGAAAAAAACAAAGTTATAAGAATTAAGAAAATCTATGGACAACTACCCATTATTTTGATTACATTCAATTAAATGAAATATTGGAACCCGTAGTGGTTGGAAAATTTCAATTCGTTTTTTTGGAGTAAACATTTCAAAAACCAATAAATCATCCAAAAGTAAGAGTATACCATTACCTCGGGTTTGTGTCATCCCCTTAGACTTTTGTCCTCCAAAATTAGCAAATTTTTCGTACATAATTACTTGATGGAAACCATATTCATCAAGAAGAGAAACAAGACGTTTCTCTAACGAGTTAATAATAAACGGAACATGACGATGTTCGAGTATCGGGTAAACAGTCATGTATTCCATGTACTCGGGCAATGCTCGCAGTACTAAGATAGAGTGGTGCGTATATACCTTACGTAGCAACTATCATCCCAGAGTTGTTAGCTTTCCTCAGGAGAGCCAAGTAAGCCTAGTTGGGCCAGTAATGAGTCCCGGGACTAAGATCGCGATGACCCCACACACTGGCGTTAATCTTGTAGATTGCTGGTTTAATCTTGACACTTATCGCTCTCAGGTGTAACAGCACTGAATATCTTTTGTATTCTTGTGTTGTTCTCCTTTTGTCACGTGTCCAGTTGGGCGAGGTGATACACTAGCGGATGTATTGGGTTAATTACTACCGTACGAAACTGTTTTTTAGACAGGTCTTAGATGCACCCAACATGTTTT
>CAZHRF010000019.1:13577-51519 GCA_964534625.1 uncultured archaeon | reverse complement strand
GTTAATTACCCAGTTGTACCCAAAAGAACTCATACACATGAAATTTATACTTTCATGGAGCAATTTCCTGATCTTAAAAAAGATCTAGGAGTATTCAGCGATTTTCTAATAGAATCGGGTTCACTTTTATTACAAAAGTACTTTTCAGAAGTTGATATTGACAAATATGAAAATATTGTACACATAACCGCAGAAAAAAATAGATATTCTTGTAAGTTACATTCAAAGTACGTATTCCCCAAAATATTATCCAGAGTATCATGAATTGGAGCCCCAAATCATCAAAAGTTTGGAAAGTACCATAAGAAAAAATGGTGTTTTTACTATTAGTGGGTTAACCGGTATTTTAATCTGTAAAAAGTGAATAAAAAGGAGAAGCACATATAGAATCAAGATAAAATACTAATACATTAGTATCTTTTTCACTCCTTTACTTTTTATTAACCATTTTCTTTTTAATATCTTGAAGCTCATCTAATTTTAACCTTGTTAGGTCTCTTTCAATAGTTTGAAGTTTAAACAACCCTTCTTTGAGTTCTTGATTGGAATACTTATCTATACTCTCTACAACTTCTTGGAGCCTAAAGCCCAGTCTATCCGGGAGAGTTCGAATATTATATTTACTTATTATTTCTTCTAATTTCTTTCTTTCTGCTAACAAAATCTCTTTTTTATACTCTGTCGAAAGATATCAATTATTGTTTCCTCCTTTCTCTTACAGTTAATTCTTATTTATTTCCAACTATTGTGATTTTTTCTTCCACACCCTCTTGGTGATTCATCTTTCTAGTCAAAAACAAAGAGGTATATAAAGGTGCAAGAAATTGAAAAAGCAGGTTATGGTATTGCAACAGTTCTGGTTAGTGACCAAATAAAGAATAATTATGGTGAACTTCACGAGAAATTAGCTAGAAAACAAACGACTCGAAAACAAAGTGCTAATCATGCTTTGGGTCGGATATTCATGGATAAATTAGGTATACAAAAAATGGGTCATTTGCAAGATGAAGAAAGAGAACAACTTAAAAAAGAGCTAAAAAACATCAAAGAACCATTTATAAGTTAACTTGGTTAATACTTTTATTTTATCTTATCCCCTCATAGATGGGTGTTTTTTCAATTTTTTTAATATTTTGTATTTCTTATATTTTTTCCAATAGATATATAAACGTTCATAAAATTGTATCTTTCATGAATGAGGAAAGTACTTTTATTAATAGCTTAGATCATCCTTCGACTGTTAAACTCTTTCTTTATGCTCAATCTGTTTATCCTAATTGTTTTGGAGTTCGTGAGGCGAAAAGAAAATTAGAGTTTAATAGTCCCGCTACTGTATTATGGCATTTAGATAAGCTTGTTGAGGCTAATTTAATTGAGAAAACACCACAAAACAAATATGTTTTACTTTCCAACGGATTAAATGTAAACAATATAACAGTACCTATTGATTTCTCTGCACACATAATTAAAGGCGAATTAAAAACCCGAAATACTTTTTTCCTCGCATTTGTTCTTACTTCTTTTTTCATTAATTTAGCTTTAATATTTATCAATCCAATTATTGCTGCAATTAATGGAACTGCCATTATAGGATTCTTTTCACTATTCTATTTCCTCAAAAACCGATCATTGAAGAAACAGTTATCATTCTATTCTTGGAATAAAGAAAAGAGTAAATGAGTAATAATATAACAGAGTAGAATTTTTAATTACTTTTTTCCAATCACTTTTTTTTTAAGCTATTTTTAACTGTTCAAGTACTTTAACACTCTTCTCTAAAAGCTATTTTACATAACTTAGGGCTGTTCAAGGTCTAGATATATAAATATCCGTTTCATCTTATTAATAGTGAAAAATTATGAATTTAACTAAACCAAAAAAACCTATTTTGACTGGAGTTTTAGTTGCAATAATTATTAGTTCCAGTATAACTAGTTTCTATCTACTTTCTACAAATTTTTTTGTTGGAAGTTTTAAAACTGAAATCCAAATACCAGAGTTAGTATCTCATGCTTTTGGCACTTATAACCTTCCTGAATTGGAATTTACGCCTTCTATAATTCCAACTCCGATACAACCGGGCTTATCTAATGTAAATTTACAAGGTTTAGATACTGAACTTACTGAAGAGATGAAAAATCTACTAGAGCAGTATGGTTTTGTAATAGTAGATAAAGACTATACTGATATATTTGAACCTATGGATGTGGCGGAAAACTCAGATACACCTATGTTTATCACCACAGACTTGTGTTTTCATGTTCTTCATACCTTATTCGACAACTGCCTTAAAATAATTGAACAAGAATATTTCTATGGTAATTTTAGTACAATGGTAGACATTCTTAGAGATGAACAGAAGAGGTTGTATAATTCTCTCACAGATTCAACGCTTAAAGAAGCGGTAAAGTACAACATAGCGTATTTAACAGTTATCTTATATCTTATTGATCCATCTACTCATATTCCCTATTATGTGAATTCTTTAGTTACAGCTGAATTAGAGAATATAGAAAATGGCTTATTTGCTTATTCTGCTATTTTTAATTATGAAGAAGACTTTTCTCAGTATAAAGCTAGAGGTCATTATACCCAAAATTCTGTTTTAGAAAAATATTTTCAAGCTATGATGTATGCAGGAAGGATCGCTTTCATATTAGATGATGATAAACCCGGAAACAATTTAGGTATTCAACAAACTAGAATGGCTTTTGCTTTATTATTTTCTTTTACTGCAACTGATGACAAAAATCAAGATATTTGGACTTATTGGGATAGGATTTGTAAAACCACTTCTTTTTTGGTTGGAGAAAGTGATGACCTTACCCCCTTAGATTATATAAATGTTTGGAGTTCTACAGAAAACGAAACAATAAACGTTTTAGATTTAGCAAATGATGACTTGATAAGTGAGAAGATTCAAGAGTTAAAAGAAATCAAAGACTCTAAAATTAGTTCTCTAGAAAATATAAATAATGAGGGTAATATTCGCATTATCTTTGGTCTGAGACTTTTTGGACAAGGATATACTCCTGACGCTTATATCTTTAATGAATTAACTTGGCTTGAGAGATCTATTAGACTTATTCCTAACCCTCTGGATATATTGTCTGTTTTTGGTAGTTCACGCGCAGAATACCATCTAGACGAAGATATGAACGATCCTAAATATGTAGAAGAACTTATTCGGCTTAGGAATGAGTTTGGTAATCTAACTATCTCAGATTGGACACAAAATGTTTATTGGCAATGGCTATATTCGCTCCTTCCTTTATTAAATGAGAAAGGAGAAGGATATCCTGGCTTTATGCGATCTTCAGCATGGCAAGATAAAGAATTACAAACATCTTTAGCAAGCTGGGCACAGTTAAAACATGACACTATACTCTACGCTAAACAACCTTATTCACCAAAAGGTTCAGGTCCAGAGTTATTTCATTATGTAGAGCCATACCCTCAGATTTATTCTCGAATAGGCGCAACTTTGAGAATGTTAAAAGAAGGGTTAAATGAAAGGGATCTAATGTACAGTAATGATACAAACATGAATGAAAATGATCGTATTTATTCCGATATAAACGTAAAATTTGATAATGCTATTGAGATATTTGATAAGTTGACAGAAATTAGTATCAAAGAATTGGAAAATGAAGAGTTATCCTCAAGTGATTTATCTTTCATTCAGATATTAGGGAAACGTTTCATTAAGATTGCAGCTTTTAATTATGGAAAAAATACTTATGATATTGATCTATCTAGAAAACCAGTTTTGATAGCTGATGTATTCACGGAGACAAATAGTAAACAAGCTTTAGAAGTTGCAGTTGGTAATCCTTTTGTTATCTATGCTATAGCACAGAAACATACTGGTGCTTTGTATCTGACTCGTGGGGTAACTTTTTCTTATTATGAGTTTTTACATCCTTCTAATGACAGATTAACTAACGAACAATGGAGAGAGATGCTTGAGACAAATCCTCCACCACAACCAAGTTGGATAACAGAAAATATACCGATAATTGGCTCTAGTCAAAGTTTGACTATGGTTGTAACTCTAAGCAGTATGAGCACCAAAAAGAAGATAACTAAGCCTGACAAGTAGCAATCATGACATATTCGATCCGACAATGTGCGACATCGGATCGAATTTCACTAGCTTGGGAAATGAGACCACGAATGGACCAGGGACCAACTAACGGGGTACGTCACATACCTTCCTACATCCGCAGCTGTACGCAAAGGAACAGCATAGGGGTCGCTTTTGAGTAAAATATTATAAGCAGCATTCACATCAGCATTGAGCGTATAGCCACAAGCAGCAACAAACGTTCCACGGGTAGAGCGTTTTCCTACATAATTCTCTCGCTTTTTGGGTTCTTCATTATCCAAGAAACTACATTTGGACGTATACCTCTCTTCTAAGATTTTATTTGTTCCCACTCCAATAGTATTAATCTTATCTAAAAGTATGTCAATCGGTTCTTTTTCAGATTTATTTCCTCTAGCAGAAATAAGGATAGAAATGATTTCTTTAGATGTACTAATTATTAGTTGATACTTAGAAGGTATGTTCTCAAAATCAATATGCTCTTTAGGCATTGTTTACATATTTTCAAGTGTTATTATTAGTGTTTTTATTTTCTGTTTAAGTACAGAATATTGTCTGTTACAATGCTCCAAACTATTTCATAGTCAATGCCAAAATATTGATGAATTAGAAAATCTCTTGTTCTTGCTAAATCTCTCCATTCTATTTCTTTAGCTTTAGTTTGAGTTTCAATTGATACTTTTTTCACAGCCTCTCCTATTATATTGATACTTCTAACTATAGCTCTTTTTAAAATTTCATCACCTTCAAAGTCATTGATTGATTTGTCTCTTGTATTAGCAAGTATGAACTCACATTCTTGTAGTATATGTTTTAATAGTTCAATATCAATCTTCAATGTAAACTACCTCCTTTAAGATGTGTGGGCCAATAAATGGGCTCAAAGATTCGAATGTTAGTAAATCGATTTTTCTTTCTAATAGTTCTTCTAGAAAATATAAACATTTCAAGTAATTCCTAAATGTTTTTTTTGATTTATCAAATTTAATTAAAATATCAATATCACTTTCACTTTTTTCTTCTCCTCTCACAATAGAACCAAAAACACCAACTTTGATTATTCCCAGATCTTTCAAATAATTCATATTTTCTTTCAACTTAGCAATAATCGAATCCATTGAAGATGTATCGGGATTATACATAGTAATTACTATGTATAAGCTAGTATTTTAGTATATTGAAAAACAAGAGATTAAATCATTGAAAGTGGCAAAGTCTATTCTTTGTCACCTTCTAACCAAGAATATAGTTCTTAATTTTATGTGAACGTCTTCTTGAAAACCCCGTCCTTGAGGGCGGGGATGAAAAGAAGAAAAAACAATACACGTTTTAGCATACAAACATTTTGTAAGTATGCTGTCTTTGTGTACGTGTCTTGGTACCATCTCGAAAACCAAGAGTGATACGAAACAAAAAGAACAAGATGGAAGTAGAAGATAGGGCTACACATTAAACAACGATAATGGGTATATGTATCGACCTAAGTAAGAGTATTGAGGACTTCCGATGTAGAGTCGGTACGTTGTGTGTACTAGAACATTGTACCGTAGGTACTACGGGAACTTACGCTTGTGGAGAAGAGGTAAGCCCTCATTTTGAGGCAACTTCGTTGAAACAAGAAACCATCTGCCTGTAGGCAGTGGTAGTTCATCTTACTATTTCTTCTTCTTGTGGGATTTGTTTCTCTTTCTATTATTTTTGTTCTAAACTCAGTATTATATAGTTTTACATGTATCTTTAATCATGCCTTCTATTCGTTCTGTAGATGAAATTTTCCAGAGTACGCCTACCTTAGAAGGTGCTGGTGTACGCCTTAAACGTGCATTTGGTAGATTTGATCCAAAATTAGATCCCTTTTTATTATTAGATGACTTTGGATCAGATAATCCCCAAGATTACATTCAAGGTTTCCCTTGGCATCCCCATCGCGGGATAGAAACTATTACATATTTATTCAGTGGTTCACTTGCCCATAAAGATAGTTTAGGTAATAGTGGAGTTATTTATTCTGGTGACATTCAGTGGATGACTGCTGGCTCAGGTATTATACATCAAGAAATGCCTCAGCGCTCTAAAACAGGTTTACGCGGCATTCAGCTTTGGGCTAATCTTCCTAGAAGCCATAAAATGATGAATCCAAGATATAGAGATATCTCTTCTTCTATGATCCCTGAAATTAAAAGCGGGAATACTGTCATCAAAATTGTAAGTGGATCTGTTGATAATGTTGAAGGACCAGTCAAGGATGTTGTTACCAATCCTATTTATCTGGATATTGATGTACCACCTAATACTTCTTTCACGTACTCAATATCAAAAGATAATAATGTTTTCTGTTATATTCTAGAAGGTGAAGGTTTTTTTGATTCTGAACACGAAAAACCAATAGTCCAAAAACACTTGGTAGTTTATAGTTCAGAGGGAAATAGTATTGCTGTCAGAACTGATTCTTTCCATGTGCGATTTCTTTTAGCCTCTGCTAAACCTTTACGTGAACCTGTTGCTTGGCGTGGTCCTATTGTAATGAACACTCAAGAAGAACTTAATTTGGCTTTTAAAGAGTACCGAGAAGGGAATTTTATTAAATTTAAGCCTTGAATATTGGTTTAACAACCTTTAAAACGTAATTAGTACTAGGCTTATCAATGAATGCCGATTCTTTTAGCACTAGTGACTATATATTGTATAATATTAGTCAGACAAGTGGAGAACATTGGCTTCTGAGTTCAACAAAAGATAAACATTCTCCGTATTATTCTCCAATTTTACAATTTAGAAAGTCTACCAAAACAAGGCTGTGGAAGGAAAGTCAAATTCATTCTCACTCCCTTTCTACTGAGATTTATTTCGTCCTTGAAGGACAAATGGATATATTAGTTAATGACAAACTCATTTCTATTATACCTAATAAGTTGCTACTTGTTAATCGTAATGTCCCACATTTAATGGCAGGAGGGAAATCTCCTTTGAGTCATATCGTAATTAAGGTACCACACCAAAATGATGAACGCAAAGTACATCAAGAATTAACCTTAGATCACCTAAAAAAAATAACACAAACCTCCTCGACTTCTAATTTAGACCCCAAAGAGGGTTTTTTAATTGATCTAACTGCTCCACAGAATCAAAACTGTTGGGTTCTAGGGCTGGGTTCTGCGATATATTCTACTCCAGAATTATCTTTAGCTTATATGAACTTGAAGAGTATAGATGATTATTACAAAACCAATCATAAAGATACAAATCATCACCACAAGTATATTGAAGAGTGGTATCTAACTATAACTGGCAGTCAACTTATTCAGATTGATAATACTAAACTCGAACTTACCCCCTTAAAACTACTAAGAATAAAACAAGGAGTTCAGCATAGATTGTTAAAATACAACTATCCTTTTCAAGGGATAACTTTCCGATCTCCTGCTCTGATAGACGATAAAGTAATCATTGAATGAAGAAAATGTTACCTGTTTTATTTTGTTTGATATCAAATAAATATGAGTTAGTAAATAACAAATGTTATATTGGAACTGATTACTTTCAATAGCTTTTTCTCGTTGATTTTCATTTTTTGGTTGAATTTTTTCAATATTGTTGTTATTTTAGTACTTCCGAATTAAGCAAACAATTAGGA
The DNA here is from genome assembly GCA_964534625.1 of uncultured archaeon. GTDB lineage: Archaea > Asgardarchaeota > Heimdallarchaeia > Heimdallarchaeales > Heimdallarchaeaceae > CAZHRF01. The sequence continues at coordinate 43,777 of CAZHRF010000019.1, read as the reverse complement.
TCCCATCTAATTAGAACTCCCCTGTGCTCATTTATGCTGGAAATTATGGAATTAGAGCATTATTTCGGAAGTACAATATTTATTCTTCCATTTTTTCAATAAAGGTTTCTATGAAGTCTTCTATCGCATTCCAATCTCGCCAATCCACTTTCTTATTCTTTTCCATTGTTGGTTCTTGATCAGCTGCTGCATTAAGCATTTTTTTCATAATCTTACTCATGCGAGATGTCTCACTCAAGTCATAAACCCCTCCAAAGCCCTCATAGATTACATTTTCGCCAAGATTTATTCCTGCATCTTCTATAACATCAAGTAGATATTTCTGGATTGCAGATTCACGCTTGTCAGCTTCACCAGCTTCTCCTGAACTAACAAAAACGCCTGTAAGTAGATTATTTTCATTGATATAGGATTGACTCTTTTTCAGGAATTTTTTAGCCTTCCGTACCCATCTACCCATTCTGATGCCACTGCCAATTAGTAAACCAGAATACGTATTGGATAGTCTGGATGTTTTTATTCGGCTATTCCTTAAATCTAACAGATCCACTTCATATCCTTTTTCTTGTAATTTATCTTTAAAAAATATTGCTATCTCCTCTGTGCTACCATAACGAGTTCCATAACCTATTAACACTTTCTTTGCCATTTTGTTCATCTCCTCTATTTGTAATTAAAATTTTATTTACTTACTTGTCTTTAAACGTATACAAATTATTTTGTTAGATGAATTAATACTATTTCATTGCATGTTTTTGGAAGTATAACAATGCGCTTCCTCTTAAATATTCCAATCTCTCCCACCTAAATATAAGGAATGTTTTTATTAGATTTGATGCATTTTCTTTCTTCTTAGGGTGTGTGAAATAGAAATGTACTGATTATTCTAAATATTAGTATACTAGTGGATTACATTCTCTGAAAATTGCTGGTATTGTATTAATCTCTGTCAGTCTTACTGGCGCCATCCTTTATTTGCTAGATCTGCTTTATTCTCGTGCAGAAAATGTGGAACTAACCTAGATTAGTTAGATCAACTAGGTTGAAAAGAAAAATCAAACCAAAATTTTTCCGTTTTCGTGAAGAATACTCTGGTCTGCTAAATTCTTTTTAGACCGCTTTTCTTTTATTTAGATGACTTTTCTATCTTTGATAACCTCTATTTCAATTGGTGCTTGTGGTAATATTGCAAATGGTTTTTATTTCTTTTTTCAACCTAAAAAACAACCTTTATTTAATGGAATGAAAAAATTGTCAAGATTACCAATGTCAGAACTTGTATATTACAAGGATATACCCATTGAACAAAACGAATATGAGATTATTAGAGAGTTAAATCACAGAGTAGGAAAAGAGCTACCAATAAAATCTGGCGTCTCATCAACTACTTTTGGACTGTCCATAGAAGATGGCCATGTAAATAGCTTGGCTTTGTATGGCGTGGGGTTATCTTCCCTGCCCGAAAATATATCTAAACTTAAACAGCTTAAAAAACTGTATCTGGCAAAGAATAACTTAACCACGTTACCATCGTCTTTGAGTGCACTCGATAAACTACAAGAACTAGACCTTCGTGATAATCCCTTAAATGGGCTTCCTAAGTGTATAAGTGAATTAAATTTACAAATTTTGTATGTAAATAAATTCCGTTGGAATCATCTTCCTGAGATAATAGGTTTTGCTTTATTGAGCGGTTTTACACTCTTATTGTATCTCTCAGGTTTATATGAAGCGTTTCAACATCATGTGATATTGGTCATCTATAGTTTTATTATGGTCTTCTTTTTACTCTATGGCATATTTACCGAGTTAAAAAATATTTTCAACCGTTTTTCATCATTTTATTTAGATAACTCTTCTTATTCCTTCTTTTCCTTAGATAATGCTTATGATTTTTTAGGCGTGTTTCTCGGAGCTGTCATAACCTTTTTTATTAGCACAGAACTGGGTTTAGGGGCTGTTGTTGCCTCTGGTTTAGTCGGGTTATTCGGTGGATTATTGATAAAAGAACATGCGGTAGCTATTTTTTGCGGGTCATTTATAGGTATGTGTTCTATGGATCTTTTAACTCTCTTTCCTTGTATTGTGCTAGCTGGTCTATTAGGCGGTACCATCTTTATTTCTTGCAAAAAACTTTTTCCAGGCTTAGGGGGGAAACTAGGGACCATTGCTTTTATTAGTAGCATACTTATTTCAGTAGTTGTTGGTAATCCTTTATTGAGCGGGAGTATGATGGGGCTGGAAGATAATACATTACTTGTATTTTATTCGGTGTGTGGAGCAGTTTTCACCTATATTATAAGCATTCGCTTTAAGCATGGAGCTGTTGTTGCATCAGCATTTGTGGGGTTAGTTGGAGGATTGATATTGCCAATAATCCATAATACAACTGGTGTGACTTTTGCTGTTGCAGTATTTTGTGCATCATTCGCAGGAATGAGTTCGGGAGAACTTTTTAAAAGCGAGATGGATATGATTTTTGCGGGTATAATTTGCGGATTAACTTTTGTTCTTACAACCCCGCATTTGGGTGGAGCAGGAGGAAAGTTGGGAACTATAGCCTTTGGATCTGTTATTATTCTTAGTAGTATTTATAGAATAACAAACAGAATCAAAAACAAACTCAAAAAGAGCAATCAAAAAGTGGATATTGAAGCAACCTAACCCAATTAGGTTAAAAGTAAGGGCAATAGAATCATATGGCTTTCTTCTGTTCGTTTTTTCTATTATGCAATTGGTCATGAAATAAAAAATCATTTTTTTCATTCTCAACAGTATTTTCACAATCAATTATTCACACACATATTTGTGGCTTTCTTTATATTGTTTAGACTGTTTGTTGTTGTAAAATTTGTCATTTTTTTTATAATTTTGAGAGAAAATTCATACCTTTAAAAGTTAGAAAATAATGTTAGCTTTACCAGACAAATTGGCACTCGTGGTTATAATGACTTATAAAGACTTTTTAACTAATAGAATACTAATTGATGAAGATCTCACTAATATTAGTGATGGTTTTATACTTGAGCTTCCCCATGTTCAAGAATATGATCTTTTGTTAGGTTTGACCTATCAAAATTCTGGTCGTGAGACGTTAAGGTTCGCGAAATTCAACTCATATGAAGGAATTTTTAATTCTTTAGATTTTTCTGAGGATAAGGATAGAAAAGATATCCTTTGTCAGCTTCTAGCTGCATCTGTAGTTCTGGCAAAAAGATATCAGACATTTTCAGCCATTCAAAACTCTAAAATACAAACTTTTCAAGGCTCAAGCTTAACTGGCGGAACAAACTGTTTATTTCTTTATTCCACTTGTTACTATGAAGAAAACAGACATATTGGTTTTGCCATCTTAAATAAAACAGATCCAACTTTCAGAATATTCAGAGTTGATACGCCTTATGGAGCCTATTATGATACTTCTTTACCCACAGAACACTGGGAAGGTCATAAATATCTGGATCTTTCTCTAAAAGGGGAAAATCTTTATGATTTCTTAACTGCCTTTTCATTTCTTTTGTGTGATGTAATCGAAGTAATTGATAACCATAAGCATACAAAGGATCTATCTCACCATTCTTGACATTGTAACTTTTGTATGAATTCTAATATTTTTTACCTATTTTTTAAAACCAGTACTTTCTAAATAAGGCTTACAGTACCATTTATCATTATTTTGAACTTATTCAATGAAAATTACTAACTCACATAGCCGTTTAGTTGAGATATTTTAGGTATATGTTGATTGATACATTTTGTAAATCGTTTGAGTTACACTCTCTATGTTAATCTAAATTTTCTTGTTGCTTTGATTATTCCCTGAACAAATGCTTTATCTATCTTTTTTCCTGTTTTCAGTCTATTCTGCACTTCAATCATAATTGGAAAGAAAACCGCCCGTGCATATGTAAGTTCGGTTTCTTTATGTGTGTAAAAGACCCCATGATGTAATCCTCGTTGAATGAATATTATTTTAATATCATCAAGATGTATTTCATCAATGCCCTCAGTTAAATGTTCTGAATATTCCTCAACAACTTTTGCCATCTTTGTAAAATACTCTTTTTTTGATTTGTCGCCAAAATAAATATAATGAACCCTTTGAAAATCTTCGGTGTAAAAACCAATTTGATACAACTCAAAAGGTCTAAAATATTGTTGTTTATGAATAAGTTCATTTGTAATCCATTGCCAACTTTCAGCAATATTGAGGGCTGTTTTACTTGATGTTTCAAATATCTGATAAGAGATTAAATGCTCACTTAATTTTGGGAGTTCAAGATGTGTTATTATATCTTCTAAAGGGATAATATCTGGTAAATCTGATTTATTTGCGAAGAAAGCAAAAATAATATCTTTGGGTAGCCACTCAATAACTCTCCACAACCAATCCTTTGCAACCGTAATTTTTTCTCTATCTGATCTATCAAATAAGAACAGACAAGCATGACAATTAGTAACAAATTTTTTCCAAATAGCTTTACGAAATGCTGTTTGCCCTCCAAGGTCTATTATATCAAATCTCCTCCCTTGGTATGATAATGATTCGAAATGGAAACCAAGTGTGGGAGAGATATTTTTTTGAAATCCCCCCGTTTTTAATTTATTAAGGAGTGTTGTCTTTCCAGCTCCCTCTAACCCTACAATAACAGTTATTGGTACAAATGGATTGTATATTCTCATGGTATCAGAATACGGTCTTTGGTGTATATATATCTAATATATCAAACATCTTTTTAAGCATTTAGATGAAAAGTAACTATTTCAAAAGAACGTAGTCTGTTCTTTAGTAAATACAATGGCAAGCTGTATATTCATATGATCCATTTTGTACAAACACTCCTCATCTTATACTCACCCTACTTTTTATGAGTAACCTGCCCTTTTACTTTCATTGAACAATCGAAAAAATGTTCCAGTTTGTGAGTTTTACTCTTAGTTTTTTTGGAAAAGTTAGGAAAAAAGCATTTTATTATTATAAAATGGTAATAAAAAATATCTAATATACATATAAATTATAATCGTCTTTTTAACAAAAAATATTTAAATATGTTGTAACTTAGTAAACATGGGCTTGTTAAGACTGTAGATAAAGCCCAATCGAAGATTGGAGGTCTATATATATGTCTGACAAGAAAGATATTGAAGTCAAAGAAGATACAGGGAAGGAAAGAGAATTAGCGCGAAGACAAGAACATCCGTTTTCACTATTCGAAGATATTGACAAAGTCTTTGATCAAATGACAAGACGTTTCTTTAACTTTCCATTTGGTACTCGTGATGTAGAAGAATATAGTGACAGACCTTTCTTTAGAACGCCATTAGCCAATGTTAAAGAAACGGAAGAAAAATATATGGTTGATATGGAGCTACCTGGTCTAGACAAACAGGACATTGAGTTGACTCTATCCGAAGATACATTAGAGATAAAAGGCGAAACAAAAAAATCTGTTGAAGAGGAAGAAGAGGGGTATGTAAGGCGAGAATATAGCTCTGCCAACTATTATCGAGCATTTAAAGTTCCAGAAAATGTGGAAAAAGATGAAATTGATGCTTCGTTAGAAAGAGGTATCTTGAAATTAACTCTTCCCAAGAAAGAGATAGAAGAAAAGGAAAAGAAGAAAATAAACATAAAGTAGAATTAAACCGATTTTAGACTTTTTCTATTTTTTCAATTTTAAATAAATGAATATGTTATTCTTTTTTAGAAGAAAGATTTAACTAAACATTCTCTATAATGCCAAAAATAGGATCCAAGCTTTATTTCGAAATACTAACGTTTCATAAATCCTTATATACTTATTCTGCGCTTAAAATATAATCTCTCTGAATCAATCCCAAACATGCCAGAGTTAGAGGTTACTAGTAATGAAGAACCGCCATAATAAAAATAATGTAAATGATAAAATGATTCCTGTTACAGTAAACCAACAAGGAAAGAAAATGGTACAATATACCAAATTGTGCTCTGAAGATCAAGAAACGACTTGGCGATACTTCATCACCTGCATATGGAAAGCAGGTGGAGGAACTTTCCCCAAACCAATTTTGGAAGGTGAAGGAGATGATTATGGAAATGGATGTACAAGATGGATACCTATTTGTAGAAATACAGGGATACGCGAGAAGATTACAGATATAAACTATCCTAATCGTATTTATTATCGTGTAATGAACCCTTCTTTGTTTACTTTTCCAGTAAAATTTCACCGGGGATATATTGATTTTATTCCTCTCAGTTCAAATTCAACACAAGTAGTTTGGACTATAGACTTTACTCCAAAGCGTGGAATGAGCTTAATTGTGAGAGGGTTAATTAAGATGGCAATTCCTCGATACTTGAATATACTAGCCAGAAAATGCTCAGAGTAAGTAATCAAAATAATCTAATCATTACATCTTACAGAAAGCATTTAAATATCAAGAATAATTGTAATATGTCTGGCGGGTTACCTTGACACAAGACTCTGATTTCCCCAATACTTGTCTAAATAAGATTCGTGATTCTCTTGATAAAGATGATGTAAACAAAGCCAATGAATTGTTGAAAGAGCTAAATTCAATGGATGCTGAAATGTCTTTGAAACAATCTATGACCCTCAAATTTTTACATATAAAAAAGGATTATATAACAGGAGATTATGAACGAGCACTTGAAAACTCACTCAATCTAATAGAAAAGGTAAAGGAACAGGAATTTTACCAATTATTAATTAATATCTATAAAGAACGTGTTCGGATCTTCCTACGAGTTGGTATTTATGAAGCTTATTTGGAAGAGATTCTAAAACTTGAAACACTCTTAGATAGATATAAAAGGGTCTTTACTCCGCAATTTTATAAATCAAACATTTTATTTGCAAAAAACTGTAAAGGTTTATATTATTGGCATAAAAACGACTTAGATCGTGCTTTAAGTATTTTTGAAGAGTGTATAAGTTTTGGAGCAAATTTATCTGATAAAAGTTATCTAAGTAGAATATTCAACAATATGGGGCTAATTTATTACGATAAAAGCGACTTTGAAAATGCATTACAATATTATAAAAAATCTTTAGAAGGTTTACCTAAAAATACCAAGACACTCACTTCCTCCCGCTGTTTAAATAATATAGGATTGGTGTACAAAAATTTAGGCGATTATGATAAAGCCCTTGATTATTTTAAACGAGCTTATCAAATCCGTCAAGCTATCGGGAATGAAAAAGAAGCAGTTGGTGTTTTAGATAATATTGCCGAGATCTATCTTTTATTGGGTGATTATGAATCTGCACTCAAAATTTTTAATGAATGTTATGCTGTGCTCGAATCAAAAGGTAATAAAGAGGAATTATCAATTAATTATGCTCAACTCGGAAGAACATATTTTAAACTTGGTCAATCTGTACAAGCATTAGATTATTTCAATCTTAGTTTACAGTATAGTCGAGAACTTGGTCAAAAACTAACCATGGCTGAAACTTTGATTAATGTTGCTGGTATTTATACTGAACAAGGCGAATATCAATTGGCTTTGGAATGTTTACGACAAAGTATTGGTTACTTTAAAAGAACGGGCAACCGTGTGCGTTTTGGTGAAGCCTATTTTCAAAGAGGTAAAATTTATTTTGAAATGAATCTCCATGATTCAGCCGAGGATGATTATTTAGCCAGTCTTTCACTATTCAAAGAGATAGGTAATGAACAACAAATAGCCAAAGTGCTCTATTCTCTTATCAGCTTATATATCGTTCAAGAACAACAAATAAAAGCAAAAGAGTGTTTAGACAATCTCAGAAGTATAAGTGTTCAACATAAAGAAAATAAAGAAATGTACTATTATTGGCTATTGGCAGGAGCATCTTACTCTAAAAAATTCGACAAGAGATTGGCCTCTAAAATTGAGAGCCAAAAAATCTTTGAAAAAGTTAGTAAAAATAAAAATGTTAATCTAATTCTAAGAATTTTCGCTATAATAAACGTGATCGATTGCTTGTTTTATGAATATGAATTAACTGGTAATAAGCTTGTTTTAGAAGAAATAAAAGAAAAAGCCCAAGAACTAGTGCATATAGCTGAATTTCAGAATTCACCTAAGCTGCTTATCCAAGCATATATTATTTCAGCCAAAGTCTCTGTTAGTGTATTTGAATTCAAAAAAGCATATATTTTATTAGATCAAGCATTAAACATAGCTCAATCTAAAGAACTGGCTGTTTTAAAAGTTATAGTTGAAGATGAACTGTTTCATTTAGAAGAATTAAAAGAAAAACACGAAGTAAAAGAAATTAAAGAAAAAAATAACAAGAGTAAGATTTCTTTTGCGAACATGAATAATCTCTTTTTTGAGTCTATGGAACATTTAAAACAGGTTCAATCCAATAAAAACGAACATACAGATCCAATCAATTTTTCTTTAATCGCCTATAAATGGGATGATCTAGGATTTTTACCGTTTAGTGAGCATCTAAAAATGGACTTCCCTACATTGATAAAAGACAGATACGGCACATTTGTTTCAATTGCTACCAGTCTAGGCTCAGAATATCATTCGGGTTTATACGGGCCCTTCCCCTTTTCTTTAAAAGACTATGAATCGATAGTATACAGTGAGATAATTAAAGAAGATGCCTCTTTAATTGATGAACGCTTAAAAGAAGCGAATTATCTGTTACTTGCAATTATATATCCCAAAAAGGCAGAGAAGATCTTCTTTGTGCTTAGAGATAAAATTAGTGACATATGCTCAAAATCTATTCATTCACAGACATCCGTGAATGACATTAACAGTCAAAAATTAGGCCAGATCTCATCTGAAATTCAAGCATGTTTAGATGACGCACTTAAAAACCTTTAATGTTCTTTTAATTATTTTTTCGCTCTCCCATCTTTTTCATGTACTCTTTAGTCTTACAAAGAAAAATCAAGATTAACCAAACTTCCCAAAGATTTTAGATATTTCGGTACACTAAGTACTTGATTAATATGAGTGAAAGAACATTTGAAAAAAGAGTGGTGAAACAAGCAGTAAAAGAAATTGAACCTTCTGTTGTTGATGAGGAAATAAAAAAAGTGTCCCCTAACCTTATTGAACACCTCGATGCTTGGTTAGACCCAAAAGAAAGTTTAACAGAAAGAGAAATCGAAAAGTACTTCTTCCATACATCATTAGAAATATTAAACCTAAAAGAATTTCTGCCCCATAGGAAAAAACTTTATCAAAAAGAATTTGATCGACTGATGAAAAAAATTAAATCAATATCAAATTAAATACAAAATAAAATAAACTAAAGTTATTAACTGGGGTATTTCTATCCTATTTTGGTTCCAACCGCTCTCTCAGTGGTTTATTAAGAAAAAAGACTAAGTCTTAGTTTTCCAAGTAGATTTTTTAATGCACATTTCTAAATTCAAATTAACCTAAAGATTAAGGGTTTTATCCATTTAAAACGCATCATTGCTTACCGAAAGTGTAGTAGCAGAGCACTATTTCGGAAGTACTAACATTAAAGATAGATTATTAATATTCTCCCTTCATATTTCCTTGTTTTCAATAAGGCTATTCCTTATCTACTTTATTTAGATATTTTAGTACTTCATTGCTTTTATTACTTTCAGTAGTACTATTGGCATTCGGATTAAGATAGATAGATAGAATCCTTGGGCTGGGTTTCATTTTTATTAAGAAAGTTTATCTTATACGTTATTCTCCCGTTAGCTATCAACGATCTCTTTTCTAGAATTAAGTTATAACCAAATTCTAACATGGATTTGCGGAAATTCAAAGACCTGAAATAGTATTTTAGAGGTGATGTTTCATTCAAGCCATGAATGATGTGTATATTTTCAATACGCTTTATTTTACAATCATTAAGTGTTCTTTTGACTTTCTCAATTGCTTGTTCCAAATTACAATTCGCTACTTTACAATACATAACAATCATCCAAAGACAAGTATTTTTATACAAATATAAAATATTAATTGAACCTTTATAAGTAATTAGAATTTATAGCAAAGTTGTAGAAAAACTTCGATTTTTTATAATTGCCATTATAATAGGAGCATTTTCAAAATTTGGAAGGAAGGTAAGGAACTTTACTTTCCAAAATAAAAAAGAAATGTTTAATACATACGATGTCAATATTTTTATCGTGAATAAGAGGTTATATAAATGAGCAAAGGTGAATATTGTGAATACTGTGGAGCCCTTAACCCTCATGGCTCTCAATTTTGTCAAAATTGTGGGGAGAGTTTAGCTATTCCTAATGATTATTCAAGTTCCAAACCAAACTATGAAAGTCAAAGCATCCCCCCCTATAATCAAAGTCAACCATATAATCAGAGTGAATCTTACAATCAAAGTGGTTCTTATAACCCGCGGGGTCCTTATAACCAGAGTGGTCCTTACACCCAAGGTCCATATCACGAGGCTCAATATCAACGACCCATGCACCAAAAAAGATACTCTTCCCAGCAATACAAGCAGGCATCCCCCAAAAATAGAACTGTGGCGTTATTGCTCCTCATATTTCTTGGATTAGTTGGTGGTCATCAATTTTATGCAGAAAGAATAGTTAATGGCATCATCTATATAGTGTTACTTGTTATTACAGGTGGAGTCGCTAATGCTATTTGGATGGTAATTGACTTGATTTTGATCTTATCAGGTAATTTTAAGGATAATAAAAGAAGACCGATAGTTACATGGTGAAGCTTTGAAATCTTTTCTTTTCTTTAATATTCTTTTAATTATACGCTTAAACCAGCTCTTTTTTTCTTTCTTGTTCTAACTGCACTATTTTCATTGCACATTTTATTCCTTGTCCTGAAGCTATTGATATTTGCCTATATTCCTTATTCTTTACATCACCAATAATGAAACAAAAATTATGATCCACTAGCTTTTTTGTTTTACTTCTTTTAAGAAGGGCATCATTTGGTTTTCTTCCAATTGCTACGAGAACATAATCTGCAAAGATTTTTTTTGCATTATTTTGTTCCAGTTCCACTACATTTTGCTCTTTATTTCCATCTTTAATTACTTTTAGTGCATATACCTTTACATTGGTTTGTATCAAAATATTTTCTTTTTTGCACACTCTATTTTGTAATAATTTTAATGCTTTAAATCCTTCATTTCTATGTAATATTGTAACCTTACGTGCCTTCTCTGATAAATTTAAAGCATAATCAAATGCAGCGTCTCCTCCTCCTACAATTATTATCTTTTTATTTTTGAGTTTAGTAGGCAAACTAATTGGTTCATAGCAGAGCAGTCCATCTTTGTATATCTCTTCTTCTCCTTGAATATTTAGCTTACGTGGAATTGTGCCTGTGGCTAATACAAGATAATTGCAAGAATATTTTTCTCCTCGTAAACCAGTTAAGCTGAAAAGTTGTTCTCTTTGATTATATTCCACATGTATAATTTCATCTTTTTCTGGTACTATTTCTAAATGCTGTAAATGTTTCTTTAATAAGGCAATGAATCTTTTACCCGTTATACCTTGAGGAAACCCTAAATAATTCTCAATCAAATTAGCATTTCGAGCAAGTCCTCCAATTTCATCCTTCTCAAATAGTAAAAAATCAATGTTGGATCGCTTTAATTGAATAGCTGTAGCACAACCTGCAGAACCTCCCCCTATGATTATAGCTGTATGGTGATTATTCATCCTTTAAACTCCTAAACAGTTTTTCACTGGTGGTAGGGATTGCAAAACCATGTGAGGCAGATTTAAGACTGTTTACATGTAAACTTTCGTTGTAGGTCATTAAACAATCAATGGGCAACCATACAAGAAAGTTTCTACAAAAGGCTGCCCTAGCAGTTGTTTCACAGCACAAATGTGTGTGAACGCCTGTAATCACAAGTTGAGTAATATTTAATGAAAGGAGAGCATTTTCGAGGTTTGTTTGATAAAAGCAGTCATATGTTGATTTATTTATTATTAAATCAGAATCGGTTGTTGGTATTTTAGAACATAGATTGCTCATGGGATCTGTAAATGATAACTGTCCCCTCCACCATTTGGTCATAATAGCTTTTTTTTGGTCTTGAGGCTGTAAACCATGTTTAGTGAAAAAAATCGGTTGCTTTACATTTCTAAATATTTGGATAATTTTTTTTATTGAAGGCAAGATGGTATTGATTGATGGAATATAAGCATGTGAAGTAGGATCGGTAAAGTATTTTTGGAGATCAATTACCAATAAGGCAATATTATCGGTGTCAATTTTGAATGTTCTCTTTTTAGAAAAATATGCTCCTATCTCTTTTTCCCATGCATTGATTTTTGTTTGTTTGTTTTCCTCTGTAAAAAATAGGGATTTTTTCAATTCTTTTCCTCCACTTTCAAGTGCTTATTTGTTTTCTTGATATGGCATATAGTTTATAGTAGTATATTGTCCATCTTCATACTTAATTGCTTGTTGACCACAATTACTACCTATCTTATTTTCTTCTAATTCGCCTATACTTAAGAGCGTATCAAATCCTTCTTTTTCAAAGGAAGAAATAAGGTTCTTGGCTAATTCTTCATTTTCAGGGGTTATTAGAGACTCAAGATTTCGGTGTTTGACTATTTCTGTAGGGTTAATTGGGGTTAGCTTGATAAAGAATTTTTCAGGATCAAAGATTTCCGCTATTTTCTTGACATCAATAATATTATTTTTTTCAACTGCAAAATTTAAGGTGACTTTCCTATCTGGCTTTTTAAAGAATCTTTCTCCATATTGCGCAATTTCTCTTAAGTTCCATTTTGGATAAGGAATAATTTTTGCTCTCATTTTTTCATCAGATGAATGGATAGAAAATTGCAATTGAAAATTGCCTTTCGAGTATAATTGTTGCTTTATTTTCAATAGTTCTTCCATAAATTTAGTTCCTTTATGAGGGGCAATTGTGGATATGCAAGGCATCAAACCTGGAGCATCGTACCTGTCAGGTAATTTTCTTAATACATCCAGCACATGAGGGTTTAAAGCTGGTTCACCTATTCGTGCGAATTGCACTTTGAATTTTTTTACTGGTATTTTGTCAGAAGAGTAACGGTTAGAAATAAGAAAATCGATTTGTCTAAGAAGGTCTTCAGCTGAAACGAGACCTTTGAAGTAGGTACCGGCATCACACATGAAGCATTGAACTGGACAACCATACATCGTGGAAATGATCAAAACCCATTTTTCTTCACGTGGATATGGTGGTTGAAGTGATTCAACAAATTCTAAGTAATTACCTGTATCTGTATTTTTTGCTATATATAACACCGCAAGCTCTTCATACCCAAATTTTTCTACTATTTGCATTTTCATTTTAATCAGTGATTTAAATCAATTTTTTTTGGAGTTTTATTCTCCACAAAACAAGGATACGTTTGGGTGAGAGGGCTCCTTACTCTCTATAAATTGTCTACTCCCATCTGTTTTTAAAACTTTCATTTGAGTGCAGCTAAAAGAAAAATAGTACATTAAAATTTTGATATAAAATAAGAGAATGTTGGTTTACTCTTTTTTTAATTGCCTTAACAATGTTATAACTTGTTCTTCTGGGACATCATACCATTTTTGATACGCATTAGCAACAGCAAAAGGAAATCCAGTATGAACATTAAGACAGTAGATTTTATCAACTTTTTCTTCAACCTTTTTTAGAGAAGTTAATGGGGCTGTAGGCGTCCCAATAACTATTTTAGATGCATCTCGGTCCTGTAACCAAGAGGCTCCTGCTATCATTGAAAAACCTGAAGCTATTCCGTCATCAACAACTAGTACATTTTTATTTTTAACCTCAGGAAACTGTAAATCATACTTCTCTGTTCTTTTCATAATAACTCGTTTAGCTTGGTCAACTTGATCACGGATAACTGCAGAACTTAGGTCCATACGTTTCAATAATTGGTTGTTAAAATATACCTCGCCTGTTGGGGTAACAGCTCCCATTCCTGCTTCAGTAGTTGTAGGTAACTGGATTTTACGAATTAAAAGTAAATTGAAATTTGTTATGTTCAAGTCTTTAATAATTGAAATAGCAACTGGTACACCACCATTGGGGATAGCTAAAACTAGACCTATACTTTCATTCTCAATCACTTTAGCTAATTCATATCCCGCTCTCCGTCTATTAGGAAATATTTTATACTTATTTCGATACGCTCTATTTTCAATAATCATTTGTATAATAATAGTAAGTACAATTTTTAAGAATTGGTTTTAAACGAAAGCATAAAATATCTAAAAATATCTAACTTGGGAGGTTAATTGTATCAGCTTATTTTGACAATACATGAAATAAGTTGTATTAGCTAAAGACAAAAAAAAGTAAATGAAATAAAGATTTTCTTTCTTTATTCTTCTTTAAGGATTTCTCCTTTAGCATTGATGATGGCTTTTTTGTGTCTAAAAGCCCAACAAGAGATAACTACACCCACAGGTAAACTTGCTGGGTGTCTAGCTGCCATTTCGATATGCACATCAAAAACACTTTCTCCTTCGCCCAGTCCCATCACGCCTATTCCTAATTGATTAACCTTTTCTAGCATTAGTTCTTCATATTTGGCGAGTTGTTTGTTTTTCTGTCGATCATTAATAGGTCTTAAGAGTGCCATCTTAGCAAGGTTCATACACATATCTTCTCCACCACCAATACCAACACCTACAGTATATGGGGGACAACCTAGTGCTCCTGCTTGTGTTACCGCTTCTATTACAAATTCTACAATACCCTTCCACCCTTTACCTGGTGGGAGCATTTTAAGTTTGGCAATGTTTGAACTACCGCCTCCTTTAGGCATAGCCACTATCTCGAGTTTATCGCCTTCGACTAGGTCGAAATAGAACCAAGGAACAAAACCTCTCAATCCCACATTATTTCCAGTATTGCCTTCAAACATATCAACAGCATTAGGTCTAAGAGGAACTTCTTCTGTGGCTTTTTTAGTTGCTTCTATAAGTATATCTTTAACTTTTGAACGTAATGGAAATTGATCGCCAATTTTAACAAAAAATGCTACAAGTCCAGTATCTTGGCACATGGGTTTCGAAGCTGTTTTGGCAATGTCCACATTTTCTAAAATTGCATCAAATTGGGATTTACCCAGTGACCCTTTTGTTTCTTTTTGTGCATTATCCAATGATTCTACTACATCATCTGGTAGAATAGTCGCTGCTTTTTTGAGTAATCTAACAGCAGTCTCTTCTACAACTTTTTCTAATTCTTCAGCCATTTATACCACCAAATCCTTTAGTATTTTATCCCTGTTTTCTAACACCTTATCGTTGACGTCCTTGATGAGATTGTCCCCATGTGTGTCAATTGTACAAATTAGCGGGCCAAATTTGTCTACTTTATAGACCCAAAGACACTCGGGCATACCTAGCTCCTCTAGCCAGAATACATCATCAACTTTTTTAATTCGATCAGCAGCGAGTAAAGCAGCTCCACCAGTAAAATTAGCATAAATACATGTTTCTTCTTTACATGCTTTGGCAGTTCTGTCACCCATACCACCCTTGCCTATAATTACAGCAGGATGAAATGCACGAATGAACTTATCTTGAAAGATTTCCATACGGGCAGAAGTGGTGGGACCAGCTGCTACAACTGTCCATTCGTCACCTTCTTTTTTCATGACAGGACCACAATGAAAGAGCCCTTTACCTTTAAAATCAACAGGAGGTTCTTCTCCTGCTTCATGAAGATCTAACGCTTTTAGATGGGCTTCATCACGGGCTGTGATAATGATACCTGTAATGTAAACGATATCTCCGATTTTTATCTTTTTAATATCTTCCGGATCAACCGGCGTTTCTAAATAATGTTCGGTCATACTAAATCATCATTAAGACTATTGGTTTTTAATGCTTTTTGTATGAATTCATATCTCCATAGTCGTTATGTCCTCGTTTCATTTCGATACTAGTCCTTTTAATCGATTAATGAAAAAACTTATATTGACTGACCGATAAGTCAATATTATATTATGAATCCACGTAGAGAAGAACAGAGAAAAAAGACAAGGAGAAAAATACTGGATGTAGCAAAAGAGTTATTTTTCACTGAAGGGTATACCGCCGTATCTACAGATAGAATAGCTGAACGAGCTGGAGTTTCTAAAGGTACTATCTTCCATCACTTTTCAACAAAAGAAGCGTTGGGTTTGGCTACCATTGAAGACTTTATGATAAGTTACAATAATCTCTTACCTGAAAATATACAAAAACTAGATACTGGTGATGCACTTGAAATTTTTCTGACAGAGACTTTAACTATTGAATCAGAAGCACCTGGTTTTATGAAAATGCTTGTGTGGTTTATGTTTCATCTAAGCGAGATAAATGAAACTGATCCTAACTATACATATATGTTAAAAATCATGGAAAACATATTATTTCCATATGTTGGGATAGTTAACCAGTTATTATCTAAGTATGATTTAAAAAACACCAAATTACGCAGTCTTTTGTTATTGGCTCTTTTGGATGGTTTATCTCTTTATCTTTCTAACTTTTCTAAACTAGCAGATATTGACCCTGAATTAACTTCACTACTTAACCATCATGATCTTTTAGTGGATGAGATTATTGCGATGTTTACTTCAGAGAAGGTACAAAAAGATAGTAAGTGATACTATGAATAATAAAGACAAGCCATTAATAGAAGTGAAAAATGTTAAACGAACATTTATGCTTGGTGAAGTTGCCGTTGATGCATTAAAAGGTGCTGATCTTGAGATATTTGAAGGAGACTTTATAGTCATCCTTGGTCCTTCAGGTTCAGGCAAGACTACTTTACTAAATCAGATTGGTGGTATTGATACGCCAACTGAAGGTCAAGTGTTTGTTGACGGTAAAGAAGTATCTCAGTTTAATGATAAACAACTCACAAAGCATAGAAGAGACACAATAGGCTGGATATTTCAGTTTTTTAATTTAATTCCTTCTCTAACTGCTTTAGAGAATGTTGGTCTAGCCTTGGAAATGATTGATGATATGACTAACTGGAAAGAACGAGCAACAGAGGCTTTAACTTCTGTCGGACTCAAAGACCGTCTAGACCATTTTCCCAGTCAACTTTCTGGTGGTGAACAGCAACGCGTAGCTATTGCACGTGCTTTAGTCAAGAAACCCCACATAATTGTAGCTGATGAACCAACAGGTAATCTTGATTGGGAAACAGGACAAGAAGTTGCTGATGTCATGCGTGATCTCAACAAAAATGAAGGTATTACTTTTGCGGTTGTTTCACATGATGTATCCATCTCAGAATTAGCTGATCGTGTGTTTTACATGCATAATGGAAAAGTGCATACAGAACCACCATCAAGAGGGATAGGCGTCAAGTCTAAGAAAGTTAAAACAGAGGCATAGAAGGGTGTTCTTATGGCAATTTTAATAAAGAAAATCTTTAGAGAACTTTGGAGATCAAAGGCTCGTTCAATTGTTGTTATCCTTACTCTTGGTATGTCAATTAGTATCTTTGCTGGATTTATGCTTGGATATGTAAATATTGTTGCATCTTTTGATGAAACAGAGCACGTAACTAATTATCAAGATTTCCGGGTATCTTTCAACAATTACGCCCATTTATCCTATCTAGACAACTTTGACGAGGATGTGTCAGGTATTAGTAGCTATGATTATAGGATTTGGCAACCATCTGCGTTAAAGATAGGAACACAAGATCAAGAGCAAGAGGGATTGATTCAAGAGTATACTACGTATATTCATGGAATACCTGGAGATAGACTCCCTAGAGTAAACAGCTTTTTGATAGAAGAAGGGGAATATTTCAGTAGCTTTAATGCACCCGAGATCCTTCTAAATATTCATTTTGCTGAATCAAAAGGAATTAAAGTTGGTGATTCAGTAAGAATATTTAATGGTACGGGATATGAGCCCTTTTTAGTTAGAGGAGTGGTATGGAGCCCCGAGTACACTTATGTGGTGAATAGACTAACTGCTTTACCTGATTTTGAAAATTTGGCACCTATATGGATGCCTATCGCTGAAACCCAAAGAATGTTTGGTTTGGGTAGCTTTTTCAATGAAGTTTTAGTTAGAATAGAAGACGATGCCAATGTAGATGATGTAATTAATGACGTAATAAAAACATTTGAGCAGGAGGGGTTCCTTGTTTCAATAACCAAAGCTGAAGACGAACCTGATACCTTCATGAGAGAACAAGATATAGGCTTTATGGATGACATGGCGTATATTTTTGGTTTCATGGTTCTGATAGTAGCGATCTTTATACTTTGGGATGCTATAAGCAAATTGGTTGAAAGCCAACGAACATATATTGGAGTAATGCGTTCGCTTGGAGGTTCTAAACAAAAAATCATTCGCCATTATGTAGGGTTTGCTTTTGTGTTATCCATTATTTCGTCAATATTGGGGTTGCTATTTGCTTATTTTCTCGCTATAGGCTTTCAGCAGATATACTTGGATATCTTAAAAATACCTGTAAGTGAAAGCGATATTCCTGCTGCTATACCTTCGTTTATTCTAGCAGTAGTTACTAGTGTTGGAATATCTATCGTTATCAGTCTTTTGAGCTCGCTCAGCATAGCACGAATAAAACCTAGAGACGCACTATCTTCCGCTTATGTACAAGAAATTTATTCCAAAAAGCCTTTGTTGGAACGTATAATAACGAAAATTCCTGGTTTTAGGTCCCTAAGTATTCGTGTACCTATTCGTGGTCTGTTAAGAAATAAGAAAAAGAGTTTGCTTACCTTTATCACTTTTGGTACTTCAATGCTTATTGTTTTTGGTACGATGGGGTTTGTGAATTCTTTTATGTATCAATTAGACTACTATTATATCGACATCGAAAGACAAGATATGGCTGCATACATGCTTAATCCTACAAATGAGACAGGTCTAGTTGAACAATTTGAAGCTCTTGATCATATTGAAGAAGCTGAATTGTTCATTAATGCTCAAATACAAATCACAGCTGTAGATAATAATAAAACCCGATCTACACAACTTCAAGGATATAAATATAATACCTCACTAAGGGGATTTAATACAAAAAATGGCCATAATGTAACTCAAGGTTTACACGATGACAATAGTGTTTATCTGGGTTCAATCATCGCTAAAAGATTGGAGGTTACAATAGGAGATAGTGTACGTATAGGAAATCATAGTTTAGTAGTTGCTGATATTCTTCAAGAATTAGTTGACCAAAACATTATTGTGGGTTATGATCTCGCTCAAGAAATACTGGGACTAAAGAAAATGGCCACAGGTGCGTTATTGAGAGTTAGTGAAGTGGATGCTGCTAAAAAAGAGTTATTAGAAAGCCCATTAGCCATATCTTTCATACTTGTAAAGTCAGAGATACATGATGGGATTTTACATATGATGGAAGCAATTTTAGGTGTCCTCTATATGGTAATTTTAATTGGTTTTATCGTACTGTCACTATTTAGTTTTCATACAATCGTAATGGATGTAATGCATCGAGAACTTGAATTTATGAATTTCCGTGCATTAGGATCAAGTACTGCTAATCTCTATAAAATAATAGGCACACAAGGAATTATAATAGCTATATTTGGCACCTTAGCTGGAATACCAATTGGATTCCTTGGAATAAATCGCTTTAATACCGTGCTCGAAGATATGATGTATGTGCAAACATATTTAGAACCAACTAGTTTCATTATAACAATAGGTGTTGCATTGTTATCCAGTTTTGTTGGAATATGGGCAGGAGTACGTCATGTGAGAAAGATGAAACTAGTTGATGCAACAATGAATCGAGCTATGCATTAATTACGTATTTCTTTTTGTAACTTTTTTATTTTCTTGAGATCAAAAAGCTTACTTTGGGATAGGTGACTTGTCACCAGCGAGGTTTTCTTTCTTTTTCTTTTTTGTCTGTATAGAATGTATTTATTATCTTGTAAACTGGTGAATAAAACTAACACGTAGTAAAGAAACAGAAAATATACGAGATAAATGCGAGCTATTTCAGATTCTGTTGACCAAATTCGTAATCCTCTAAATGTTCTGTGGGCGAATGCAGCAATTAAGGTCTAGTTCATGTTTATTTGATCACTAATAATTTCCCGTAATTTTGCAATTGAAATGGGCTTTCTATAAAATTCATTTATTCCCGCTAGTACCATCTTTTTGTATAATTCGCCTTTGAAGGCTGAAATTCCCACAATTTTTACTTTTTTATCATGTTGTCTTATTTTTCTTGTTGCCTCAATCCCATCGAGGATGGGCATTTTAATATCCATCAAGATGACATGCGGATTGATTTTTTGAGCTATTTTTATGGCTTCTAATCCATTTTCTGCAGTGTAGACTTTGTATTTTGAAAGAGCCAATTGAAATAATTCTCTCAATTGATGATCGTCCTCTGCAATTAAAATACGTTTTTCAATGTTGTCAAGATGACCCTTGTCCCCATCGCTATCAGATTGTCCCATTAGTTATTTGTTGTTTTTTTTCTTTATATTATTATCGATAATACTAGACTTGGTTAACTTTTTTATATTGTGTAATTATTTTAAATAAGATGAAAAGTGAGAATGGGAAAGGGGAAAGGGGAAATCAAAAGAAGAAGGAAAAATTTCAAGATCGCTACCAACCTATAGAGATGAGAAAGGACAATGATATTACAGAAAGAAAAAGAGAAAAAGAAAGATTACAAGCGATTACTGAAAATGCTCAAGAGCTAATATTGATTCATGACATGAAAGGAACAATTTCTTTTGTAAATCAAGCCACTATTGAACTAACAGGTTACGAGAAAGAAAAATTAATAGGGTCTAATATTATGGACTATTTCCCAAAAGTACAACAAGAAGACGTTAAAAAGAGAAGAAAAAAGAGATTACAAGGGGATGATAGCGTTGAGAGTTTTATCACTTTATTTAAAAATGATAAAGGGGAGATTTTATACTTTGAAGTTAGATCAGTCCTTATATCTATCAATGGTAAAAATGAGGTTTTGGCCATCGCAAGAAATATTACTCAGCAGAAAAAATTGCAAAAACTAAGGGAAGTAATGCTTATGCAATTAAATGCAAGTATTGGTTATTTCTGGAATTTCGTTGACCAAATTCGTAATCCTCTAAATGTTCTGTGGGCGATGCTGGAACTAAATAATAAAGAACTTGCTGCGGAGTTAGAGCCAAACTTTGATGAGATAATAGCAATTTTAAACAAATTTGAATGTGAATGGTTAAATGCAGAAAAAATAGCAAAAGAAATCAATGAACTTACTTTATGATATGAAACAATTTTTCTAATTTTTTATCTACATATATGCTCTTTTTTCAATGTCATAACTCTTTGAGATGTCCATTTTACTGGGTAAGAAAAGGAAGGGTAAGAAAAGGAAGAGGTTACGATTTAACCTATACTATTGTTTTCCTAACTTGAGTTTCAATTTCTCGATCTACTATATATCTAATGATCCTTTTCCATTCTTGTTGACTTAGATCGTACTTTAAGTATTTTTGTAACTCTTCCTCTAATTTTTCTTCCAGTTTTGATTCGATATGTCCTTTTAGATGCTTTTTTAAATATCTTTTAGTTTGTTTTTTAATCTTCCTTAGGAGTTTCTTTTTAACACTTGAAATAAGTTCGTCTTTGATTCTTTGTTTAAATCCCTCTTCTATTTTTTGTATCGTAGCCATCTCTTGTTTTGTACCTATGGTTGTTTCTAATTCCTTAGTAAGATTGGCTCCTGCCCATTCATCTATTTCTTCTACTAGTTTTCTAGTTAGGCTTCTATCAGTCAACTTTGCACTAATCTCTTTTTCATATCTGTCTATTATTGTTTTATCGATTGATTTTTCTATTTCTTCAAAGATATCATCAACTAACCCCGTTTCTATCTCATTTTGTATTTCTCTTCTTACATCAGATACCATGTCTTTTAAAATTCGTTTTTTGATTGGCTTACTTAAATAGGGAGTAATTTCTTCTGATAGTCTCTCAATTAGGTCTTGTTCAAACTTTTGAGTTGATTCTTTCTTTAATACTTCCTTATAGAATAGTTTTTTTACATCTTCAGCAATACTTTCCGCCAATTGCTCTCTTTCTTTAGGAGTTATTTTGCCTTTAAAGGGTTCATCATCCATTTTACTCTTTTTAGCATTGTTAATCATTTTTAGTATTATCTTACCATAACTTTTTTTGAGATGTATCGCAACGATTTCCTTTATCACAAGTTCAAGGTTACTATCTGATTTATGTGCCATATCACTTGTTGTTATCACTTGAATCTCTTTTCTTAGATATTTGTCCGTGATGGATATTATTTCTTCTTCTATTTGTTTTGAGGTTTTAGTTTTAACTAAAGTTTTAGTGGTGTCTATAATACGTTTTTTGGCCTTGTTTACAATATGTTCTCTGAATGTTTTTACAAAGTCTTTTGAGAATAATTTTTCATATTCCTTAATTACAGTATTTGAGATAGAATCTTTTTCTAGATAATAGTTTAGCTGGTCTAATCTATGTTGTATTCTTGTTTTTACATGGACATACGCATAGATGAACGGTACTTGTATAGCTATTATATACGGGGCCATTCTTTGTATAAAGTTCTCAATATCTATTTCCCCAAATATGGCATTTATTATGCTATTAGACGCGAATAGTGTTGAAACGAGTAAAACAAGGAATGAACCTATTTTTAGTAAATTTTCTCTCTTTTGTTTGTTCATACCTAATAATTCATCTGAGGATTTCACCTGATAATGAATACGTTGATTAGATAATGGTTCGGCCACGTCAAGAGGTATGTACATACCATTTTCATCATATAAGGGATACGCAATAGCCAATATCTCTCTTTTTCCTAAATCGACAGGTGTTACTGATGCTCTAAACGTACCTTGTTTTCCTTGAGCGACTTTAAGTTCAATGGTTGAAGGGGAGATTGTGTCTAAACCAGTTAATTGGATCCTAATTCCTGGATTTTTAGATATGTTTATAGTTCGGATAATTAATTCATTTGGTTCCGCTTTAACAAAATCTTTAACAGGATTTATAGCAATTACAGCCCCATCTTCATCAATGATACATTTCTCTTTTTCAAGTAAACCTGCTTCTTTTAATAAATCAATACCTCTAAGACCTATGAACCATGCAAAGAAGATACCTATTGCAAGGTACATGAGCTCTGTGCTATACGTGGTATTATAAGATCCATCAAATAGTGCTTTATATCCTTCAACGCCTAATATAATAACGCTAATAAATGTCAGGTATATTAAAGCCACTTTCAGATAGAGTGATATTGAACGCTTAGATTCTTCAAATATTTTAGCCAATCTTACTCGAAATGATTTGGCTGTTTTTTCTTTAATCACATCTGTACTCAGTGAAACCTTTCGCTCCATTTTATTAGAGAGTGAAATAAGCCTTCTTCTCATTAAAATCAAAAACGGTATAAAAATGACCGCCTCCATAGCAGCTAATATACCAATAAATGAGAACGATTGGTGGAAAAACACACTATAATCAAAATCACTAATTTTTGTGATAATAGAAAGAATATTATCCCAGAGTATGCCAACGCCTACAGTTAAGAAATTAGAGATACTGAAGATGATCATTGTTAGAGTACTTCGTTTAGGATTATAACTACGCCCATTAATATCAACAATTGTTTCTTTTTGCTGGTTGTTCTCTTCCCACGTGTGTTGTATCTTTTCTGCAATTCTAAACCTTAATGAAATGCTTTCTTGAACAGATGCATGAACAAAGAATGTCTGTTCATAGACTTCAGTTGGTTGCAATAGTTTTGTTGTACTACGCGATGGGTGGATTCTTGCTGTTGAAACACCTTCAATATTAAACACCGATTCTTTAGAGAGTACATTTCTAAAACGTATTTTCAAAGGAACCCAAGTATTTTTTGTAAAAGCTCTCTTTGGTAAATCAATTTTAGTGATTACAGCAACTTCTTCTTTCTCTGTAGAAAAAAGTAGTTTACGCAAAGATTTGTCTATACGTATGATTCTACTATCTACAATAAGATCTCCCGTTTCATAGAAAAATAATGTTATAGGAATAATAATCAAGAGAATTAAACTACTAACAAAAAACTGTTGAATAAATATAATTACGCCTTCTGTTGTTGACATTTGACCTGTAATTGTATTCCCAAAACCATCAACGAAACTTGTTGCCATCCCAATGCCTATGATTGAGCTCAAAGTGTTTCCGCCTATTCTACCCCATGTTTTATTAGATGTAAAACGTTTTGTGAAGGTTTCTTCTTGTAATCCAACTGGATTTTGTCTTAAAGCACCCACGGTCCAACCACCGATAGCATTGCTTAAAATACTAAATAAAGTAGTCCATTCAACAAATGTGCCTGTTCCTAATAATAGACTATTGCCTGCTATTGATAATAATTTACCTCCACTAGCAGAAGTAGCACCAACTGTTTTACCGAAGATTATTGCTGTAACTGCTGGTACAAAAATAGCTAAATTGATATTGACATTTTCAAAACCAGGAATGAGTGTTATAGTTTCTGAAAGATATATGATAACAGCATATAATATAGAGCTTACAATACTAAAAAAAGTATTTTTTGCTCGTTCTACGTCTTCCGGATGGTCAATTATATCTGTCATTTGGTTATCCCTCCCTTTTTATCTTCTAGAGACATTGGAAATGTTGCCACGCCTAAGACCCAAAAAAAATACTGAAAGGTATAAAAAATGTCTTCTATAAGATAATTTTCTGTGCCTTTGATATATGTAACACCTGAGGTATAAAATGTATCGCCAATAACCATGCTAAGCATACCCAATAACAATAACAACCAACTTGTTTGTCCTTGCAATTCTTTTGAATTGATATGAGTAAATGCTATTAATCCAATAGCATAAACTAGTAAACAATCCCCAGTAAAATAAAAAATAGCTACTGCTTTTTGAATTGGGCCAAAACCTTCTTCCGGTACAAATTCTTGGAGAATAACATTTTCACCAAAAGTAAGCACAATCAAACCAACGACAATGATACCTACAAGAGAAAATAGAACAATACTAGATTTGGCATCAAGATCTCTTTCTAATGTCTGTTGATGTAATATAATCTCTGAAATTAAAGTGATTGTTCCGATAATCCAAAACAAATCCGCTAAAGATGGATTGGGTAGTTCAGAATGTATAATAATTGGATAAATTGTCCAAACTGTTTCCGCTAAACTGTAAAAAATAAATGCAACTGATAAACCCCAATATGTACGTTTTTCACTTAATTCTTTTGATGTAAAAGTGGCGATAAAAACCACTGTTGCACTCGCAACTAGAGATAGGACTAAGTTAGAAGCATTGATGAAATTTGTCCATTTTGCAGGATCGATGATCTGAATAAAAATCAAAATTGTGTTAATTGTCGCTATACATAGTGCTACTAAAATGAAAATTAGTCTAATAGGTTTTGTGAGTTTTGACATTGTTAAAAATACATGTGTTCATCTGTATTTTAAGTATTGTTCATAAAAAACAGTTGACCTTTATATCTTTTGGTTTTATAATAAATGGATGGTAATTTTATCTGCTATTTGTGTTATTCTTTATACTTGAAGCTAAATCATGCTCATAATAAGAGTTAAATGTAAATGTGAAAACTTTAATCAATGAGGTTTATACCATCAAGATTCTGGTTAACAAAAGGAAAAGGAGAATCAGATGTATCCGCTTTAGTGGCTTTTGATAAAGTATTAATTGAAGCAGGAATAGGTAATCAGAACCACATCTTAGTCTCTTCTGTCCCCCCTAAGACAGAAATACAGCCTGTGATAGATTCTTTCTCTGGTACCACATTTATACATGTAAACAATAAAAAGCAAATGTTACCTTTTTCATCAAATATACATGTAGTACGTGCTAAAAGAGTTGGTATCAAAGGTGAAAAAATAACAGCTGCAATAGCTCTAGCTAAAATAAGTATGGAGATTCATAAACACAAACATAGTTTCTTTTTAGCATACGAAAAATCTGGAAAAAAATCAGAACTGATTGCTGAAGCAGCTAAAAAAGGAGTGGCGGCACTTGTTGAAAACAGAAAAGCGACATTAGATACAAGTTGGAATGATAATGGGTATAAAGTAATATCGGAGACATTAGAAATCACTAGGAATTATGGTGCATGTGGCGTATTTGTTGTATTTGATCCTTATACATATAAAAATGCCAAATCAGATACATTTGCATAGAAATTTTCAATTGGAGACTAATCTCATTAAAAAAATTAATTTATATGGGTTCATCCATTTTTACGCATTCCTATGAACTTGTAATAACGCCATTTTTTTAAAAAGGCCTTAGTCTTCTAGAATATGTTTTTAAGGATAATATGGTTTACATCCCTAGGGGTATTCAAATGGGCAAAGTGAAGGGTTTTTTTTTGTGGTTTAATATTAACTGGATTATATCTGCATTCCATGTCTTTAGATTTTTACTCTTTGCGGAAACATTTTTTTTGATTTTGCAAATTCTGCTCTTCTTTTTAAAATCAACCTTTTATCAAAGTAACCTTAATTACTTTATTCCTATTGAAAATGGTCGTTTTGCCCCTAATATTAATTTACTCGTTTTTTCTTTTGTATTTACAGCTTACTTGCTCTCCCTGTTGTTGACATTACTAAGCAAGAAAGATAAACCTGGACTACAAGTGGTAGTTTGGGTAGTAATTTTTACTTGTTTTCTTTCTGCATTTATGCTATTGCTATCAAATAATACCGATATAAGTTACTTACAAGTGGTAACTTCAATAAATGTTAAAATTGGTGGTACATTTCTTGCTAATTTTATTTTTTTGTCTCTAATTATTAGCGTATTTGCCATAAGGAGGTATAATTTAAAGAAAAAACATGTTTTACAAGGATTTTTGATACTACTACTTGGCTCATTTGTATCCCCTCTCTTACTTGTTTCATATAATAATCTAGAAATTACTCTTATCCTTTCACTAATAGTGTTTGTTTTAACTTTAATCTTTTGTATAACCTTTCTAGCAGTAGGTGGCATAATAGAACGAATATTTTATGATTCTGAAGAGGTTGAAGATCCAACTGGTATTATTAAAACGGGAACCAGTATTGTTCTAAGTATATTTGCAACATTTACTCTGTTAGGCTTAATTAATTCTATTATGGGTTTCTATCCCCAACTTGGGTTGGAAATTGGTCTGTTTTTAATGTTAGTAATTCCAAGTCTAGTCAATATCGTTATTTCAACGGTTCTAGGATTGGGAGTCTCTGCTATTATGGTATTTGGTTTAGCAATAGTAGGTGGTTTCTTAGGATTCTTTCTATCATGGGTTCTTAAACGAATTTTTAGCATTGAAGAGGAAGAAGGACCCATTAATAAACGTAAAGTAAAGAAAAAAACCATCCTTAAAACTAAAGAAGCTAATGAAAACAAGAATCGAATATTGGACGAATTTACTTTAATTATGATTGCACTTTTCTCGTTTGGTGGTTTTACTGTAGGATTAATTTTTGGTGGTAATGCATTCTTGGAGGTATTTTCGTCTCTGTTCCTCTCTACCTATTCCTCTCTAAATAATTTGTATGATTTGATTCCCTATAAAGAATGGATTATGGATACAAGTAAAATCAGCATTAGATATATTATTGCTGGTGGTGATTTTATGTCCGTTTTTGGTTTTACTGCAGTTTTATTGCTGATTATATCGCCATTTATAGGTTTTCTTCAAGGCTATGGTGAAGCTGGGGTCAAAGATATTTTTAATTCATCCAAGATCATGCTAAAAAAATTCAGTTTCAGAGAACTTTATGATGGAATATTCATACCTCTTATTGTCTTATTTGATTTTTTCTCAAGATTCCTTTTAGGGTTAATAACTCTCGGTTGGCAATTAGATCTAAATTTCTCCTTTTTATCTTGGATACAATCTTGGTGGCTCTTGTTCATATCTCATTTAGAAATAACCTTGGGTAGGTTTTTTGTTCATGTTCTTGGTGCAATTATATTGATTCTTTCCTTAAAATTAACATATGATGCTATTATTGAGCGATATGTGGCTGCTTTAAGAACAACAACAAAAACACTCCATGGACAATTAGAAAACAGACGAACATTCGTTATCAGTCTTACTCTTTTCTTTTTATTAGCTGGTTTCATTGTCTTGATATATCCTAGTAATAGTGAAATCGCCATAGGGTTGCTCTTCATAGAGTCAATTGGTTTTATAATAGGCTATGTTACTCAGACTATTATTAAGAAATAAAGAGAATGAAAAAGATACTAAACAAGCAATAAATCGCTTTTTGTATGATTCATTTACATTTTCTCTAATACTTCGTTTATTCTCTCCATGCACTCTTTAAGAATAGATCTAGGGGTAGCCACATTTATTCTCTCGAATCCTTGGCCTCCTTTACCAAAAATGAACCCTTCATCTAATGCTACTTTAGCTTTTTTCTGCATTACATCTTGTAGTTGGTCTTTATCTAACCCAAATGCTCGAAAATCAAGCCACGCTAGATATGTTCCTTCAGGTTTTATCATTTTTACTTGTGGCATATTCTTTTTTACGAATGATTGTAAAAAGGCAAAATTATCAGCGATATAGGTAATAACTTGATCTAACCATTCTTTGCCCTCATTATAAGATGCTATTGTAGCTGCTATTGCAAATGGACTTGGAGACGAGAGAGAATCTTGATTGACAATTGTATGATTGAATTTTTCTCGCATCTCTTTGTTAGATATAATAATATTAGATGCATGTAAACCAGCGATATTGAAAG
Organism: uncultured archaeon; assembly: GCA_964534625.1. GTDB lineage: Archaea > Asgardarchaeota > Heimdallarchaeia > Heimdallarchaeales > Heimdallarchaeaceae > CAZHRF01. The sequence goes on along the minus strand of CAZHRF010000019.1, from coordinate 15,023 downwards.
TTTTACTCGGGGCTGTACAGGTGATTGAAATATCTGCAAAATCATCAGAAATAGTTGGAAAAACTGTGTGAGTATACTCTGGGAGAATAAGATCATGCCAAATTTCATCAGAGATAACGAGAATGTTGTTATCAAGGCAGATGTCACCTATAGCCTTGAGCTCTTTTTTTGTCCACACTCTGCCAACAGGATTGTGAGGGCTACATAAAATGTATAATCTAGCTAAAGGGTCTTCTGCTTTTTTCTTAAAATCCTCAATATCAAATCTATATTTATTTCCCTCTAATTGTAATTCATTATTCAAAACAAGTCTGCCGTTGTTAGTAATTTTTGATCTGAAAGGGTAATAAACAGGCTCATTAATAATTACTTTTTCTCCTGGAGCTGAAAAGGTTCTGATTATTAATGCAATAGCAGGTACAATACCTGGGCTATATTGGATCCAGTCTGATTCAATCTCCCAGTTGTGTATATTGTCCATCCAGTCCTTTATAGCATCAAAAAATTGGTCTGTTTTATGATAACTGTAACCATACACGCCGTGCTCAGCAACATTTTTCAAAGCTTCAATCACTGGTTGAGGCGATTTGAAATCCATATCCGCCACCCACAATGGTAACAAATCTTCATCTGGGTAAAAAAGTTTCAAGAAATCCCATTTAACAGAAAAGGTATTTTTTCTGTTAATCTCTTCATCAAAATTGTATTTCATAAACCAGTTTCTACGTATGTCTTTAAATGGCTTACTATGAAAAAAACTCAATGTTAATTTTTGATAATTCAAACTTTGTTCTATGATGAAAGTATATAAAAAGCACATTATAGCCAAATATCACCAGTTGAAAATAATTGGAGCACAGATGGTACAATAACCAGAACATTTGGAGAACTTTTCTGCTTGGCTAGAACAATTTCATAATCTGTATTAGATCTATCTAAAGCGATACTAGAAAAAGTATAGTATAAGAATAGCAAACGATTATTTAAATAAATTATGATCGGCTTTTTTAGTAACAAGAAATGATTTGAAAGAAGGATAAAAAGGAAAAAGATTTCCGACTATTGCTTCTTGACAAATATCTTTCCTTTTTTCCATAAAATAAAGATAGTAATACCTGTACCAATCAACAACACGGAACCCCCAAGAATAGGCACTATACCCCCAAAATTACTCGGATAATCTTCAGGATCTATGGGATTAGTACCTTTTTTTATTTCTTCCCAATCATTATACCCGTCTCCGTCTGTATCTGGATTCTGTGGGTCTGTTCCGTGGTTATATTCTTGAAGGTTAGTTAAACCATCCTCATCAGCGTCGTCTTGACTATCATCTATAAGTGGGTTAAGACTATGTTCAACTTCCCATCCGTCTGGCATACCATCATCGTCCATATCTGGATTCTGTGGGTCTGTTCCGTGGTTATATTCTTGAAGGTTAGTTAAACC